>JAILAF010000016.1 GCA_024681775.1 Lachnospiraceae bacterium
GAGGGGAACGGCTGATCTGTCCTTTGAAATGAGGAGTGAAGGAAGATGAAAAAACGGATTTTGAAACGAATGACCTGTCTGCTTCTTGCTGCGGTCCTGGTGCTGTCCCTGACGGCCTGCTCGGATGATCCCGCTACCCAGGCCCTGAAGGATGCGGCCTCCCAGGCGGCGGATGCTGCGATGGATGCCGGGAAGGATTCCCTGAACAACAGCAAGGGTGACGTGGTGGATGCCTTCCGGGAAGCGGCGGAACAGGCGGCTGAGGAAGCGGCCCAGCAGGCGAAGGAATCCGCGGAGGAGATCAAGGGCGAAGCCCTGGACCAGGCGAAGGACGCCATGTCCGATACCGCCTCCAAGTTCCAGGATATCCTGAAGGACGCGGGCATCGAAACGCCGCATAACACGGACATTGCGGAAGACGGGGTCTACACCTCCAAAGAGGACGTGGCTCTGTACCTTCACACCTACGGCAAGCTCCCCGGGAACTTCATCACCAAGAAGGAAGCAAAAGCCCTGGGATGGGAGGGCGGCTCCCTGGAGCCCTACGCCCCCGGAAAGTGCATCGGCGGCGACTATTTCGGCAATTACGAGGGGAATCTCCCGGAGAAAAGCGGGCGTGAGTACCACGAGTGCGACATCGATACCCTGGGAGCGGACAGCCGCGGACCCAAGCGCATCGTTTACAGCAATGACGGCCTGATCTATTACACGGAGGACCATTACGAGACCTTCACACTTTTGTACGGAGATGAGGACTGAATATGAAAGCAACCATTGATCTGAAGGATGTTTACGGAGCGGACGATCTGTATCAGCTCCTGGCGGAGTACATTGCGTTTCCCGATTATTTCGGGAACAACCTGGATGCGCTCTTTGATGTGTTTACGGAGATCTCCGAAGAGACCGAGATCACCTTTACCGGCGGCGCGGAAGCGGAAGCGGTGATGGGGAAGTTCGCCCGCAGCTTTAAAAAGATGTGCGCGAGGGCAAGCGAGGAGAACCCCTGCCTGCACATCTCCTTTGACGCGTGAGAGTCTTCGGCCGGCTGTCAAAAGCAGAGGCCCTGTGAGTTCAGTAGATCAGAAAAAAGAAAAACTCCGGAATCCCAATGGATTTCGGAGTTTTTGTCTTCGTGGGACCAACAGGGTTCGAACCTGTGACCTCCCGCACGTCAAGCGGACGCTCATCCCAGCTGAGCTATGATCCCAAAGCACTTTGAGATTATAGCACGGATTTTTCCCCTGCACAAGCACAGATTTACAACGCCCTTTTACAGACCGTCGCAACCCATTTTTCTATCGCCAAATCCGACATTTTGGGGTATACTGTCTGTGTTGGCATTTGCAGGAACAAATGCCGGAAGGAGGATTTGGGGATGAGCGATATCAAGTCCATTGTGGAACAGATCGTGAAGAAGCTTCAGGCGAATCCGGATCTGCTGAAGAGCTTCAAGAGTGATCCGGTGAAGACCATCGAGGGAATCTCGGGGATCGACATTCCGAACGGCGTGGAGGACGAGGTTGCCAAGGGGGTTAAGGCTGCCCTGGCCAAGGATTCGGCATCCGGCATCGTGGACGCCGTGAAGAAGCTGTTTTAACGGGTTTTGCCAATAGTAGAACCAGGTGTCCCGGCAGGCTCCCTGCCGGGACTCTTTGGGAAGATGGGAGAAGTTCATTTATGCTCTTAAAAGTCATACCGCAGAGTTTAGCACCGGCATTTTTGCCTTTGGGGATCCTGATCGCATTTTTTGCCACGTATTTTGCCATTGAAAAGTGCATGCCGAAAATGCCCCGCGACCACGGGAAGGCCCTGGCAGTGGAAGGAGCGGTCTCCAAAGGCAAGGCCACCGGCGTGGGCATGATCTTTGTTACTGTTTTTGTGATCACGGCGCTGCTCCTGGCCCCCATAAGCATAGAGATGGCACTGTATCTGGTGCTCCTGCTCTTTTGCAGGCTCACGGGCTTCCTGGATGACGCGGCCAAGACCCCCTGGGGCAGGACCATCAAAGGACTCCTGGACCTGGTGGTGGCAGGCGGTACCGCAGGCGTGTACCTTTATTTCCATCCTCCCGTATTCAGGCTGGCTTATCTGCAGCTGGACGTCACCGTTCCCGTGTGGCTCTACGCACTGCTGATCATCGCCCTGGTATGGGGCTCCATCAATGTGACCAACTGCACTGACGGCGTGGATTCTCTTTCCGCCACCCTCTCCATCATCACTCTTTTTTCCTTCTACGCAGTGATCACGGCCCGGGGTGTGGGGACGGAGTTCGGCCCTCACATTCTGCTGTTCGTGGCGGCTCTGGCGGCGTACCTCTGGTACAATGCGCCCCCCAGCACCGCGCTCATGGGAGATGCGGGTTCCAGAGCCATCGGGTATTTCATCGCGCTGGCGGCCCTTATGTGCGGATCGCCCCTGCTGTACCTGTCCTTTGCGCTGGTGATCATTCTGGACGGCGGTCTGGGGCTCTTTAAGATCACCGTGATCCGCCTGACGAAAAAGAAGAACTTCATGAACCGCATCAAGACGCCGCTCCACGACCATGCGCGGAAGAATCTCCACTGGGAGGGATCGCAGGTTCTGGTGCGATTTGCTGCGCTGCAGCTTCTGGCGTCGCTTTTGACTGTTTCTCTGATCCGATGATATCCGGGGAGGCCGGCTGATATGTTTGATAAGCTGACGGAAGAAGACATCCGTAAAATGCAGGAAGAGATCGATTACCGCAAGTTCGAGGTGCGGCCCAAGGCCCTGGAGGACCTGAAGGCAGCCAGCGAGCAGGGGGACCGGTCCGAGAATTTCGAATACTATGCCGCGAAGCGGTTTAAGAACAAAAACGAGAGCAGGATCCGCTATCTGGAGAAGATGATCGCCACAGCAACGGTGATCAAAAGCAATACCGCCGAGGGGATCGTGAGCATCGACAACACGGTGGAGATCGAGTATCTGGAGGACGGCGAGGTCGAGCAGTGCAAGATCGTCACCACGGTCCGGGCGGATTCCCTGGAAAACCGCATCACCCCGGAATCTCCCCTGGGGAAGGCCCTCATGGGGCGGAAAACAGGGGATGTGGTAACGGTGAAGGTGGATGCGGATTATCAATATGAGGTCCGTATTCTGAAGGTGATCAAAACCGATGGCTCCGGAGACGCCATCAACAGCTATTAAGGAGATTATCCATTGAAGACCTATTTTCTGTTTGACCTGGACGGCACCCTCACGGATCCCAAAGAGGGGATCTGCACCTGTGTGCAGCACGCCCTGAAGGCCTTCGGGATCGAGGAGCCGGATCTGGACCGGCTGGAGTGCTTTATCGGTCCCCCTCTGGGGGAGAGTTTTCAGAAGTACTACGGCTTTTCCGAGGAGGATGCCCGGAAGGCCATAGAGATCTACAGAGAGCGTTTCGTGCCCACGGGCATGTTTGAAAATGAGCTCTATCCCGGGATCCACAACATGCTCCGCTCCCTGAAAAATGCGGGCATGCACCTGGCAGTGGCATCCAGCAAGCCCGAGCCCTTCGTGGAGAAGATCCTGAAGCATTTCAAGCTACGGGATTATTTCGAAGTGGTGGTGGGCAGCAATCTGGACGGCACCAGGGAGAGCAAGAGCGAGGTCATCCTGGAGGCGCTTCGCCGCCTCTTCGACGGTCGGCCCATCGAGTTTGACAAGGTCTTCATGGTAGGAGACCGGATGCACGACATCGAGGGAGCCCACAGCCTGCGGATCGAAGCGGTGGGCGTTACCTACGGTTACGGTTCCATGGAGGAGCTGAAAGAGGCGAAGGCCGATTACATCGTCCGCTCCGTGGAGGAGCTCCGGGTCTTCCTCATGCGGGAGGTCCGGGAGCTGGAGGAAGAGCAGAAAAAAGCCGGCGTCGTTACGAAGGGCGACGGAAAGTACAATTTCCAGGGGGGTGACCTCTGGCGGATCGTCTACTTTTTCCTGATGTATGTGGTGGTGCGCTCTATCGGTGCCTACGCCCTGACGGTCCTTCTGGTGCTCCTGCAGCCGAAAATGCCGGCTGCCTTAAGCGACTTTTTCTTTACCCTGGGAGAGGACGGAGAGCTGGTGACCGGCGGAGATGCCACAGCCATCGTGACCGCCTTTGCTTTCCTGGTGGCGGGCCTCAGTATCCTGAAAAATGCCCGGAAAATGGTGCAGCGGGGGGAGGAAAGGAGGCGTCTGACCCACTTGACCAAAGAGCCGAAGATCTCCTGGCTCCTCATGGGAACGGCGGTGGTGGGTGCCGTGCTGGGACTGAATCTCCTGGTGATGCAGCTGGGGCTGACGGAGGCGGAAGACTATGCACAGGTGGCTTCCGTCCAGTATTCCTGCCATCTCGTCATGGGGCTTTTCGTGTACGGTATCATCTCCCCTATTTCCGAGGAGCTTTTGTTCCGGGGGCTGATCTACAATTACCTCCGGGAGCTGACGGCCATCCGGCCAGCGCTCATCATATCCTCCCTGCTCTTTGCCTTTTATCACGGCAACGCTGTCCAGGGAAGCTACGCCTTCCTCATGGGAATGCTCCTCTGCTACGGATATGAGTATTTCGGCAGCTTTAAGGCGCCGCTCCTGATGCATATGGGAGCCAATGTGCTGTCCTACCTCCTGACCTACCTCCTGAAAGGTGTCCGGGTCCCTGCATGGCCGCTGATCTTTGTGTTTATGGTCCTTTGCATCGCATCACTCCTGATGATGAATAAGAAGAAGCAGAAACTGATTTAAGAGGGATTCACCGAAATGATGAAAACCGCTGGAGAAGCAAAGAAAAGCAATGAACGACTGTCCGGCCCCGAGGCCCTGCGCTGTGTCGCCATGCTCCTGGTGACCGTGCTCCACTACCTGGGCAAGGGAGGCCTCCTGCCTTCCCTGGCAGCGGAGGGCTATACCCCCGAAGCCACCGGCACCTTCGCCTATCTGCTGGAGTCCTTTGCCATCGTGGCGGTGAATTGTTACATCCTCCTTTCGGGCTATTTTCAGGGCACCGGCCCCGTAAAGCTGTCCCGTCTGGTAAAGCTCTACATCCGTTTTTATCTCTTTTCCGTCATCGTGGGTCTGCTGTGTGCGGCCTTTGGTGCGGTTCCCGCAGGGGGGCTTACCCTGCACTATTTCCTGACTCTGTTCTTTCCGGTGGTCATGGGCCATTACTGGTTTATGACGGCCTATTTCCTGTTTTATCTGGTGATGCCCCTGGTGGGAGCTGCCCTGCGCCGCCTTTCCGCGGAGCAGACCGGCGTGGTCCTGGCGGGGATGCTGCTGTTCCATTGCATTCTGAAGACCCTCCTTCCCTTCTACCTGGAGATCACCACCGACGGCTATGACTGGACCTGGTACTTTACCGTCTTTTTGCTGGGGGCCTATGCGAGAAAGCGGGACTGGGCCTTTCTGAAAAAGCGCAGCACCTGTCTCATCCTCTACGTGGCGGGGTGCCTGCTGACCTTCGGGAGGGTGTACGGCCTGTGGTTTGTGTACCGGAAAACCGGCGCCTGCGGGGCACTCATCAGCCAGAGCCTGGACTATAACCAGCTGACGGTGGTGGCGGCAGCCCTGGGACTGTTCGGGGTCTTCCTGCATCTGGAAGGACCGGCGACGAAGTTCCTGGGGAAGGTAGCGCCCTACACGCTGGGGGTCTATCTGCTGCAGGAGAATGTGGGATTGCGGTATCTGTGGCAGCCCCTTTTGGGTAGCGGCCGGGTGGGGGGCGTCCTTTCCCTGCTGCTGCATGTGCTCGCTGCGGTATGCGTCATGTTTATACTCGGCGTTCTGGCAGATTATCTGCGGAGTCTGCTGCAGAACGGATTACAGATGTTATTGCTGAAAACACCGGTATTTCGCGGCCTCCGGGATCGGATCTGGAAGGTGGATGCGGTGCTTGCTGAGGATACGGAGAAAGAGCGATGAGCCAGAGCAACCGGCGCGGAAAAGAGAACAGGACCGATTTCCGGCAGCGGTATTTCAGCGCCCTCCAGTGGAAGGGGGCGCTGGAAAGCGTTGCCATAATCTTTCTCGTGCTCTATCCCCTGCGGAACATCCATGTCGGCGGCGACCTCATGGATACCGGGTATAATTATGTAAACTTCCTCTACATGGGAACGAAGCATGTGGACAGTATGTGGGTATTCTCCACCTACCTGGCGACGCTGGTGGGACATCTGATGACCCTGCTTCCGGGGGGAGAGACCATTCTGGGACTGAACCTCTACACCTCCCTCATCGTCAGCCTCATCGCCGTCATCAGCTACCGCTTCTGCACCGTCCATCTTAAAATATCGCATGTAATCACATTCCTTGGGATCTTCTTTGCGCTGAATCTGTGCTGGTGTCCCACGGCGCTTCTCTACAACTATCTTACATATCTACTGTTATTGATTGCCTGCCGCAACCTGTATGTGGGCATGGAACGGAACCGCAATTCCCTCCTGCTGGTGGCGGGGATCTGCATCGGTCTCAATGTCTTTGTCCGCTTCTCCAACCTTCCGGAGCTGTCCCTGCTGGCCATCATCTGGCTCTATGGCGTGGCGGTGCATCTGGATGGCGGGAAGGACGCGCTCCTGAAGACCCTGGCCAGGACCCTTTGGTTTTTGATGGGGTATGTGGGCATTGTCGCCGCCTGTCTGGTGGCATTGGGGATCGTCTACGGCAGGACCGCTTATTTTTCCGGGATCTCCGAGCTGCTGGCCATGACGGAATCCGCTTCCGACTACACCGCTTTTTCCATGATCCGGACCATGTTCCGGGAGTACTGGGATGCCGGCTACTGGCTTTCCCGCATCGCCTTTTTCGCCATTGCCGGGGTCCTCATCGCCGTCCCTGCCAAGCTCCTGGACTGGCGCTTTATGCCGGAGACCTCCCGCAAAGGGAAGATCTGGCCTTTCAAGGAGGGCTTTTCCCTGGCGGCCCTTTCCAAGCTCATCGGGCTCCTGCTTGGCGTCTTTTCCGTGATCTGGCTGTTTTCCGGGGAGCCGGAGCGGCATTTTGCCTCCGCTCTGTATTACAGCTATGATTCCGTCAGCCTGCCTGCGAGAGTGCTTTTGCTGTTGTTTTTGCTGTTCAGCCTGCTGCGGATGGTGATCCCCTGGAGCACCCCGGGAGAGCGGCTGATTTCCGCACTCTGTGTGTTCCTGCTCCTGATCACGCCCCTCGGCAGCAACAACGGGCTGTACTCTGCCATGAACAATCTGTTCCTGGTGGCCCCCTTCGGACTGTGGCAGATCTATATCTTTATCCGCAGGAGAGAGACGGGGATCTCGGACATCCGCATGGGCGGCGGCAAGGGAAGGATCCCTGTGTTTGTACGGCGCTTTGTGCGCCTGATCCCGCTGTTTTCCGCCAAAGCGGTGCTCTGTGCGTTCCTGCTCCTCTGCACGGTGCAGTTTACGGCTTTTGGCAATACCTTCGTCTTTACCGAGAGTACCGGCGTCATCGATCCGGTGTATGAGATCGAGGGCGTGAAGGTCTTTTCCGGGATCCGTATGAGCGAGAAACGGGCGGAAGGACTGGCAGATGCGATAAATTATGTAAACCAAAACAATCTGAAGGGCAGGGATGTGATCCTGTACGGTAACAATCCCTCCTTAAGCCTGTATCTGGGGATGCCGCCGGCGTTCAATTCCTGGCCTTCCCTGCGTTCCTATTCCTACCAGAAGTTTGCCCTGGCCATGTCGGAGCTGAGCGGCTATCCCGTCATCATTCTGGATGCGCAGTATGAGGGCTTTCTGGAGGATCCTTCCACTTACGCCGAGGAAAATATGTTCCAGGAGGGAAAGTGGGCGCTTTTGCAGGATTTCATGAGAGTCTGCGGGTATCGTCCCACCTTCCGCAGCGACGAATTTACCCTTTATGAGCCCGGAGGAAGCAGATAAATTGGCATTAACGACGGATAGAACCACAACGGATACCGAACTGCCCCAGATCCGGATCTCGGTCCATGGCCTGGTGGACTTCCTGCTGCGGAGCGGGGATATTGACAACCGCCGCCATGTGGGGACGGAATCCGCCATGCAGCAGGGGAGCAAGATCCACCGCATGATCCAGAAGCGCATGGGCCCGGAGTACGAGCCGGAGGTCTCCCTGCGCCACCTGGTCCCGGGAGAGGGGTACAGTCTCTCCGTGGAAGGCCGGGCGGACGGGATCATCACTGCTCCCGAGGGCGTTACCATCGATGAGATCAAGGGCACCTACCGCTCCCTGGAGCGCATGAAGGCGCCGGTGCCGGAGCATCTGGCCCAGGCAAAATGCTACGCCTATATCTATGCATTGCAGCAGTCTCTGCCCGAGATCCGGGTGCGACTCACCTATTGCAATATGGAATCCGAGGAGATCCGCTTTTTCTATGCGGATTTTTCTTTCCGTGAGCTGGAGGAGTGGTTCTGCGCGCTGGTGGACGAGTACCGCCGCTGGGCGGATCTGCAGTTTTCCTGGGGAGCTACCCGCCAGGCTTCCATTCAGAACCTGCCCTTCCCTTATCCCTACCGGAAGGGGCAGAAGGAGCTGGCGATCCAGGTCTATCAGACCATCGCCGAGAAAAAGAAGCTCTTCCTGGAGGCGCCCACCGGTGTCGGCAAGACGCTGACCACCATCTATCCCGCAGTGCAGGCCGTGGGGCGGAACATGGCGGACCGGATCTTCTACCTGACGGCCAAGACCATCACCCGCACCGTGGCGGAGGAAAGCTTCGCGCTCCTGCGGGAAAAGGGGCTGCATTTCAAATCCGTGATCCTGACGGCCAAGGAAAAGCTCTGCCTGCTGGACAAGCCGAACTGCAACCCGGAGAGCTGCCCCAGAGCCAAGGGGCATTACGACCGCATCAACGAGGCTCTCTTTGCCCTGGTTTCCGGGGAGGAGACCCTGTCCCGGGAGGTGATCGAAGCCTATGCGGAGCGTTATCAGGTCTGTCCCTTCGAGCTGATGCTGGATGCCTCTCTTTTCTGCGATGCCATCATCGGCGATTACAATTACCTCTTTGATCCCCATGTTCGCCTGAAGCGCTTTTTTGCCGAGGGAGGAGAGGGGAACTATATCTTTCTCATCGACGAGGCTCACAATCTGGTGGACAGGGGGCGGGAAATGTACAGCGCCCTTTTGTACAGAGACTGGTTCTTCCGGCTGGCCAGGAGCCTGAAGCGGGAGGTGCTGACGGAGCTTTCCGAGGAGGAGAATGCCGCGAAAAAGACCGCCATCCCGGGGCAGATGTCCTTTCTGACGGGAGAGGAGGAAGAGGCGGAGGAAGAAAATCCGCTGCTGAAGGTGCCGGACCGTGAGCTGCCCGCTTCCTTCGACGTGTCCGACGAGCAGATCGATACCATCTACCGCAGTGTTCGGGGTGCCAGAAGGCATCGGGGCGGCAGCAGGCTGGTTCGGGAGGGCTATGCAGAGAAGATGATCTACCGCCTGGAGGAGACGGCGGATGTGCTGCGGGAAATGCAGCGGGATTGCAAGGATCATATGGTGCTGGACTCCATCGACGAGCTGAATCTCCCCCTGGTGAAGTTCTACGGTCTGGTCAGCGATTATCTGGAGGAGCATGAGGAGAAGACCCTCCCCATCCGGGAGGAGATCCTGGACCTCTTTTTTGAAGTATCCCATTTCCTGGAAATGTGGGAGGAGATGGATGAAAACTATATCACCTACTGCCAGATCGACGATGAAAAGCGCTTTTTCGTGAAGCTTTTCTGTGTCCATCCGGGAAAAATGCTGGCCCAGTGTATGGGACAGGGCCGCAGCAGCATCCTCTTTTCCGCCACCTTACTGCCCATCCGGTATTACAAGAACCTGCTGGGAGGGAAGGACAGCGATTATGAGGTCTATGCCCATTCCGTCTTTGATCCCGGGGCCATGGGGCTTATGATCGCCCGGGATGTGACCAGCCTCTACCAGCGCAGGAACCGGGAGGAGTTCATCCGCATCGCCCGCTACATCAGCGAGATCGTAGCTGCCAGGCCCGGGAACTACCTGCTCTTTTTCCCTTCCCACAGCTTTCTGGAGGAGGTGCTCCTGTGCTATGAGGAGCTGTTCCTGAAGGAAAACCAGACCTGTATCTGTCAGAGGGAAAACATGAACGAAGCGGAGCGGGAGGACTTCCTGCGGCGCTTTGCGGGGGATATTGCGGGCAAGGATTCCATAAGCGCCCTTCTGGGAGTGGAGATTGAGGAGGAAGAGGAGGAACAGACCCTGCTGGGCTTCTGCGTCATGGGCGGAATCTTCAGCGAGGGCATCGATCTGAAGGAGGACCGGCTCATCGGCGTTATCGTGGTGGGCACCGGTATTCCGCTGGTCTGCTTTGAGCGGGAGATCCTGAAGGATTACTTTGACCGGGAGGGCAGCAGCGGCTTTGATTACGCCTACCGTTTCCCGGGGATGAACAAGGTGCTCCAGGCCGCCGGGCGGGTGATCCGCACGGAGAACGACAGGGGCGTGGTGGCGCTTTTGGATGAGCGTTTCCTGCAGCCCTCCTATGTGCGCCTTTTCCCCAGAGAGTGGGAGCGGTACGGCACCGTATCCGTGGAGGAAGCCAGGGCTGCCGCACAGGCGTTCTGGGAAAAAGTGAAATAAAAAAGCAAGGGATGCACATTTCGATGCATCCCTTGCTTTTTCTATAAGGGGTAAAGTTATGTCAACCGGATCACCTTGCAGTTATCGATGCCGGCGCTCCAGAAATCCTTCACCGGGATGTTCCGCACCTGGCAGATAATGCTGCAGTTCATGGCTCCATGGCCGACGATCAGCACGTCTTTCCCCTGCTCTGTCAAAGGATAGACCTGCTCTTTTAAGAAGGCTCCCGTCCTGGCATAGAGCTCCTCCAGGCTTTCTCCGCCCTCCACCGGCACCTTATACTCCTCCGGCGCCTGAAAAAGCTGATTTACCGGGCAATCGGGGATCTGAAAGCTGTTCTCCACTCCTTCATATATTCCGAAACACATTTCCTTCAGTCTGTCGTCCTGCACAATGGGGATATCCCGTCCCGCCAGCAGGATCTGTGCAGTCTCGGTTGCCCGCTGTAGGGGGGATACGAAGCAGATATCCAGGTGGAGATCCCGGATCTCTTCCGCAGCAGCCTTCGCCTGGGCCCGCCCTTCTTCGTTCAGGGGGATGTCCGTCCTGCCCTGGAGCTTACGCAGGTCGTTCCAATCGGTCCTGCCATGTCGCATGATATAAAGCATTTCGCACCTCTTCTCAAATCTTTCGAATCCTCATTATACCATCCCCCGTCCCTACCCGCCAGTCCCACCGCGCCCCCGCCCCTCCCGAGCTGCCCGCCGCCTCTCCCGAGCCAAATTGCGGATAGCCACCCCTCCGCACAAGCCCCTTATCCGCAATCCCGCGTCATTCACTGCCCCTTCGGCACCAAATTGCGGATAGCCACCCCTCCGTACAAGCTCCTTATCCGCAGATTCCTCGTCACCCACCGCCCCTCCCCGACCAGGAAACGCTCGCGGCACCGGCACCACGGATGAGGTGTTATTTATTGGTTTACATAAGACGGCACAACAACCGCTATTTTACGCCATTTCACGATTATGTAAACCAAATTTATGTCTCCTCTCAATTCTTTCAAAATGATTTTATTACAGGCGCAATACCGAAAATGACACACAAAAAAACACAGACACTGACGTCAGTGTCTTATGTGGATAAGTAGGTGGATTATGTGGATATCAAGTCACATGACACGCAAAATCGACATTTATGCACAACTCTGTCGTCAGAACCCATCCCTTGTCCACATGAAGGATTTTTTGCAAGAGGTTCCCCGATACCAAACCGGTCATTTATTTTATGGAAACCGATCAGACCGGAAATATCCCGAAAAATCGTTGGGTTACATAAACGGGATCTTTTCCACGATTCCTTTTTACTTTTTTCCCCGTTTGTGAGAAACTGAAAAAAGAAATAAACAAGAAAACGGAGGTTTTGTCATGTGGGCTGAGAGCAGCGTTTTTTATCAGATCTATCCCCTGGGTTTTTGCGGAGCCCCTTTTGAGAATGACGGCGTTTTGGAGCACCGGATCCTGAAGGTTTTGGACTGGATCCCTCATATGAAGAAGCTGGGGATCTCCGCCATTTATTTTTCTCCCCTTTTTGAATCCGATACCCATGGCTACAATACCCGGGACTATACGCAGCTGGACTGCCGCCTGGGTACCAACGAGGACTTTGCGAAGGTCTGCAAGGCCCTTCACGAAAACGGCATCCGGGTGGTGCTGGACGGTGTCTTCAACCATGTGGGAAGAGGCTTCTGGGCCTTCCGGGACGTGCTGGAGAAGCGGGAGGCATCCGAGTATGCGAACTGGTTTGCCTGCATCGCCTTCGACGGGAATTCGAATTACAACGACGGCCTGTGGTATGAGGGCTGGGAGGGCAATTACGACCTGGTGAAACTGAATCTGGGCAATCCCGCGGTGCGGGAGCATATCTTTAACGCCGTCAGCGGCTGGGTCCGGGAGTTCGACATCGACGGCCTGCGGCTGGATGTGGCCTACTGCCTGAGCCAGGATTTCGTTTCCGCTCTGCGGCAGCATTGCAATAGCCTGAAGGAGGATTTTTTCCTGGTAGGAGAGATGCTCCACGGGGATTACAATCCCCTGATGAACGCCGGCCTGGACTCCGTGACCAATTACGAGTGCTACAAGGGGCTCCACAGCGCCCTGAACAGCTACAACCTCTTTGAGATCGTCCACAGCCTCCTGCGGCAGTACGGTCCGGAGCAGTGGACGCTTTATAAGGGAAAGCATCTCCTGGCCTTCGCGGACAACCACGATGTGACCAGAGCCGCTTCCATCCTGCAAAATCCCAACCACCTGCCCCTGATCTATGCCCTGGTCTTCGGCATGCCCGGCATTCCCTGCATCTACTACGGCAGCGAGTGGGGACTTACCGGCAGGAAGGAGGACGGAGACCCGGCACTGCGCACCTGCCCGGAAGCGCCGGAGTGGAACGAGCTCACGGATCTGATCTCCCGCATGGCTGCGGCCAAGGCTTCCTCCGAAGCCCTGAACTACGGGGATTTTACCAGCGTCCTCCTCACCAACAGGCAGTGCATCTTCCAGCGCCGCAGCGAGCATGAGCGGGTGCTGGTGGCCCTGAACATCGACGAGCATCCCTTCACGGCCCATTTCGACGCGGGCTGCGGTCAGGCGACGGACCTGATCACGGGGCAGCTCCACGATTTCGGAGGGGGCAGCGAGCTTCCTCCCTACAGCGCTTATTTTTGGAAATGCGAGCATTGACAAAAACTGCCCTGAACATTAAACTTTTTAGACATATACCGTTCGAAACATATTTATAAGAAATGAGGCAGGTTTGACTTATGAGCAAGGAATTGGCAAAAACCTACGATCCTCAGGGGATTGAGGATCGCATTTATCAAAAATGGCTGGATAAGAAGTACTTCCATGCCGAGGTGGATCACTCCAAAACGCCCTTTACCATCGTGATCCCCCCGCCGAACATCACCGGCCAGCTCCATATGGGACACGCCCTGGACAATACCATGCAGGACATCCTGATCCGCTGGAAGAGAATGCAGGGATATAATGCCCTCTGGCAGCCCGGCACCGACCATGCGTCCATCGCTACGGAGGTCAGGATCATCGAGACCCTGAAGAAGGAAGGAGTGGACAAAAACGATCTGGGCCGTGACAAGTTTCTGGAGCGTGCCTGGGAGTGGAAGAAGGAGTACGGCGGCAGGATCATTTCCCAGCTGAAGAAGATGGGTTCCTCCTGCGACTGGGACCGTGAGCGCTTTACCATGGATGAGGGCTGCAATAAGGCCGTCACCGAGGTTTTCGTGAAAATGTATGAGAAGGGATACATCTACAAGGGTTCCCGGATCATCAACTGGTGTCCTGTCTGCAACACTTCCATTTCCGATGCGGAGGTGGAGTACCAGGAGCAGGCCGGCCATTTCTGGCACATCAAGTATCCTCTCATCGACGAGGCTACCGGTGAGCCCAGCACCACCGAGTTTCTGACTTTTGCAACCACCCGTCCCGAGACCATGCTGGGCGATACCGCCGTGGCAGTGCATCCCGACGACGAGCGCTATACGAATCTCCATGGCAGAAAGGTGCTGCTTCCCATCGTGAACCGCGTGATCCCCATCGTCACCGACGCTTATGTGGACAGAGAGTTCGGTACCGGTGTGGTGAAGATCACCCCCGCCCACGACCCCAACGACTTTGAGGTGGGCAAGCGCCATAACCTGCCCATCATCAACATCCTGAACGACGATGCCACCATCAATGAGAACGGTGGCAAGTTTAACGGCATGGACCGGTATGAAGCCCGGAAGGCCATCGTAAAGGAGCTGGAGGAAATGGGACTCCTGGTGAAGATCGAGGAGCACTCCCACAATGTGGGTACCCACGACCGTTGCAAGACCACCATCGAGCCCATGGTGAAGGAGCAGTGGTTCGTCCGCATGGACGAGCTGATCAAGCCCGCCGTGAAAGCCATCAAGGAAGGGGAGATCAAGCTGGTTCCTTCCCGGATGGAAAAGACCTATTTCAACTGGACCGACAATATCCGCGACTGGTGCATCAGCCGTCAGCTCTGGTGGGGACACCGGATCCCGGCGTACTATTGTGCCGACTGCGGTGAGACCGTGGTGTCCGCTTCCGCTCCCACCGTTTGCCCCAAGTGCGGCGGTACCCACTTAAATCAGGATCCCGATACGCTGGATACCTGGTTCTCCTCCGCCCTGTGGCCTTTCGAGACCCTTGGCTGGCCCGAGCAGACCGAAGACCTGAAGTATTTCTATCCCACCGATGTGCTGGTGACGGGATATGACATCATCTTCTTCTGGGTCATCCGTATGATCTTCTCCGGCTACGAGCAGATGGGAGAGCGGCCCTTCAAGACCGTATTTTTCCACGGCCTGGTGAGAGATTCCCAGGGCCGTAAGATGAGTAAGTCCCTGGGCAACGGCATCGATCCTCTGGAGATCATTGACCAGTACGGCGCCGACGCCCTGCGTCTGACCCTGATCACCGGCAATGCCCCCGGCAATGACATGCGTTTCTACTACGAGCGTGTGGAGAACAGCCGCAACTTTGCCAATAAGATCTGGAACGCATCCCGTTTCATCATGATGAACATGGATGCTTCTCTGGAGAAGACCGGCAAGGCCATCCGCGTGCCCGCAGCCTCCGAGCTGGAGCCCGCAGACCGCTGGATCCTGTCCAAGCTGAACACCCTGGTGAAGGATGCCACCGAGAACATGGATCACTTCGAGCTGGGCATCGCAGTGCAGAAGGTGTATGACTTCATCTGGGAGGAGTTCTGCGACTGGTACATCGAGATGGTAAAGCCCAGACTGTACAACACCGAGGATGAAGTGAGCCAGAATGCGGCCCTCTGGACCCTGAAGACGGTTCTCATCGATGCCCTGAAGCTCCTGCACCCTTACATGCCCTTTATCACCGAGGAGATCTTCTGCACCCTTCAGGATGAGGAAGAGTCCATCATGATCAGCAAGTGGCCCGAGCCTCAGGATTCCAGAAGCTTCCCCGAGGAGGAGAAGGCCATCGAGACCATCAAGGCGGCAGTCCGCGGCATCCGCGGTATCCGCACCGAGATGAACGTGGCACCTTCCCGCAAGGCCGCAGTCCATGTGGTCAGCGACAGCGACGAGCTCCTGCAGATCTTCGAGAACGGCAAGCTCTTCTTTGCATCCCTGGCCTACGCCAGCAGCGTGGTCACCCAGAAGGACAAGGCCGGCATCAGCGATGATGCGGCATCTGTGGTGATCCCCGGCGCCACCATCTACATTCCTTTCGAGGATCTGGTGGACATCGCGGCCGAGATCGAGCGTCTCCAGAAGGAAAAAGCCCGTCTGGAGGGCGAGCTGAAGCGCTCCGAAGGCATGCTGGGCAATGAGAAATTCCTGGCGAAGGCCCCTGCCTCCAAGATCGAGGAGGAGAAGGCAAAGCAGGAGAACTACCGCCGGATGATGGAACAGGTGGAAAACAGACTGAATCAGCTGAAAAAATGAGTAAATCCATGAGAAACGGAGACGAAGCGGCGGCATTCCTTTCGGAGCTCCCCCGCTTCGTACCGGACTATCAACCGCATAAGGTGACGGATGCTTGGAGGCGCCTGGGTTCCCCGGGGGCCTCCTGTACTTTGGTCCATGTGGCAGGCACAAACGGGAAGGGTTCCGTCTGTGCCTGTTTGAGCTCCCTGCTCCGGGCAGCGGGCAGGACCGTGGGGGTAAATACGTCTCCCCATCTCACCGACATCCGGGAGCGCTTTGTCTGCAACGGGGAGGAGATCTCCCCGGAGGAGCTGACCCGCCACACGAACCGCATTCTGGAAGTGTTCCCGGAAGCAGGGGAAGGCAAAATGACCTTCTCAGAAGTACTGCTCCTGATCTACCAGCTCTTCCTGGAGGAACACCGTCCGGCGTATTCCATCCTGGAAACGGGTATGGGCGGCAGGCTGGACCCTTCCAATGCCCTGCCGGAAAAGGCCCTGTGCATCCTGACCCGCATCGGGGAGGACCATATGGAATACCTGGGAAATACCCTGGGGGAAGTGGCTGCCGAAAAGGCGGGGATCCTGCGGCCGGGCTGCCCTGTGGTCTACTCCGATCTGGTGCCGGAAGCATCCGCCGTCATCCGGAGCGCGGCGGAGGCTCTTTCCTGCCCCGTGTATCCGGTGTCCGAAAACACGTTTTCCGATGTGGTCAGAGGGCAGAAAAGTATTGATTTTTCTTTACATACTCGCTACTATAGTAACAAGCGTCTTACTGTACCTTCCGGGGCGCTGTATCAGGCGGAAAACGTTTCGATTGCAGTAACTGCGGCCACTTTGCTCCTTCCGAAGGAGATATTGACCGAATCGGTCCTGGACCTGGGACTGGCCCGTTTCCGGTGGGCGGCCCGGATGGAAGAGATCTTCCCCGGTGTCATCCTGGACGGTGCCCACAATCCCGACGGGGTAGGGGCCCTGCTTCAGAGCGTAGCCGCGGACGGATGCGCAGGAGAGCGGAGACTGCTTTTCGCAGCCATGTCCGACAAGCCCTACGAGCGGATGCTGCGGGACATCGGGGACGCCGCCCTGTTTTCGGAGATCACGCTGGTATCCCTGCCACTGAATCGCAGCGTAACGGTACCGGCCTGGAAGGCTTTTACGGAAAATAACCCTGACATGCCCTGCCGCGTGGCGGACGATGCCGCGGGAGCTCTGCGGGAGCTCATGGCGCGCAGGGGCGCACAGGATCGTATTTATGTGGCCGGGAGCCTGTATCTGGCAGGCTTTGTCAAGGAGAATTTCAGCCATGATCAATTTTGACGAGGAAATCAAAAAATTCAGTCCCAGCCTCGAGATCGGTGAGGTGGAGGATGCGGTATATCACCTGGATCTGACGGATGCGACCGACATGCTTCTGGATCTGTTAAAGGAGCAGGAGGCAGCGGGAGAATCCGCGAAAAATGAAACCTACTAGGAGGCGCCATGTATTGCTATCATTGTGGCGCCCTTCTCTCGGAATATGATTATTGCACCAATTGCGGTGCGGATGTCGGAACCTATAAAAAGATCATTGCCCTTTCCAACCGCCTCTACAACGACGGCCTGGAGAAGGCCAAGGTGCGGGATCTGACCGGTGCCGGGGGAAGCTTGCGTCAGTGCCTGAAACTGAATAAAGACCACATCGAGGCCAGAAACCTGTTGGGACTGGTCTATTTTGAGATGGGAGAAACGGCGGCTGCCCTCAGCGAGTGGGTGGTGAGCCAGTCCCGCAGAGGCGAGAAGAATATCGCCATCGAATACATCAACCTGTTCCAGAACAACGCCGGGAAGGTGGATGTCATCAATCAATCCATTCGGAAGTACAATCAGGCCTACCAGTACTGTCTGCAGGACAGTGTGGATCTGGCAGAGATCCAGTTAAAGAAGCTCCTTTCCATGAATCCAAAGCTCATCAGAGCGCATCTCCTGCTGGCCCTGATCTTTATCAGGGACGAGAAGTGGGAGAGAGCAGAGCGTGAGCTGCACAAGATCCTGGAAGTGGACCACAACAATACCATGGCGCTGCGCTACCTGAAGGAGGTGGAGCGGGTGCTGGAGCCCGAGGAGGGGGAGAAAAAACCCCGCCATAAGGGCAAGGATGAAGTGATCCGGTACCAGACCGGCAACGAGCTCATCATCCAGCCCACCAACACGCTGGAGCAGAAGGCCGGCAGCGGATTTTCCACCGTGATCAACATCCTCATCGGTCTGATCCTGGGTGTGGCTGCCACCTATTTCCTGATCCTGCCTGCCAAGGTTTCTTCCGTGACGGAAGAATACACGGCCAAGATGGTAGAGCTGGGAGAGACCATGGATACCAAGACTTCCGCCATCCAGGAGCTGGAGACCCAGGTGAACAATCTGAAGACCCAGAATGCCGGGCTGGAGGAGATCATTGACGAATATTCCGGACAGGGTGGCATCCTGAGCAATATCGATCTGCTCCTGACCGCTGCGGACGCTTATCTGAACGGTGCTACAGCGGACGAGACGGCAGATGCCCTGACCACCGCTTCCTCTGCGGTGGAGCTGGAAGCCATGTCAGAGCCTTTCCGCTCCCTGTACAAGACACTTATGGGCAAGGTAGGACCCGAGCTTTCCACCAATTTCTACACGGAAGGCTATACCGCATACCGCAATGAGGACTATGAGTCCGCGGTGCGGCTCCTGACCCAGGCCTTTGAATACGATGCCACCAATGTGGATGCATTGTTCAATCTGGGCAATGCTTACCGCAAGCTGGGTGACAATGACAGTGCAAAGGAGATCTACGAGCAGGTGATCTCCCAGTTCCCGAATGATGAGCGCGCCACCCGGAGCAGACAGTTCCTGGACGAGATGGCGGCGGAAGACTAGCGGAGTACTATGGCTGATACGAGAAGTAGCGGCAGATCCGCAGGCAGCAATGTTTTGACCGTTGCCATGTGGGTCAGCCTGATTTGTTTTGTGATATGCATGACGGGCTATGTGCTCCTGACCCGGTACGCGAAGGAGCATCCGGCGATGGCGCCGGTTCCCGCGGCTGCGGGGGAGGAGCGCCTCTACACCCAGGAGTATCTGGACCAGCGGGTTGCGGATGCCACCCGGTCTGCGCTGGAAGGCGGCAGCATCGAGGTGGAGGACGCCTATGAGCGCGGCCTGGAAGCGGGGAGAAAGGGCGTGCTGGATACCATCCGGGAGCTGCTTTCCGGCGGCATGAGCGTGCTGGAAGTGCTGCGTCCTCTCTACACCGAAGAGGTGGTGGTGGTCAGCAACAAGACCTTCCACTTTGTGCCCATCCAGTTCAACTTAAAGCTCAGTGAGATGCTGCAGGAGCGCCTCAGCGTCCTGGAGAGCGGTGAGTTTACCTACCTGGGAGAGGACGGGGAGACCGTGATCTCTCACAAGGGCATCGATGTGTCCCAGCACCAGGGCAGGATCAACTGGGAAAAGGTAGCGGACGAAGGTGTGGAATTTGCCCTGATCCGCTCCATCTACCGGGGGTACGGCTCCGGCAAGCTGGTGGAGGACTCCACCTATGAGGACAACATGGAAGGGGCCATCCAAAACGGCATCCATGTAGGCACCTATGTATTTACCCAGGCCATCTCCGAGGAGGAGATGCTGGAGGAGGCGCAGACCGCCATTGAGCGGGCAAAGCCCTACGGCACAGGTTTTCCCATCGTCATCGATGTGGAGCGCGTGGAGGGAGAGAATCCCCGCATGGACGCCCTGACCAAGGAGGAGCGGACGGATCTGGTGCTGCTCTTCTGCAGGACCGTGGAGGAGGCGGGATACCTTCCCATGATCTACTACAACACCGAGATGAGCCTGCTTTACATGGAAGTGGAGCGTCTGGAGGAGATCCCGAAGTGGTTTGCCTCCTACACCGAGAGCCTCTTCTATCCCTACTCCTACAACATCTGGCAGTACAGCCCCAAGGGCAGCGTCAGCGGGATCAAGGGTGAGGTGGATATGAACCTCTGCCTGGATCCTTTCTGGGAGTAAACAGATCATGGCAAAAGCAAAAGTCCCGCCTGCGTAATGCAGACGGGACTTTTTTAAAATATCGGAGAGATATTTTATTATGTATGATACAAGGGTCATAAGAAAAAATGCGAGCCATGCTTGCATGTGCGAGAATTTTTGCTTAATGACCCGAACAAGCATACTATGCCTCAGTCATGGTGAACCCCTTCGCCTGGAGGCACAGCTCCACCTCGTGGGGATCATCGGCATGGAAGACCATGATGGGTCTGCCGGACTTGCGGTTAAAGGACAGGTACAGGTAATCGATGTTGATGTTGCCCGCATCGCAGGCCTTCAGCAGCTTATTCAGATTACCGACTTCGTCCGTGACCTCCACGCCCAGGACGTCGGTCTTTTTGCAGAAAAATCCGTCCTTCGTCAGGCACTCCACAGCCTTGTCCGCATCGGTGACGATCATACGGATGATGCCGTATTCGGCGCTGTCATTGGTGACAGAGCCCAGGATATTGATATCGTTCTCCGCCAGGATCGCGGTGAGGCGCTCCATGGTGCCCCGCTTGTTCTCGGCGTAGATGGAAACCTGTTTTAACATTGAGATCCTCCCTGCCGGGACCGGCCCGGCGCTTTCACGCTTTAAAGCGCTGACAATTAACGATCACTATTGTACCACCGAAGTGCCGATTTGCCAACATTGTTTTTTCGGGAAATCTTGCGGAAATCTCGCCCTGCCGGTCGGAAATGTGATAAGATGGTATCGTCCTGCGGAGAGTGAGGACAGACCGCGGGGATCCGGAAGGGTCGCGCAAATATCGATTCGGGAGTACAGTATGAGAGTCATGGAGTTCAAAATGGAGCGCCCGGGTAAGCTGGAGATCGGGCAGAGCGTCATCGTAAACGAGGGCGTGCTCCCCAGCAACTATTACTACACCATCGGCGTGCCGGAGGATCCTTCCCTGGCCATGTCCGCCAACATTCCTTTCACGAAGCGCCTCTTGTCCAAAGAAGGCGTGGTAGCGGATATCGAGACCACCCCCAGAGGCTCCTACGTGAAAGCACAGTTTGATGAGGATGAGCCCGAAGACTGAAGCCCTCGGAATCACGAAAAACCGGATAACCAATAAAACCGATAGGTTCAATAAAACCATGAGGAGGTCATTATGAAGTTTATTTCCACAGATCAGGCACCTGCAGCCATCGGCCCTTATTCCCAGGGCATTGTTACCGGGAATCTGCTCTTTGCATCAGGTCAGATCCCCATCGTTCCGGCCACCGGCGAGGTGCTCCAGGGCACCATCGAGGAGCAGACCCATCAGGCCTGCAAAAATGTGGGCGCCATCCTGAAGGCTGCCGGCACCGATTACACCAGGGTGGTAAAGACCACCTGCTTCCTGGCAGATATGAGCGATTTTGCCGCTTTCAACGGCGTCTATGCCCAGTACTTTACCGAAAAACCCGCCCGGAGCTGCGTAGCGGTAAAGGACCTGCCCAAGGGCGTATTGTGTGAGGTCGAGGTCATCGCGGAGATCTGATGGGGCGCTGCAATCTGCTGCATCCCGATTTTATGTTCCTGCATAGCAAAAGCCCTGCCGCTTACGCGGCAGGGCTTTTCATGTCACCGGAGATCAGTACGCTGGTTTACATAATTTCAAACCCGATCCCCTTCATCTCCAGGAATCTGGGGAACTGCTTATCCCAGATCCGGTCCGCGGTCTTGTCCGGGACGAAGGTATGGTAGGAGGTCCCGGTGGTGATCACCGCTTTTCCGTCCTCGAAGGTGATGACGATCACCAGGGCGCTTAACTGGGAAAAGTCGCTTTCGGGATCCCCCTTTTGCAACATCTCCAGCGCACTTTCCGGCCGGAGCTGCAGCACAAAGCGCAGGTACTCCGGGGTGTGCTGCCCCCGGATCAGGCCGAAGATTTGCTCCCGCATCCGTGCCCAGGGCATCCACTCGTAATCCGGTTTCTCCGGATCCTCCGCAGCGTAGTAGCCTTCCCGGATCCGACCGTCGATCTGATAGGTCACGGCGGCCCGGACGGTGGCTTCCTGCAAGAGGAAACTGTCAAATGTATCTCCCGTAAGAAGGGGCCCCATCAGGGCCCTTGCCTGGGATACTCTTACTGCGATCATCTCTGTTCCTTCCCAACCCCCCTGTAAATACTGTACAAAGGCCTTTCTCTATGCTATAGTATCAAATGTAGTATTCAAAACTACATCACAAGTTTTTCGTATCCCCATACCTGCGACGCTGTGACCTGCACTGCCGATGTCCCCGGTATCCCGCCGGAGCGGATCTTTGGCTGCATGGACCCCGTGAACGCATGAACCATGGGGAGGGAGGTGCTTGCTATGAGTTACAAGATCATTGTGGACAGCTGCTGTGAGCTTCCCGGGGAATACTTACAGGATCCCCGTTTTCAGCGGATCCCCCTGACCCTGGAGGTGGGAGATTCCTACCGGGTCACAGACGACGACACCTTTGACCAGAAGTCCTTCCTGCAGGCGGTGGCATCCTCGCCCGCCTGCCCCAGATCCGCATGTCCTTCTCCTGCGCTCTACGCGGAGGCCTGCGACTGTGATGCGGATCATATCTACATCATCACCCTTTCCTCCCATCTCTCCGGCAGTTACAACAGCGCCGTGCTGGGTAGAGAGCTCTATCTGGAAGAGCACGAGCCGAAGGACATCCTTGTCATCGACTCCGAATCCGCATCCTGCGGGGAGACCCAGATCGCCATGAAGCTGATGGAGCTGGAGCAGATGGGGCTCTCCTTTTCCGAGATTGAGCGCAAGATCCTGCTCTACCGCAGTAATATCCTGACCTATTTTGTGCTGGACAGCCTGGAAGCCCTGCGGAAAAACGGCAGACTCAGCACTGTGAAAGCGCTGGTGGCAAACACGCTTTCCATCAAGCCTATCATGGCAGGCTGCAAGGGCATCATCGTCCAGAAGGCGCAGTGCATCGGCATGAAAAAAGCCCTCAGCAGGATGGCGGACGAGATCGTCGCCGCTCTGCCGAAGGCATCGGGGTATGTCCTGATGATCACCCATTGCAATGCTCCCGAGCGCGCGGAGCAGGTGCGCAGAATGATCCAGGAAAAAATGGAATTTGTGCGGGTGTCCGTCATGGATACCCGGGGCGTCAGCTCCCTGTACGCCAGCGACGGCGGCGTCATCGTCACCATCGCGGCCAACCTCCTGGATACCGTGAGCCAGGCGGCGGACAGTCTCAGGAATCCGACTCCTGCAAAGATTCCCGTACGTACTTCATGATCCGGGGATGCAGCAGCATCGTGCGACCGTCGTCCATGACCGCTCTGCAGGGGAATTTCACTTCCCGGATGTGATCACAATTGATAATGGTACCGAAAGAGGGCATCACGAAAGAGGGATGCTCTTTTTCTATGGATTCATACAGGAGATAGGGCCTGCCGAAGATCTTGAAGATCCGGCCTTCCGTCAGATACACATGGGTGCGGTTGCCTTTTCCGAAGGCGTAGAGGATCTCGTCCGCCCGGACATAGTGGGACGCCCAGTCCTCCCGCAGCTCGATCATCTTTTCCGCCGCTTCCGAGGCCTGTTTTGCCACCTCCAGCGCCTCCCGGAGCTTTGCCACCAGGATGGGCTTTTCCAGATGGATCACATGGCCGGGGATGTCCTGCTTCGTGTAATCCGCATCGGAGCTGCACATGACAAAGGGAGCGGAGACCCCCTTCTCCACCAGGGCCTTCGCTACGCCCAGGCCGCTTAAGCCCACGGTGTGGCAGACGTCGATGAAAAAGACGTCATACTGCATGGGATGGGAGAGCATGGATTCCGGATTCCCGTAGGAATCGATGTAATAGATCCCGGCAGTGTCCTTCACCCGGTCCGATTCCCGGTCCAGAAGCCTTTCTAACTGCTTCCTGTCCGCTACATTGTCATCACAGATGGCGATATGCATGCCTTCCTCCTTGCCTGCGGATGTCACGAGAAAAAAACTCCCCCGCATCCGAAGAAACGGGGGAGGGAGGATCTTAGTAGGAGATCTTCAGAGGATCGATGCCTGCCTCCTGCTGCTTCATTGCCCGCACTTTTGCGGAGAGGCCGAAGAGGTTGATGAAGCCCTCGGCGTCGTGGTGATCGTAGAGATCGCCGGTGGTGAAGCTTGCGATGCTCTCGTTGTAGAGAGAGTAGGGAGAGGTGGTGCCGGCCTTGATGATGTTGCCCTTGTAGAGTTTGAACTTCACTTCGCCGGTGACATACTCCTGGGTCTTCTCGATGAAGGCCTGCTCTGCTTCACGCAGGGGAGTGAACCACTTTCCTTCGTATACCAGGCTGGCGAACTTGCCGCCCATTTCCTTCTTAAATGCGTAGGTGTCGCGATCCAGGATCAGCTCCTCCAGCTGGTCGTGTGCCTCCATCAGGATGGTGCCGCCGGGAGTCTCGTACACGCCGCGGCTCTTCATGCCCACCACGCGGTTCTCCACGATATCGATGATGCCGATGCCGTGCTTGCCGCCCAGCTTGTTCAGCTCGCGGATGATGTCGGAGACCTTCATCTTTTTGCCGTTCAGGGATACGGGAACGCCCTTCTCAAAGGTCATGGTCACGTACTCGCCCTGGTCGGGAGCCTTCTCGGGAGTCACGCCCAGCACCAGCAGGTGATCGTAATTGGGCTCGTTGGCGGGATCCTCCAGCTCCAGTCCCTCGTGGGAGATGTGCCAGATGTTGCGGTCGCGGCTGTAGGAGGAATCTGCCTTGAAGGGAAGGTGGATGCCGTGTGCCTGACAGTAAGCGATCTCGGACTCGCGGGAATCCATGGTCCACTTCTCGTTTCTCCAGGCTGCGATGATCTTCAGATCGGGAGCCAGAGCCTTGATGCCCAGCTCAAAACGGATCTGGTCGTTGCCCTTGCCGGTGGCGCCGTGGCAGATGGCGGTAGCGCCCTCCTTGCGGGCGATCTCCACCAGGCGCTTTGCGATCAGGGGTCTTGCCATGGAAGTGCCCAGCAGATATTTATTCTCATAAACAGCGCCTGCCTGAACACAGGGAACGATGTACTTGTCACAGAACTCGTCGGTCACATCCTCGATGTAGAGTTTGGAAGCGCCGCAGCTCTTCGCACGCTCCTCCAGACCGTCCAGCTCCTCTTCCTGTCCGCAGTCGACGCAGCAGCAGATGACTTCGTAGTCAAAATTCTCCTTCAGCCAGGGGATGATGGCGGTGGTATCCAATCCGCCGGAATATGCCAGAACTACTTTTTCTTTTGCCATAGGGGACCTCCTGATTGTTTTCGATTTCGTGAAACACTGACCATTATATCCCCTTTCGGTCAAAAAGCAATACCAAAATCCGAAAAAACAGAATAAATATACGCCAGCATTCTGCATATATTCAATTTTCACCGTATAAAAATACATTCAAACAGGAATATTTTGAATAAAAATAAAAATTCGTTTGCCATTTCCGAAAAAAGTGTTATGATGGTACAGACGCTGCAGGAAAAGTGGCCTTTTCCTTATATAAGCGTTTTGGATGGAGGGAAAGAATGTCAGAGTTTACCGTACGCGCCATGGAAAAATCCGATTACGACGGACTGCGGAGCCTTTGGATGACCATCCACGGCTTCGGCATCCGCAGCATTGACGATTCCAGAGAGGGCGTGGAGCGATTTTTAAACAGAAATCCCGGCTTCTCCGTGGTGGCCGTATCAAAGGAAGGCGAGATCGTGGGCGCCATTCTCTGCGGACACGACGGCAGACGGGGATGTCTCTACCATGTATGTGTCCGGGAGGACCACCGCAGACTGGGCATCGGCACTGCCATGGTGGTGCATTGCATGGAGGCGCTCCGCAGGGAGCAGATCAACAAGGTCAGCCTCATCGCCTTTACCTCCAATGATGTGGGAAATGCCTTCTGGCACCGTATCGGCTGGACCCAGCGCATGGACTTAAATTACTATGATTTTACGCTGAATGAGGAAAATATCACCGCATTCAACAAATAAACCGGCCCGGCTGCGCCGGCCTGCAGAGGTTCCAGATGCGGGCAGCAGGCGGGCAAAAAGAGAAGGGCCAAGCAGCCGGGAGCATCCGGCAGAAAGAGGAAGATATGGTTAAGCAGATCGAAGGCGGCGTCACCGCCCCCAAAGGATTCAAGGCAGCCTGCTGCGCCGCAGGCATCAAATATGTGGGAAGGACCGACATGGCCATGGTCTTTTCCGAAAAGCCCTGCGTCAGCGCCGGCACCTTTACCTCCAACGTGGTGAAGGCAGCCTGCGTGCAATGGGATAAAAAGCTGGTGGATTCCGGCGCCCCCATGCATGCCGTGGTGGTGAATTCCGGCATCGCCAACGCCTGCACCGGTCAGGAGGGCTGGGACGCCTGTGATGCAACGGCCGGGGCCGCTTCCGAAGCCCTGGGGATCCCCGAAGGCAGCGTCGCAGTGGCTTCCACCGGCGTCATCGGCATGCAGCTTCCCGTGGACAAGCTGACGGCGGGGGTGAAGACCATGAGCACCACCCTTTCGGATTCCGCAGCGGCCGGGACCGACGCTTCCAAGGCCATCATGACCACCGATACCATCAATAAAGAGATCGCCGTCACCTTCGAGCTGGAGGGCAAAACCGTTACCCTGGGCGGCATGAGCAAGGGCTCCGGCATGATCCACCCCAATATGTGCACCATGCTGGGATTCCTCACCACGGATCTTTCCATTGAGAAATCCCTGCTGCAGGAAGCCCTGAGCGCCGTGATCCTGGATACTTTCAATATGATCACCGTGGACGGCGACACCTCTACCAACGACACCCTGCTCATCATGGCAAACGGGGAAGCCGGGAACGCCACCATCGCTTCTCACGGCCCTGCATATGATCTGTTTTATGAAGCACTCTTTACCGTATGCCGTTATCTGGCCCGCCGCATGGCAGGGGACGGCGAGGGCGCGACGAAGCTCTTCGAGGCGAAGGTGGTGAATGCCTCCTCCAAGGAGGATGCACGGACCCTTTCAAGAGCCATCGTGGGCTCCAATCTGTCCAAGGCGGCCATCTACGGATGCGACGCGAATTTCGGCAGATTCCTCTGCGCCATGGGCTACTCCGGCGCGCAGTTCGATCAGAATGATGTGGAGCTCTTCTTCGAGAGCGCCGGCGGCAGACTGCAGGTCTTTGACCACGGCACGCCCCTGCCCTTCGACGAGGATCTGGCGGTAAAGATCCTGCAGGCACCGGAGGTCACCGTTTTCGTGGATATGCACGAGGGCGACGGGGAGGCTACGGCCTGGGGCTGTGACCTGACCTACGATTATGTGAAGATCAACGCGGACTACCGCAGCTAAGGAGATGAAAAATGGCACTGAATCAGAACATGGAAGAAGTTATGAAAAAAGCGGAGACCCTCATCGAGGCGCTCCCCTATATCCAGCGTTTTAACCGGAAGATCATCGTGGTCAAATACGGCGGCAGCGCCATGGTGGATCCCGAGCTGCAGAAAAACGTGATCAAGGATGTGACGCTGCTCAAGCTGGTAGGCTTTAAGCCCATCATCGTCCACGGCGGCGGCAAGGAGATCTCCCGCTGGGTGGGCAAGGTCGGAAAGGAAGCAGAGTTTGTCGGCGGTCTGCGGGTCACCGATGAGGAGACCATGGAGATCGCGGAGATGGTGCTGGGACGCATCAACAAGGATCTGGTGTCCATGGTGGAGGAGCTGGGCGTCCATGCGGTGGGCGTCACCGGCAAGGACGGCGGTATGCTGAAGGTGGAGAAAAAATACGCAAACGGCCAGGACATCGGCTATGTGGGCAATATCACCGAGGTCAATCCCAAGATCCTCTACGATCTGCTGGAGAATGATTTCCTGCCCATTGTAGCGCCCATCGGCACCGATGATTCCTACCACAGCTACAATATCAACGCCGACGACGCAGCCTGCGCCATCGCCAAGGCTGTGGGTGCGGACAAGCTGGTGTTCCTCACCGACATCGAGGGACTCTACCGCGACATTAATGACAAGTCCTCCTTCATCAGCAGACTCACCGCTTCCGAGGCAGACGGCCTCATCGAGGGCGGGATCATCGGCGGCGGCATGTTGCCGAAGCTCAGCAACTGCACCTCCGCCATCCGCGGCGGCGTGAACAGAGTCCACATCCTGGACGGCAGAGTGCTGCACTGTCTGCTGCTGGAGATCTTCACCAAGGACGGCATCGGGACCGCGATCCTGGCGGATGACGACGTGCTGGCGACGGGGTAATGTTCGAAAAATCGCATTGATATGCCGATTTTTCGAACGCAGTTTGCAAAAACGCAAACTGCACAGTTGGGCCGCAGGAAATCGCCTACGCGAATTTCCTGCTTACGAGATTAAACTGGAGAACGTACTATGGGAAAAATATCCGAAGAATACATTGAACAGGCGGAGCGGGATCTGCTCCACACCTATAACCGCTTCCATCTGGTGCTGGATCGGGGCGAGGGTGTCTACCTCTATGATATCGAGGGGAAAAAATACCTGGACTTCGTGGCGGGCATCGCCGTTTTTGCCCTGGGCTACGGGGACAAAGTCTACAACGACGCGCTGAAGGGTCAGGTGGACAAGCTCCTGCATACGTCCAATTACTACTACAATGTGCCTGCCGTGGAGGCGGCCCGGAAGCTGAAGGCATTTTCCGGCATGGACCGGGTCTTCTTCACCAATTCCGGTGCCGAAGCCGTGGAGGGCGCCATCAAGACCGCCCGGAAATACGGCTTTTTAAAGGACGGCAGGACCGATCATGAGATCATCGCCATGGAGCATTCCTTCCACGGACGCACCATGGGTGCCCTGTCCGTCACCGGCAATGCCCACTACCGTGAGGCTTTTGAGCCCGGCATCGGCAACATCCGTTTTGCCACCTACAATGACTACGAATCCGTGGCATCCCTGGTCAATGACAGGACCATCGCCATCCTGATGGAGACCGTGCAGGGAGAGGGAGGACTCACTCCCGCAAGCGAGGACTTTCTGAAGAAGGTCCGCGCGCTCTGCGACGAGAAGGGACTGCTCCTGATCCTGGATGAGATCCAGTGCGGCATGGGTCGTACCGGATATAATTTCGCATGGCAGCGCTACGGTGTAAAGCCGGATGTGATGACCTGTGCCAAAGCTCTGGGCTGCGGCGTTCCTGTGGGCGCATTCCTCATGACCGAGGAGGTGGGACAGCACAGTCTGGTGGCCGGAGACCACGGCACCACCTACGGCGGCAATCCCCTGGCCTGCACCGCCATCTCTACCGTTCTGGACCGGTACGAAGCGCTGCATCTGACGGACCATGTCCGGGAGGTGGCACCCTATCTGGAGCAGCGCCTGGACGAGCTGGTTTCCCGCTACGACTTTATTCTGGAGCGCAGGGGCACCGGTCTCATGCAGGGTCTGGTCCTGGACCATCCCGTGGCGGACACCATAAACGCCGCTCTGGAAAAAGGCCTCATCCTGATCAACGCCGGCCCGAATATCCTGCGTTTTGTGCCGCCGCTGGTCATTGAAAAGCAGCATGTGGACGAGATGATCGATATCCTCGATTCCTGCCTGCAGTAAAGGAAACAAAAAAGCAATGAGATTCGGCCTGAAATTGTTTCGCGTGATTTTGGTTGCCCTGCTGGTAACCTTTCTGTATTACGGTGCTCACTGCCCTTTCCCTGCCCGGGACGATCTCGTGCAGGAGACTGCAAAGGGGAGTGAGACCATCTATTTCTGGTATACCCGGGAGGAGCTGTCGGATGTGATCGGCAGCGCAGCGGTGAGCTTCGGGCAGGAAAACGGGGTCCGTGTGATCCCGGTCCTGGCCGCGGAGAACGAATATCCGGAGCAGCTCTATGCCGCTTCCGTCTCCGGCGAACGCTGCCCCGACGCATACCTTCTTCCCTCCAATCTCCTGGAAAAAGCATACCTGGCCGGCATGGCCGTGGACCTTGCATCTGTCACGGGGACGGATCCTCTGGCTTCGCAGGAAGAAGCAGACAATGGGACCGCTTCTCTGACTTGCCCCGAGGCACTTCTGAACGCCGGCACCTATGAGGGAAAACTCCTGATGCGCCCTCTTTCTTTTGATACTACCGTGCTGGTGTATCGCACCGAAGATCCGGTCCGCTGGGCCCACCAGGCGGCGGTCAGTGAGCTCACCGCCATCGACATGGACATCGCGGACGGCATCACGGATGAGTCGGTAGCGGCACAGATCGCGGAGATGATCCTGACGGAGGAGGACCTGGATCCGCAGGTCCTGGCGGACAAGGAAGCAGAGTACCTTGCGGGGGCGGTGCCTGCCACCATCCCGGACCTTCTGCAATTCGCCGGCACCTACGATGTCCCCGCCGGCACCGAGGGGATCCTGGAGTGGGATGTGAATGACATCCTCTACAATTACTGGTTCCTTGGGGGCGTCATCGACCTCTGCGGCCCCTGCGGCGACGATCGCGGCAGCGTCCGCGTGAACAACATCCACGGGGTGGAATGCCTGGAGACATACCAGAATCTGCGGGAATTCTTCTCCATCGACAGTGAGCAGATCAGCTACGAATCCTGCGTGGAGGATTTCCTGGCGGGAAAATACGTCTTTACCGTGGGAAGCACCGATATCCTGCAGCGTCTGCAGGCGGCGAAGGATGCCGGGACGCTGGGATTCGACTACGGCTTTGCCCTGCTTCCCGATATCAGCGATACCTACGAGAGCAAGGCCCTTTGCATCGTGGACGGCGTGGTGGTGAACGGCTACAGCGAGCATGGAGAGCTGGCGGAGCGTTTTGCGGAATATCTGACCACGGAATGCGCCGATATGCTCTACGAAAGATGCGGGATCGTACCTGCGGATCGCACGGTCACGGTCCGTCACCCGGAGCTGGAGATCTTTTTCCGGCAGGCGGAAAAGAGCATCGCCCTGCCGAAGCTGATGGAGACCCAGAGCTTCTGGCTGGAGCTGGAGGCTGCTTTTACCAGTGTCTGGGACGGGGAGGATCCCGCGCAGACCCTGGATACTCTGCAGGAAAAACTGGAGAGCGGGTCCCGTCTTCCGGCAGAAGGATGATTGACGAAACCGGGCATTTTCGCTACAGTATGTATATGACGAAAGGCACCCTCTAACCGCCGCACAGCGGCAGAAGGAGGGAAAATGAATTACAAAACTACTGTTATCTATTCGCGGATCCTTTGGATCAGCGTTCTTTTGATGTTTCAGGCCATGATGACCGGATGCGGTGCCGACAGGGCGCTGACCCTGGAGGATCTGTCCCGCCGGGAGGCGGCGGAAGGCACGGCTCCGGAGGCGAACTTCTCGACCGGTCAGCCCCCAAAGGATGGAGCGGATCCCGGTGCAGGAGATTCCGACGCAGGAAATCCCGGCGCAGACCGAAACGGTGCAGCGGTTCCCGGCAGCGGGGCCGGCTCGGCGCAGTCAGACGCCCCTGCGGAGGCACCTGTCCTGACGGTCTATGTCTGCGGCGCTGTAGCCCGGTCCGGTGTGTATCGCCTGCCGGAGGAAGCCAGGATCTGTGATGCGCTGGATGCAGCGGGAGGAATGACCCCGGAAGCGGCGGAAGGGTATCTGAATCTGGCAGCCCCGGTGACGGACGGCCAGGAGCTGTACTTTCCCACGGTGGAGGAGACTTCCGGCCGGGGATTTCCCGGTGCGGAGGAGGAAGGCTCCGGCGGCCTGGTCAACATCAATACCGCGGATGAAGCTGCGCTTCAGACACTGCCCGGCGTAGGGAAGACCAGGGCGGGAGCGATCATCAGCTACCGGGAGAAAAACGGCGGTTTTCGCACTGCGGAAGACCTCATGAAGGTCTCCGGTATCGGCGAGAGCACCTACGAGACATTGAAGGATTTTGTTACCGTCGGCCCCTAGCGGCCGGCTTGCCGCCGGAAGGGCGGAGAGAACGAGGAGAAGACATGGCAGCGCATAAGGTTTTGGTGGTGGATGACGAGAAGCTCATTGTGAAGGGCGTGAAATTCAGCCTGGAGCAGGACGACATGACGGTGGACTGTGCGTACGACGGCGAGGAAGCCGTCCGCATGGCCAAGGCCGGGGATTACGACATCATTTTGCTGGACCTGATGCTGCCCAAGATCGGCGGATATGAAGTATGCCAGATGATCCGGGAGTTTTCCTCCGTGCCCATCATCATGCTCACCGCCAAGGGCGACGACATGGACAAGATCCTGGGACTGGACGCCGGCGCCGACGACTATGTGACCAAGCCCTTCAACATCCTGGAGGTCAAGGCCCGGATCAAGGCCATCATGCGCCGCACCGAGAACCGTAAGACCGGCAGCCCCTCCGGCAATTCCCTGCTGGAGAGCGGCAGACTGCGGCTGGATCTGGACGGCCACCGCACCTTCCTGGACGGGCGGGAGGTGCCCCTTACCTCCAAGGAGTTCGAGGTGCTGGAGATCCTGATGAAGACCCCGGACAAGGTCTATACCAGGGAAAATCTGCTGGATCTGGTGTGGGGCAGCGACTATCCCGGCGACGTCCGGACCGTGGATGTCCACATCCGGAGACTGCGGGAGAAGATCGAAGCGGATTCCGGAAATCCGGTCTATGTACATACCAAATGGGGTGTCGGATACTATTTTCTGAATAAAGAGTAAGAGCTTATGAAGCAGTTCTTTACGAGAGTTAAGGATATGGTCCGCATGCGAAGCCTGCGGGCCAGACTTTTTTTTATCATATTGATCGTGGGCGGCGTTCCCTGCCTCCTTTCCCGTGCGGCCATCGTCTCCAACTATGAGGCCCGTGCGGTGGAGCGCCGTATTTCCGTCCTGCAGACCCAGATGCGCATCGTCTCCAACCATCTGATCTCCAACGATTACATGAACGAGATCCAGAGCGGCAGCAGGACCTCCAACGAGGTCATCGACGCGGAGCTGGAGATGCTCTCCAACATCTACGAGGGCCGAGTCATGATCGTGGGCGGGAATTTCAAGGTGGTGAAGGATACCTTCGGGATCCACCAGGGCAAGACCATGATCTCCCAGGAGGTGATCCGGTGCTTTCGCGGCGAGAGTACCGCTTATTACGATGAGGACAACGGCTACATCGAGCTGACGGTGCCCATCGTGGACACCACAGATTCCGCCGCCGTGCCCCAGGGCGTGCTCCTGACCTCCGTTTCCAACGAAAGCATTACCTCCATGACCGCCGTTCTGAACCGGAACGCCTGGATCATGGCGACACTGATCCTGCTGGTGGTGACGGTGCTGGCCATCGCCCTGTCCTATTTTCTGGTCCGTCCCCTGGACCGGGTCACCCGCGCCATCCGCGAGGTCCGGGCAGGATATTCCGCCGACCCCATTTCCGTCCCCGACTATGCGGAGACCGTCCACATTGTGGATGCCTTCAACGAGCTCCTGAGCAAAATGTCCGTGGTGGACCGCTCCAGAGAGGAGTTTGTGGCAAATGTCTCCCATGAGCTGAAGACGCCCATGACCTCCATCAAGGTCCTGTCAGACACCCTGCTGTCCACGCCGGATGCGCCCATTGAGCTCTACCGGGACTTCCTGCAGGACATCGCGTCCGAGGTGGATCGCGAGAACCGCGTCATCACGGACCTGCTGGCCCTGGTCAAGATGGACGAAAAAGCTGCTACGGACGTGCATCCTTCCTCTGTCAACATCAACGAGCTGACAGAGCTGATCTTAAAGCGCCTGCGCCCCATCGCCCGGAAAAAGGACGTGGAGCTCATCTTCGAAAGCGAGCGCGAGGTGGTGGCGGAGGTGGACGAGGTGAAGATGACCCTGCTCCTCAGCAACCTGGTGGAGAATGCCATCAAGTACAACCAGGACCACGGCACCGTCCGGGTGATCCTGGATGCGGACCACCGGAATTTCTTCGTGGACGTTATCGACACCGGCATCGGTATCCCGGAGGATTCCCTGCCCTTCATCTATGACCGTTTTTATCGCGTGGACAAATCCCATTCCAGGGAGATCGGCGGCACCGGCCTGGGCCTGGCCATCTGCCGCAGCGTGGTGCTGATGCACCGCGGCTCCATCTCCGTCCGCAGTACGGAGGGAGAGGGCAGTACCTTCCGCGTGGAGATCCCGCTGAACTTTATCCAGGGGAAAGAACTATGAGACCGATCCTGAAAAGCAAGACAAAAAAGTGCATAACTTCCCTTTTGACACTCCTGCTGGCGGTCCTTCTTACCGGCTGCGGTCCCGAGCGGAAGATCCCGGACAATGCGGTGATCGTCTACTATCTGACCAATGACATGACCGGTCTGGAGATGCGGTACCGTGAGGTCCCCCATCAGGACGCGGAGGCGCGGCTGGCTTCCTTGCTCACTTGCCTGTCGGAGACGCCGGAGCGCCTGGAGTACAAGGCTCCGCTGGCCATGGGATTTTCCCTGAAATCCCATGAGCTGGACAACGGCTTTCTGACCATGGACTTCACCGTGGAGTACCGGTCTCTGCAGCCTGCGGAGGAGGTGCTGGTCCGGGCAGCCATCGTCCGTACCCTGCTCCAGGAGGAATCCGTCAGCAAGATCTTCTTCAAGGTGGAGGGGGAATCCCTCAAGGATGCGCTGGGCACCGAGGTGGGCTGGATGGACAGCTCCACCTTCATCAGCAACGACGGCAACGAGATCAACACCTATGAGGAAGTAAAGGTCAGGCTGTACTTTACCAATGAGACCGGCTCCGGGCTCATCGGCGCGGACCGGGAGAAATTCTATCTCACCAGCATTCCGCTGGAGCGCTTCGTGGTGGAGGAAGTGATCAAGGGCCCCAGCGGTCAGGTGCCGGGTCTCTATCCCACCGTGAATTCCGCCACCGGCATTTTGTCCGTCAGCACCCGGGACGGGATATGTTATGTAAACCTGGACAGCAATTTCCTTACCACACCCGAGAATGTCAGCACGGAAATCGCCATTTATTCCATCGTCAACAGCCTTACGGAGCTTTCCGGCGTCGAGAAGGTGCAGATCCTGGTGGATGGCCAGATCCTGGAGAATTTTCCCTCCACCTCCTTTGAAAAGCGGGAGGATCTGCTGACCACACTGGAGCAGGTAGATTCATGAACCAGAAACTGATCAAAGAAATGGAGAGCCGCCTGAAAAAGGATCTCCGGGAAAAAACATTCCACCCCGTGTATCTGTTGTACGGGGCGGAGGATTTTATGGTACGTCACTATTACCGGAAGCTGTGCGAAGCCCTCGGGGCGGATCCTTCGGATATGAATACCCAGGTCTTTGAGGGGAAGGATGTGTCCGTGGATCAGATCATCGATGCCGCCCGGACCATGCCCTTTTTTGCGGAGCGGCGTGTGATCCTCCTGCGGGGAACGGGCCTGGCAAAAACGGGAGGCCTGGCTCTGGCAAAATATCTGGAGGAGCCTGCGGATACCTCCGTCATCGTCATGATGGAGGAGGATGTGGACGAAAAATGCAAGCTTTCCCTGGTGATCCAGAACGCCGGCGTCCTGCTGGAATGCAAAAAGCAGGGCAGGGACTACCTCCTGATGAACGTGGCGGGGCGTCTGCTAAAAGTGGATAAGGTCATGAATGGAAATGCGGCGGACCTCCTGCTGGAGCGCACCGGGGATTCCATGTATGTCCTCAGCAACGAGCTGGACAAGCTCATCTCCTATGTGGGAGACCGAAACGAGATCACCATGGAGGACGTGGATGCCATCTGCATCCGGACCATCGACGATCAGATTTTCCGGATGATGGAGGCCCTGACGGTCTGTGATCAAAAGACTGCCATGGATGCCTATTACGATCTCATGGCGCTGAAGGAGCCGCCGCCGAAGATCATAAGAACCCTGGCGAACCAGTTTATGGCGTTGCTGCGGATCAAGACCATGCGCGCCGAGGGCCATCCCGTCAGCGCGATCCAGCAGGAGATGTCCTATCAGAGCCTGCCGAAGGATCCGGAGGCCCGCAAGGTGCGGGAGGAGAAGGACAAAGAAAGCAACCTGGGCTTCGGCCCGGAGCCGAAATACAACAGCTACCGTCTGGGCAAAATGATCGAGCAGGCGGGGCGCTGCAGCACAGAGCTTCTGCAGCGGGACATCGCCCTGATGACGGCGGCGGAGTATGATTTCAAGAGCGGTCGCATGGACGACCGGATCGCGTTGGAGATGCTGCTTTTGCGCATGACACGGCAGGATTGAAAAAGGAGAGTCTATGAGCGGGAACAGACAGGATGTGGACCGGGTGATGCAGCAGCTGCAGGACAGGATCGCAGCGGAGGGCCATACCGAAGCAGAACTGGAGGAAGCGCGGAAGCTGGCCTATCTGGACGGCTCCGGGAAGGGACCGGAATTCTTCTACCCGGAGCTGGCTGCCAAGGTCCGCTACCTGGACACCCATTATGAGAATCCCATCCTTTTTGCGCCGGAAGGAAATCCTGTGAAAAGAGGGTTCCAGAAGGTGATCCAGAAACTGGTGGGCTTTACCTTTTTCCGGGCGTTCCGTCATCAGAATGCCTTCAACAAGGAGGTGGCGGCTGCCACAGCAGAGCTGGCTGCCTTCATCCGTATGCAGGAGAAGGAAAATGCGGCGCTGCGGGAACGGGTGGAAGCGCTGGAAGCGGAACGGAAAAAGTGATGGGAAATGCCCGGGCAGGACTGTTTGGAGGCCCGGTGGCACATGGGATTTAGGCATGAAAAAGATTGGATTTGTATGTCCCTGGTTCGGATGGAATATCCCCGGCGGCGCAGAAGCGGAGCTCCGGGGGCTGGTAACGCACCTGGCGGAAAGCGGCCTTACCTGTGAGGTCCTGACCACCTGTGTCCGGGAGTTTCACGCTGACTGGGGAAAAGCAGCATACAGGCCCGGCACCGTGACGGAGCGCGGGATCGTGATCCGCAGATTTGTGCCGGATACGCGGGACCGGGAGGCTTTTCGGAATGCCTTTACGAAGATCCTGGCGGGAGAGCTGCCCCTGACGGATCAGGAGGAAGCAGCGTACCTGGCGGGTTCCGTGAATTCCAAAGCCCTTTATGACTACATGGACACCCACAGGCAGGAGTATGCCCTCTATGTCTTCCTGCCCTACCTCTTCGGCACCACGGCCAACGGCGTGGCCGTAGCCCCCGAAAAGAGCGTGGTGATCCCCTGTCTGCATGAGGAAAATTACATCAGGCTCCGGTACTTCGGGGAGCGTTTTTCGAAGGTTCGCGGCATGGCCTTTCTGGCGGATGCGGAAAGGGCCGTGGCAGAGTCCGCCTTTGACCTGAGCAAAGTGGAGAAGGCCGTTTTGGGTGCCGGCGTGGATACGGAGTTTACGGCGGACGGCGCCAGGTTCCGGGAAAAATACGGGATCGGGGAGCACTTCCTCCTCTATGCGGGCCGGAAGAGCCGGGGGAAAAATGTCTACACCCTGCTCTACTGCTTTGAGCGGTATCTTGCGGAGCATCCGGACAGCGACTTAAAGCTGGTCCTCATCGGCGGCGGAGAGATCATCCTGCCGGACTCTCTGGACGGCAGGGTCCTGGAGCTGGGCTTCGTGGATGCGCAGGACAAATACGACGCCTATGCCGCGGCGGATCTTCTGGTGCAGCCCTCCCGCATGGAGAGCTTCAGCATCGTGATCATGGAGAGCTGGCTCTGCGGCCGTCCCGTGCTGGTCCACGGGGACTGCGCCGTGACGAAGGAATTTGCGGTGCGCTCCGGCGGCGGACTGTATTTTGAGGATTATTTCGAATTCGCCGCTGCGGTGGAGTATCTGACCACCCATCCCGCGGAAAGCGCGGCCATGGGCGAGAGCGGACGGGCATTTGTCCTGGAGCATTTTTCCTGGGACGCCATCGTCCGGAAATATACGGAATTCTTCCAGCGCCTTGCCGGGGAGTGAAGAAAAGGAAGCACGCAGTGCTAAGGAAGCACGTAGTGCTTCCTTTTTTGTTGGCCGCGGAGGCTTGCGGGCGGCCCGGCGCGGCGCCGCCCCCTGTGTGGCCCGGCACCTCCCCTGCGCTGCCTCTGCGCCGCCCCTGCATCGCCCCCGCGCCGCCCGGCTCAGGCCCTGCGTCGCCCTGCTTAGCCCCTGCACCGCCCTGCTTAGCCCTGCGCTGCCCAACTCATCCCCTGCTCAGCCTTTGCACCGCCCGGAGGCAGGCAAAAGGCATCAAATTTGTGGGGAAGGAGGGATTTTGATGCCTTCCCCGGCAAAGGATCCGCTTTGTCTTGCTTTTTGTGGTGGGAATCAATATACTATGCTCTGAAGCATTCTAAATTCTTCGGCACATCTCGTGCCCTTTTTCTCGTTTTCGTATTTTTGGAGGTTTTTTATGTTGCGAAGACCGCTTCTTTGCGTCTGTTTGTGCGGAATTCTGCTGATATGGCTGCTCCAGGCCGCGGGCGTTCTTCTCGCCGGGCAGCGTGCAATAGAACAATTCTCCCTTCCGGAGGACCGGGAGATTCTTACCGTCGAGGGAACCGTGGCGGAACGGACGGGGAAGGGCCCTGTTTTGGCGGACCTGCGGATTCTTTCCGGCCTTGCGGAGGGTTCCGCGGAGGCCGCGCTCCCGAAACGCTTCCGCTTGCAGGTGGTGACGGAGGACGGGGACTTCGCCTCTGACTGTGCCTACGGATCCCGGCTGATCCTGGCAGGCACCTTCCGGCCCTACGCCCATGCAGGGAACCCGGGAGAGTTTGATGCCGCGGACTATTACGGGGATCTGGACTACATCGGTACCCTGCGGGATCCGGAGGTGCTGGAGATACGGGAAGGAGAGGGGACGGCTTTGAAATGGCGGATCCGCAATGCCCTGTCCCGCTTTCGGGAGAAGTGCCTTCGCAGGATCCGCCGGGTGTATCCTGCCCGGGAGGCATCCGTCATGGCGGACCTTCTCCTGGGGGAGCGGGAGGGGCTGGACCGGGACATCAAAGGCCTCTTTCAGGCAAACGGCATCGCCCATATCCTGTCCATCTCCGGACTCCATATTTCCATCATCGGACTTACCATCTTCCGGCTCCTGCGAAAGACCTGTCTGCCGGTACCCGTCTGCTGCGTGATTCCCATGGGAATCCTGGGGGCGTACGTGCTGCTGACAGGCGGCAGCATCTCTGCGGTGCGGGCAGCAGGCACTGTGATCCTCCTGCTGCTGGCCCGCGCCCTCGGGAGGACGCCGGATCCCCCCACTGCGCTGGGACTGCTGGCCTTCTTGCTGCTGCTCCGGTCCCCTGCCGCCCTGCGCTCCGCTTCCTTTCTCCTGTCCTTCGGCGCACTGCTGGGGATCCTCCTCATCGCCCCCACCCTGCAGGCGCTGTGGGAAGGGCTCTTCCCGAAAAAGGAGAAGATACGCTTCCTGCGGGAGGATACGGGGCATCCTCTTTGGGAGGGCATCCGGAAGCTGGCGGAGCCTCTGCCCGGCGCTCTGCTTCTTACGCTGCGGATCAGTCTGGGCCTGCAGCTGGCCACTCTGCCCGTCACCTTATGGTTCTACTATGAGGTGCCCCGGTATGCTATGCTTTTGAACCTGCTGGTGCTGCCCTTTATGACGTTGCTGCTGGTCGCAGGATTTCTCTCCCTGGTGCCGGGCCTCGGCATCGTGGGCACCGTATCCTACCAGATCCTGCGGCTCATGGAGTACCTCTGCGGTCTCTTTGACAGACTGCCGGGGCGCAGCTGGAATCCGGGTCGTCCCAGAGTCTGGATGATGGTTACCTATGTCGTCGTCTGGCTCCTGATCGCAGGGATCTGCTCGGAGGCAGGGCAGCGCTTCACGGCAGCGCTGTGCGGGAGACTTCGCTTCGCCCTGCGTTTCCACTGCGGGCGGTCCCACCCCCGGGCCATTCAGCAGGACAGGACCTTCAGACCTTTCGCAGATTTGAAGGAAATCCGAAAGGCGGCAAAAAAGGGAGGCAAAAAGGAAATCAAAAATGGAGGCAAAGAGGAAACCGGAAAGGAAATCAAAAAGGGAGGCAAGGAGGAAAGCAGAAAGGAAATCAAAAAGGGAGGCAAGGAGGAAAACAGAAAGGAAATCAAAAAGGAAAGCAGAAAGGAAATCAAAAATGGAATCCGGAAGGAAGCGTCCGCGGAGGGGGAAAAAACCGTTCGAGGATCAAAATTTGTGCACACTCTTGCCGCGCTGCTGGGGCTCCTCTCCGTGGCTGCCTTTGCCCTTCCCCGCACCGTGCCGGGTTCCGTCACCTTCCTGTCCGTGGGGCAGGGAGACGCCATCTTCCTGGTGACGGAAGGGCGGGAGGTCTACCTCGTGGACGGTGGCTCCACCTCCCGGGAGCGGGTGGGAGAGTATGTGATCAAGCCCTTCCTGAAATACATGGGCTGTAGCCGCATCGACGGGATCTTCCTGTCCCATCCCGATGCGGATCACGTGAGCGGTTTGGAGGAGCTGGTGGCCGGGCGGGATGTCTGGGGCCTGCGGATCGGTGGCATCTATGTGACGCCCCAGGCCCTTGCAGAGGATGCCGAGCTGATGGATGCGCTGCAAAAAAGCGCTTCGGAGGAAAGCTTCCGTCGCCGGATTCCGGTCCGTACCATCGCCGCGGGAGATACCTGGCAAAGCGGCGAGACTGCGGTTTCCTGCCTCCATCCCGCGGCGGATTTCCGGGCGGAGGATCCCAACGAATCCTCTATGTGCCTTTTGGTGACGCTTCGGGAGGCGGGCCCCTTGCTGCTTCTTACCGGAGACATTCAGGGGGCAGGTGAGGAATGCCTGATGGAGGCACTGCGGGAGCTGCCTGTCTTTTCCGTGTCCGCGGATGCCACCTGTCCTGACGTGACCGCTTCAAGAGCATCCGCCAGGGATGCCGCCGCCCCGGGCACCTCCGGCTCCGGGGAAATCTCCGCACCGGGAGATGCGCATCCGCCCCTCATCCTGAAGGTGGCCCATCACGGCAGCAGGTATTCCACACCGGCGGAGTTTCTCACCCTGACCCGTCCGGCACTCTCGGTCATCAGCGCTCCGGAACGCAGTATCTATGGGCATCCCCACGCCGAACTCCTGGAGCGCCTCACGGATGCGGGTACCGTGACCTTACGGACTGACCGCTGTGGCGCCATCACCGTATTGACCACAAAGCAGGGCACAATCCGGCTATCAGTCAATGAAAAAGGAGGAATGTCAAAGAATTGAAAGGGGTATCCTGCAGCGCACCGCGGGAACTTCTGCGCATTTTCGTCCGGGTATGGTAAAATGAGAGCGGACCCGGGCCCGGCAGAGCCGGCCCGGTCAGTGGGAGCATACGAGGGATACACATAAGAGGAATGCACATGAGAAAGAATCGTTGGAATATGCTGATCACAGGAGCCCTTGCCAGCCTCCTGCTCTTTGGTTGCGGTAGCACAGGGGCAGATCCCGGAGCAGTCCCTTCCGGCACGGAAGCGGGAGCAGAGGCCGGGGCGGAGCAGGGGGCCGGCGCGGACACCGCGGGAGCGGATGCGCCGGAGAGCACCGCAGCAGGTGAGACGGAAGCAGGAGCAGAGGCCGGGACGGATGCAGGTGCGCCCGGAGATGGGGCGGGAGATCCGCAGCAGACCGCGGATGCGGACGCGGACACGAAAGCTCCTGACTACGAGTCCATCTATGCCCCGGTTTTGCGGGAAGTGATCCGGATGATCCGGGACGGATACGATTATGAGGAGGAGTATTCCTATTATTCCACCGGTATCATGGAACGGATCATGTATCCCGAGGGCGATGATCTGATGGAGGTGCTGGGCTATTCCATTGAGGACTTAAACGGCGACGGGGTGCCGGAGCTCCTCATCGGCGAGTCCAATCACTTCGAGTACGAACCGGAATCGGTAGAGGACCTGATCTACTCCGGCTATACCGTCCTGGACGGGGAGCCCGTCTGCTTCCTGGAGGCCTGGAGCCGCAACCGGCAGTGCTACATCGGAAACGGCCATTTCTGCAACCGTGGCTCGGCCGGGGCCTGGAGCTCCTGCGTCGGAGAATGGCATTTAGAGCCGGGATCTGCCGAGAATACCTGGGACGATTTTTACTTCAGTGAGGAGGACGTGGCCACAGGCGGTCTGGCCATCTATCACAACACCACCGGGATCTGGGACATCGCGCAGGCGGAGCGGGTGGACATGACGGAAGATGCCTTCTATGGCCTGTTCGAAGGCATATCTACCGTCCCCGTTTCCTGGACATCCCTGTCGGACCTTCCGATGCCCGGCATGCGGGATGCCGCCAGGGAGCCCCTGACCGATCAGGAGCTGCGGAGCCTGGAGAACCTGCTGAATTCCGGTACCTATTACGGGTTTATGATGAGTTTTTACGAGGATCCCAGGGATATCCTCTGGTTTGAGGTCTTTTACAACGGTGCCGGTCTGGATCAGGGGTATCCTTCCCCTGCGGTCGCGGAAGCCTTTCTGAAGGCGACGGGAGATGAGGAGATCTTCACGGATGTGACCACCATCTCCGGCCGGGAGCTGGAGACCTTTGTGAAAAAAACCACCGGCTATGAATACGTCGAGATGCGCTATCCGCTGGACGGCTGGGTCTACCTGAAAACCTATGACCTGTACCTGTATGAGCACGGCGATACCAATTACACCCAGGTAGACGTGACGGAGGGTTACCGGCAGGACGGGATCTGTGTCCTCACCTATGACGGGAGCTTTGGGGAGGACTGCATCGTGGCTTTCACCCCGGAGGGAGAGGATCTGCGGTTTTATTACAATCTCCCCGGGTGGTACTTCCGGGATCCGGAAGGAGGCGGAGATCCGGATGCTACGGAGGGGATGATCTTCCCGGACAGTGACCTGCGCAGGCTGACGGAGGACGATCTGTCACTCCTTTCCCCCTGGGGACTGCGGATCGCACGCAATGAGATCTATGCCCGCCACGGAAGGCTCTTTCAGGATGCGGAGCTGCAGGCCTATTTTGACGCACTGCCCTGGTACGACGGCTTTGTGAAACCGGACGGTTTTGATGAGAGCGTGCTGAACGAGTACGAAACCTACAATCTGAAGCTCATCAGCGATTATGAAAAATCGGCGCAGTGACAGGATGCGGCCGCCGGATCATCCCGCAGGCGCATCTTATGCTCGGGACGGCACAAAACGGCATGGAAGATTGACCGCAGATTCTTGTATCCATGCACCGAAATCGTTATAATATAGCAAGCGACATAAGTTTTTTCGTTTTGCCGCTTGCTGCGCGGATTTTGGTCGCCGAAAGCGATTTTTTCCTTACAAAACTCCTGCGCATCCAAGCGGGATCCGTAAAAATCAATCTATGGAGGTCAGTTATGAGTAAGGGTGAGAAAGCAAAAGGATTTTTCAAAGAGTTCAAAGAGTTTGCATTAAAGGGGAATGTGATGGATATGGCAGTCGGTGTCATCATCGGCGCAGCCTTCGGCAACATCGTTACCGCACTGACCTCTGATTTTATCAATCCGCTGATCAATTCCATCGGCGGCGCGGAAGTGGCCGGCATGATCAGGCTTCCCTGGGTGGACTACACCGGTCTGGACGCCGAGGCGGCAGCAGCCCTTTCCCTGAATTACGGTGACTTTATCACCGCCATCATCAACTTCGTCATCATGGCGCTGTGCATCTTCCTCATGGTCCGTGCCATCAACAAGCTGGTGAATCTGGGCAAAAAGAAAGAAGAGGCCGCTGCACCCACCACCAAGATCTGCCCCTTCTGCCGCAGTGAGATCGCCATCGAAGCCACCAGATGCCCTCATTGCACTTCCACGCTGGACAAGTGATCCCGCACAGCTCCTTTTGCACCCGAAGCGATGTGCGATCCGGAGCGAAGCGACAGAAAAAACGTTGTAAGGAGATCCGCGTGACGAAACGATGGATCGCAGCCTGCGCGCTCCTGCTGACGGCAGGACTCCTCACGGGCTGCGCTGGAAAAAATGAATACACGGAGGCCGGCATGCAGGCCATCCGGGACCTGGACTATGAGAAGGCCATGGCAGACTTTGCCAGGGCCCGGGAGAGCGGGGAAAACGAGAGGCTCATCACCAGAGGATGCGGCATCGCAGCCATGGGACAGTCCGATTATGAGGCCGCCAGAGCGTATTTCCTGCAGAGTCTGCAGCTCAGTGACGGCTACCTGCAGCCCGTCGACTATGACCTGAACTACTACCTGGCAGCGGCGGACAGCAAGCTGGGAGATTACGCCGGGGCGGAGGAGAGCTACACCGCCATTTTGAATCTCCGGGAGGACAGGGACGCCCTGTTTCTCCGGGGCAATGCCAGACTCTCCCAGGGGAATTTCGAGGGGGCAAAGCAGGACTTTGACCGGGTGGTGGAGCTGGATCCCGACAATTACGCCCGGATCACGGAGATCTTCACGGAGCTTTCCGCAGCAGGCTTTCGCGAGGCGGGGCTGGACTACCTTCAGTCCATCTTAAGCCGCGGTGCGGACAAGCTTTCCTCGCTGGAAAAGGGCAAGATCTACTACTACATGGGAGATTACAGCAATGCGGCGGTCTACCTGGAGGAAGCCCGCACGGAGGATACCTCCGTAGACAGCTTCCTGTACCTGGGACTTTCCTACGAAGCGCTGGGGGAGTACAATTACGCCTCCAATGTCTATGAGAGTTGCGTTTCCCAGTGTGGGGACAATGCCCTGATCTGCAACCAGCAGGGGCTCTGTTATATGAAAATGGGACGCTACGGCGAGGCCCTGGGCGCCTTTACCAGAGGCCGGCAGATCGGCGATTCCTCCGTGGCCCAGTCTCTGGCTTACAACGAGATCGTGGCAAACGAATACCTGGGGAAGTTTCGTGAGGCGGCGGTGCTGATGGAGGAATATCTCCGCAGCTACCCCGACGACGAGGCGGCCGCCAGAGAAGCAATCTTTTTGGAGACGAGATAATGATCAGTAAGTTAATCAGTGAGATCAAGAAAAAAAACGCCCCCATCGTGGTGGGCTTAGACCCCATGCTTTCCTACGTGCCTTCCCACATTCAGAAAAAAGCATTTGACGAATGCGGAGAGACTCTGGAGGGCGCAGCGGAGGCTATCTGGCGGTACAATAAGGGCATCGTGGATGCGGTGTATGACCTGATCCCTGCCGTAAAGCCCCAGATCGCCATGTATGAGCAGTTCGGCATTCCCGGCCTGCAGGCCTTCCACCGCACAGTGGAGTACTGTAAGAGCAAGGGACTCATCGTCATCGGCGACATCAAGCGTGGCGACATCGGCTCCACTTCCCAGGCCTACGCTGTGGGCCACATCGGCAAAGTACAGGTGGGGAGCAAGGTATATGCGGGATTTGACGAGGATTTCGTCACCGTGAACCCTTACCTGGGCAGCGACGGCGTAAAGCCCTTTGTGGACATATGCAGACAAAATGATAAGGGCATCTTCGTCCTGGTGAAGACCTCCAATCCTTCCAGCGGAGAGTTCCAGGACCGGATCGTGGACGGAAAGCCCCTCTACGAGCTGGTGGGGGAGAAAGTTGTGGAATGGGGCGCCGATTGCTTGGACGGCGATTACAGCAATGTGGGCGCCGTGGTGGGAGCCACCTACCCCGAGCAGGGAAAGCTCCTGCGGAAAGTCATGCCCAAGGCCTTTATCCTGGTGCCCGGGTACGGCGCACAGGGCGGTAAGGGCGCAGACCTGGCCTATTTCTTCAACGAGGACGGCCTGGGTGCCATCATCAATTCCTCCCGCGGAATCATCGCGGCATACAAGCAGGAAAGCTATGCCAACTACGGGGAAGAGGGCTATGCGGACGCATCCCGCGCAGCGGTCCTGGCTATGAAGGAAGACATTCAGTCCGCGCTGGACGCAAGGTAATAAAGCATCAGAGAAGGTTTTTTCATAAGCAGCAGAGCGTTACGATAAAAATCCGGAGGTATGCAGTTCATGAAAAAGGTTTTGTTTGTGGCATCGGAGGGAGTTCCTTTTGTAAAGACGGGCGGCCTGGCAGACGTTGTGGGCAGCCTTCCGAAGTACATTGACCGGAAATACTTCGACGTTCGTGTTTTTCTTCCGAAATACGCCTGTATGAAGCAGGAGATGAAGGACAAGCTCACCTATGTGGACCATTTCTATATGGACTACAACTGGCAGAATGTCTATGTGGGTATTTTCCACGCCCAGATCGACGGCGTGCATTACTATTTCATCGACAATGAGTTCTATTTCAGCGGGCCCAAGGTCTACAACGACGATCCCCGCTACGAGATTGAGCGCTATGCATATTTCTGTAAGGCCGTGCTTTCCGCACTGCCCGTCATCGATTTTCGCCCTGACCTGATCCACTGCCACGACTGGCAGACCGGCCTCATTCCCGTTTATCTGAAGGAGCGTTTTGCCGGCGGCGAATTCTACCACGGAATCAAGACCGTCATCACCATCCACAACCTGAAGTTCCAGGGAAAATGGGATGTGAAGACCGTGAAGGATCTCACCGGACTTCCCGATTACTATTTCACTCCCGATAAGCTGGAGTCCTACAAGGACGCCAACCTCTTAAAGGGCGGTATCGTCTTTGCCGATGCAGTGACCACCGTGTCCGACACCTACGCCGAGGAGATCAAAATGCCCTTCTACGGCGAGGGCCTGGACGGGCTGCTCCGTGCCCGGGCCAATTCCCTCCGGGGTATCGTGAACGGCATCGACTACAGTGATTTCGATCCTTCCACGGATCATCAGATCGTGAAAAAATACAACGCCGTCAACTTCCGCAAGGAGAAGGTGAAAAACAAGCGTGCCCTCCAGGAGGAGCTGGGACTCACCGTGGACGAGAAGAAGATGATGATCGGTATCGTTTCCCGTCTCACGGACCAGAAGGGACTGGATCTGGTGGCCTACATCATGGACGAGCTCTGCCAGGATGACATCCAGCTGGTGGTGCTGGGCACCGGCGAGGAGCGGTACGAGAATATGTTCCGCCACTTTGACTGGAAATACTCCGGGAAGGTGTCCGCCAACATCTACTACTCCGACGGTCTCTCCCACAAGATCTACGCCGCATGCGATGCGTACCTCATGCCCTCCCTCTTTGAGCCCTGCGGACTGAGCCAGCTCATCGCCCTGCACTACGGCACCGTGCCCATCGTCCGCGAGACCGGCGGCCTGAAGGACACTGTCATTCCTTACAACGAGTACGAGGGGACCGGTACCGGATTCTCCTTCGTGAACTACAACGCCCACGAGCTGCTCCGCACCATCCGTTACGCCGAGCAGGTCTACTACGACCGCCGCAGAGAGTGGAACAAGATCGTGGATCGCGCCATGGCCGTCGACTACTCCTGGGCCGTGTCCGCGAATAAATATCAAGAAATGTACGACTGGCTCATAGGCTAGGAGCAAGTCTATTATCCGGATTCATAAAAAACACAGCGCTGATGCTTGCATCAAGCGCTGTGTTTTTTTGAAGACGTATAATCGTCCTGCGACAGCGGGACGATTATAGAAGGCGAAGCCTTCTATAATAGGCGAAATAGGTGAAGTTCGTGCAATCGTCCTGCTGTAATAAGTTTTCTTTATCTCGGATGATAAATACTCCGTAATTTTTTTGAAGATACCGAGATGATAAGATTCTCTCAATTACAACTCTTCTATGCACCGGCGATAAATGACATTTATGAAGTGGTCCCCGCCTCCCGGGCGTAAGGACCCTTGGAAAGGAGTTTGGGATATGGCAGGAGAGATCAACTATGCGGAGCTGAAAAAAGGCGGCTTTATGAAGCAAAAGCAGAAGGGCTTCGGGTCGCTGAGACTCAAGGTCATCGGTGGGAACCTCACCGCCGAGAACATCCGGGTCATCTCCGAGGTGGCGGAAAAATACGGTCGCGGTTATGTACACATGACCTCCCGCCAGGGCGTGGAGATCCCCTTTATCAATGTGGAGCAGCTGGCGGAGGTGAAGGAAGCCCTGCTGAAAGGCGGCGTGGAGACCGGTGTCTGCGGCCCCAGAGTCAGAACCGTCACCGCCTGTCAGGGCTCCGAGATCTGTCCCAGCGGCTGCATCGATACTTATACCCTGGCGAAAGAACTCGACGAGCGCTACTTCGGACGGGAGCTTCCCCACAAGTTCAAATTCGGCGTGACGGGCTGCATGAACAACTGCCTGAAGGCCGAGGAGAACGATGTGGGCATCAAGGGCGGCATGGAGATCACCTACAACGAGGAGCCCTGTTTTTCCTGCGGTGTCTGCGTGAAGGTCTGCAGGACCGGCGCACTCTCCATGGAGGACGGGAAGGTCGTTCTGGATGCTTCGAAGTGCAACCACTGCGGCAGATGTGTGAAGAGCTGTCCCGCGGATGCATGGGTCGGGACCCCTGGATACATCGTATCCTTCGGCGGTACCTTCGGTAATTTCATTTATCAGGGAGAGGAGCTGCTTCCCATCATCGGGGACAAGGAGACTTTGTTCCGGGTGACCGACGCAGCCATCGAATATTTTGAAGAAAATGCGAAGCCCAGCGAGCGGTTCCGGAAGACTCTGGAGAGACTCGGCATCGACGGCCTGAAGGAGAAGGTCCGGAAGGCTTATGAGGGCGGAGAGGAGTAATTATGGCAGCAGAAGTGATCGAATTCGACGAGCAGGTAGATATTACGGATGTGGTATGCCCCATCACCTTTGTGAAGGCAAAAGTAGCCATCGACGAGTTGGAGGACGGCCAGGTGATCGCCGTCAGGATGAACGACGGTGAGCCGGTACAGAATGTCCCCCGCAGCATCAAGGAGGAGGGGCATCAGATCCTGAAACTGGCGGACAATGAGGACGGAACCTATACCCTCTATGTCAGAAAGGTGGAAGAGGCATGAGAAAAAAGAAACTGTGGGCGCTGATCGCCCTTGTCCTGCTTCTGGCAGGCTGCGGGAAAACCGCGAAAGCGCCGGAAGCCCCGGCAGAGGTGGTCACGGAGACCGCGCCGGAAGCACCGGCTGCAGCGGCCGAAACGGAAGCCGTTGCACAGACCGTTGCCATTGAAAGCGAGGCTCCCGCTGAGGAGCCCGCGACCGATTATGTTTTTACGGACGACCTGGGCAGAGAGGTGACGGTGAAGCGTCACGACCGGGTGGTCACATTGCTGGGGAGCTTTTGTGATGAATGGCTCCTTGCGGGCGGCAGCGTGGTAGGCACCGGAAGCGACAGCTTCGCCTCCCTGGAGCTGGACCCTTCCGTGGCGGATGTGGGAGAGCACAGCGAGCCGAACCTGGAAGTGATCCTGTCTCTGGAACCGGATCTGGTGATCGCCTCCTCGTCCTTTGACGAGCAGATCGCTCTGGAAGAGCCCCTGGAGAGCGCAGGCGCCGTCGTTGCCTATTTTGATGTGAAGAGCTTTGACGACTACCTGTCCTCCCTGAAGATCTTTACCGACATCACCGGAAGAGCGGATCTGTACGAGCAGTACGGCACCGCTGTGGAAGCGCAGATCGCGGAAGCAAAAAAACAGATCGATGGAACGCAGCCTACCGTGCTCTTTCTCAGAGCCACTTCCTCCTCCGTGAAGGTGAAGGGCAGCAAGGGAACCGTCGGGGGAGAGATCCTGGCGGATCTGGATACGGTGAACATCGCCGACTCCGATTCCCTTCTGGAGGATCTGAGCCTGGAAGCCATCATCGCGGATGATCCCGACTATATCTTCGTGACCACCATGGGATCCAACACCGATGCGGCTCTGGCCGTGGTGGAGGAGGCGCTGGTGAGCAATCCCGCATGGCAGACCCTGCGGGCGGTGCAGAACGGGAACTACTACATCCTCGAGAAGGAACTGTACAATTCCAAGCCCAATGCCAGATGGGGCGAAGCCTATCAAAAGCTGGCGGATATCCTGTATCCTCGATAAGCGGAAAGGGAAGGTCTTCAGATGAAAAAAAAGGCACATGCAAACAGCCGCATATTTTTCCTGCTGTCCGCGGTGCTTTTGGTGCTCCTGATCCTGCTGGGCCTGGGACTGGGCAGCGTCAGGATCCCTCTCCGGGAGATCCTGCGGGTCCTGTCCGAGGGCGATGCGGAAACGGCAAATGCGGTGATCCTCCGCTCCGTCAGACTTCCCCGGGTCCTGGCAGGGATCCTGACAGGAGCAGGCCTCGGCGCTGCAGGCGCCATCCTGCAGACAGTGCTGAACAACTCCCTGGCCAGTTCCAATACCATCGGTGTGAATTCCGGTGCGGGATTTTTCGTGATGCTTTCCATGATCTTCTTTCCGAAAGATCCGGCAGCCAGATCCGGCATGGCATTCCTGGGAGCCCTGATCACGGTGCTGTTCATTCTCTGCCTGGCCTATTTCGCGGAGAGGTCCAGAGTGACCATCATCCTGGCGGGCATCACCATTTCCAGTTTTCTGTCCGCTGCCATGAATCTGATCAAGACATTGGATGACAGTATTGTCATAAACTCCCTGACCTTTTCCATCGGTTCTCTGGCGGGGGTCCGCCTGAGCAACCTCGCCTATCCTGCCATAGGGATCCTTCCGGCGATCCTGATCGCCACCCTTCTGGGGAAGGCGTTAAACATCATGAGTCTCGGGGACGGGACGGCCATGAGTCTGGGACTTAAGGTCCATCACTATCGGATCGTTTTTGTGCTCCTTGCCAGTCTCCTGGCGGGATGTGTGGTCAGCTACGCCGGACTCATCAGCTTTGTGGGGCTCATCGTTCCCCACGTGTGCCGGTATTTTACAGGGCATGATGCGCGGGTCCTGATCCCTGCATCCGCCCTTCTGGGAGCGGTGTTTGTGCTCATCGCCGATCTGGCGGGCAGAGTGCTCTTTGCTCCCTATGAGCTCCCCGTGGGGATCCTATTGTCCCTTTCGGGGGCCCCCTTCTTCCTGTACCTTCTGCTGAAGAAAGGAGGGAGACGGGTCAATGCTTGAATTCAAAAACGCAGACATCCGGGTGGGCAGGACGCCCATCCTGCAGGGGATCTCCGCCACCTTCGAAAAGGGGAGGATCACCGCACTGGTGGGGCTCAACGGCAGCGGCAAGACCACCCTGCTCCAGAGCCTGAACGGCTTAAGCAGCGTCACAGACGGACAGATCTTTCTGGACGGAGAGGATTACCTGGCCCTGGCTCCCGGGGAGCGGGCAAAACGCCTTTCCTTTTTTTCCCAGCTCCGGGGCAGCGCACCCAACATCTCCGTTCGGGGATTGGTGGAGCACGGGAGATTCCCCTATATGGGATTTTCCCGGAAGCGGAGCCCGGAGGACCTGGATGCGATGGAAAAAGCCATAGACTTTACGGGGCTTTCGCAGGAGGCGGACCGGCTCGTCAGCGAGCTGTCCGGCGGCATGCAGCAGAGAGCGTACCTGGCCATGCAGATCGCTCAGGAATGTCCCTACATGGTGATGGATGAACCCCAGAACTTCCTGGATCTCCCGGGGCAGAGAGAGCTGCTTCTCCTGATCCGTGCGCTGAAGGAAGAGGGAAAAACGGTGATCCTTGTGATCCATGATCTGGAAAAAGCCCTGCGGATCGCCGACCGGATCGTCGTGATGGACCGCAGGCGGATCGCAGGGTCCGGGACTCCCGGAGAATGCCTGGAAAGCGGGCTGCTACAGAAGGTGTTTGATTGCAGGATCCACCCGGCAGAAACGGAGGAGGGGATCCGCTATCTGATCGATTAAAGAGGAAAGGACGGAGGGAGAAAGGATGACGATCTTACAGTTAAAATATGTGGTAATGATATCGACCTCCGCCTCCATGCGGGAAGCCTCAGGAAAACTCCTGGTCTCCCAGCCGGCGCTGTCCACCACCATCAAGGACCTGGAGGAGGAGATCGGGATCCGGATTTTTGATCGAACCAATAAGGGGATCAGCCTGACCCCGGAGGGGACGGAGTTCCTGAACTTCGCCAAGCAGGCGGTGAGCCAGTATGAGCTGGTGGAACACAAATACCTGGTGTCGGAAGGGGGGAAGGACTACTATTCCATCTCCATGCAACACTATGTGTTCGCCATTCACGCCTTTGTGGAGGCCATTCCGAAGAGAAAGGCGGATCATTACTCCTATCTGATCAAGGAGACCAAGACGGATGAGGTGCTGCAGAATGTGCGGGACTATGTGAGCGAGATCGGGATCCTGTCCTACTCGGAAAATAACAGGAATGTCATTTTTAAGCTGCTCCGGGAGTACGATCTGGAATTTCACCCGCTGATGGTATGTGACACTTTCGCTTACCTCAGCAAGGATCACCCTCTGGCCGGAAAGAAGGAACTCTCCGTCGAGGAGTTGAAGGATTACCCCTGTGTGACCTTTGACCAGTCCAACGAGAAGGAGTTTTACCTCTCGGAGGAAGCCCTGTCCGGGTATTCTTTCGGGAAGGTGATCCGAACCAATGACAGAGCCACTTCCTGCGAGATGATCCAGAAGCTGCAGGGCTTTGCCATCGGAACGGGGATCATGACGGAGAATTCCGCGGTGAAGGATTCCTTCGTTTCCATCAAGCTGAAGGAGGAGGATCCGCTGACCATCGGATATATCACTAAGAAAAAGCACGTGATGAGCGATTTCGGAAGACTCTACACGGAGGAGTTGGAAAAATACAGAAAGCAGGCACAGAAAACGGGGTAAAAGCCATGGAAGAAACAATCGGATTCTGTACGAAGCTGCTCCACGGAAGCGGGGCAGAGCGGTATGCACAGCGGGAGATCCTTCCTCCCATCTCGCAGGTCACCGCATTTTCCTACGAGAGCATGGAGGAGCTGGAGAAGGTGTTTGCCCATAAGAGCATGGGATATGCCTATACCCGGATCGGGAATCCCACCCTTTCCGCTTTCGAGGAAAAGATCAACAGGCTGGAGGGCGGCATGGGCGCCGTCAGCTGCAGCAGCGGTATGTCGGCCATCGTTTCGGCGCTGCTTGCGATCTGTGAGAGCGGTGATGAGATCATCGCAGGGCGGGGGCTCTACGGCGGCTCCATCAATCTCTTTCACGATCTGGAAAAGCTGGGGATCCATACCAGGTTTGCCGAAAGGCTGGACCGGGAGACCATAGAGCGCCTTGCAAACGAAAGGACCAGGGCGGTGTTCGGAGAGCTGATCAGCAATCCCTCTCTGACTGTGATCGACCTGCAGGAGGCTTCGGAAGGGGCTCACGCGGCAGGCGTGCCCCTTTTGGTGGATTCCACCACGGCGACGCCCTACCTGGCCAATCCGCTGCAGATGGGCGCGGACATCGTGATCCATTCCACATCCAAGTACATCAACGGCGGTGGGAATTCCATCGGCGGGATCATCGTGGACAGTGGGAAGTTCCCCTGGGATTTTGAGAAGTTCACCGCCCTTTCGGAATTTAAGAAATACGGAAGGATGGCTTTTCTCCTGCGGCTGCGGGCGGACATCTGGGAGAACATGGGAGGCTGTATGGCACCCATGAATGCCTTCCTTTCCTTCATCGGCGCTGACACGCTGGGGCTTCGGATGGAGCGGATCTGCGAGAATGCGGATGCCCTGGCAAAAGCATTGGATGGCGAAGATGACATTACCGTCAATTATCTCACCCTGCCGGGCCATCCCTGCCACGCTTATGTGGAAAAGCAGCTCCGGGGCTACGGCGGCGGGATCCTGACCTTCCGGGCAGGCAGCAAGGAGCGGGCCTTCCGGATCATCAACCACCTGAAATACGCGCTGATCGCCAGCAATATCGGAGACATGCGGACGCTGGTGATCCATCCGGCCTCCACCCTCTATGTGCATACCGGGAAGGAAGGCACGGAAGCGGCCGGGGTATTTGAAGATACGATACGGGTAAGTGTCGGGATCGAGGATCAGGAAGATCTCGTGGCGGATTTTCTTGGTGCGGTAAGAGCAAGCCGTGAAGAATAAAAAAGGAAAAGGAGACAGAAAAATGAAGATCACTGTAGCAGGAACCGGAAAAGAATTTGAGGACGGACTGACCGTGGAAAAGCTCATCGCGCTGGAGAACGTGGAGACACCGCAGTATGTCACCGTCTCCGTGAATGAGGAGTTTGTGGACGCCGGCGCCTTTGCGGATTATGAGCTGCACGACGGAGATGAAGTGGAGTTTCTTTATTTCATGGGGGGTGGTAGATAATGGCCTTTACCAACGAACAGCTGGAACGGTATTCCAGACACATCATTCTGAAGGAGATCGGCGCCAAGGGCCAGAAAAAACTCCTGAACGCCAAGGTGCTGATCATCGGCGCCGGCGGCCTGGGTGCTCCCGCCGCCCTGTACCTGGCTGCCGCAGGGGTGGGCACCATCGGCATCGTGGATGCGGATGTGGTAGACCTTTCCAACCTCCAGAGGCAGGTCATCCATACCACTGCCGATATCGGAAAGCGGAAGGTGGATTCCGCCGCAGAGACCATGCGGGCCATCAACCCCGACGTGCAGGTCAATACCTATTACGATTTTGTCAGCAGTGCCAACATCCTGGATCTGATCCGGGACTATGATTTTATCATCGACGGGACCGATAATTTCCCTGCCAAGTTTCTGATCAATGACGCGTGTGTCATGGCAGGAAAGCCCCTGTCCCATGCCGGCATCATCCGTTTCAAGGGACAGCTTACCACCATCATCCCCGGGGAAGGACCCTGCTACAGATGTATTTTCAAGGATCCCCCGCCGAAGGATGCGGTGCCCACCTGTAAGCAGGCGGGTGTGATCGGCGCCATGGGCGGCGTGATCGGATCCCTGCAGGCCATGGAA
>JAILAF010000021.1 GCA_024681775.1 Lachnospiraceae bacterium
CGGATGGGAAGGGTTCACCATAAAGATCAGGAGCGTCGTAGGGATAGCGCCGATGTAAGGGCCGAAAAAGGGAATCATATTGGTGATGCCGATGATAAGGCTTACCAGGGCTGCATAAGGAGTTTGCATCAATGTGGTCCCGATGAAACACAGGAGGCCGATGATGACGGAATCTACGAATTTGCCGGTGAGGAATCCGCTGAAAGTCTGATGGGTATACCAAAGTGCATCTACCAGATCATTTGCCTTGTTTCTGGAGAAAAGGGCATAGATGATCTTTTTAAAGCGCCCTACCAGCACTTCCTTGCTGTTCAGCAGGTAGACGGAAATGATGAAGCCTACAACAAAATCCAAAAGCTTTTTTCCGAAGGACATCATGCCCAGGGACAAGTTCTTCAGGATTGTAGTGGATTTGCTGAAGATATCGGTATTAAACCATTCCGAGATGCTCTCGGAGACAGAATCGATGGCAAGAGTCAGATAGGCATTGACATCCGGATCCTCAAAGGAGATGGAATTGGCCCATTTGATGGCATTGCTGGTATATACGTCAAAATTGGAGATCAGGTTGCCGACGGAAGGAACGATGCCGGAGATCAGCATTTTGAGGACCAGCCACAGCGCAAGGATGAACAAAGTACAGGTCGCGGTTACGGAGATATAGCGGATCACTCTGCCGGAGCGGTCTGTTTCCTTTCTCTTTAGCTTCTGATAATAGAGAGGCTTTAAAATCCTGCGTTCGATGGCATTGAGAAGCGGCGTCATAACATAAGCAAGGACGATGCCGACCAGCACGGGAAGCAGGATCCTGTTTAAATGGGCAAAGTTCTGCTTAAGTGCATCGGTGTGGAACAGAAGGTAATAGAACAGAAGCACCAGCATGGAACAGAACAGAAGGATCAGACCTACCTGGATAAAATTCTGATTCCAGATGATCACCGTTCGCTTTCTGCCTCCGGTCTCTTCTGTGGCCTGTGCAGGATCCGCTACGGTTTCTTCTGTAGCATCCGCGCTTTCGATCACCGCTTCCGCCTGATCGGAATCTTCCAGCTTTTCGTCGATGTCCGGCTTGTTTTGAAGGATGGATTCTCTTTCGTTTTCCTGATCCACTTGCGTTTTGTCCATTTCTCTCATGGTCATCTCCATTCAGGTTTCCTTATTCCCTGCCCATCATATCAGATAAATGCCGGATTGTATAGAAATCCTTAGGGATTCAGCCCTCCCGGATAGCCTTTTGCAGGGCATTCAGTACATGTTTTTTGTCAGCGCTCCAGAGAGGGGCCAGAAGATCCTTTTTGGGGCCGTCCCCGGTCATGCGATGGATCACCACGTTCTTCGGAATGATCCGAAGCAGGTCTGTGACGAGGTCTATATACTCCTCCTCTGTCATGACAGGTACCTTCCCTGCCAGGTACTCTTCTGCCAGATCCGTTCCTTTCAGGATATGGAGAAGCTGGAGCTTTATACCATCCGTGTCATGATCGCAAACGTAGCGCACAGTGGCTTCCATATCATCTTTTGTCTCTCCGGGGAGGCCCAGGATCACATGGGTAATGACACTTAGTTTTCTGGCTTTCAGATTCCTGACAGCTTCGTCATAACTTTCCAGAGAATACCCGCGACGTATGTATTTTGCGATATTTTCATGGATCGTCTGGAGCCCCAGCTCCACCCAGACGGGTTTGATGCGGTTACATGCTTCCAGAAGGTCCAGAACCTCCTCCGGGAGGCAGTCCGGTCTGGTGGCAATGGAGAGGGCCACCACATCCGGATGGGCCAGAGCTTCTTTGTATAGGGCTTTCAGCCGTTCTGTGGGGGCATAGGTGTTGGTGAATGCCTGGAAATAAGCGATGAATTTCCCCTCTCCTGCTTTGGCGGCAACCCTCTTCTTTCCTGCCTCAATCTGCTCGGTGATAGTCAGTCCGGGATCTTCCGCAAAGTCACCGCTGCCTGTGCCGGAGCAAAAGATGCAGCCCCCTGTGCCCAGAGTACCGTCTCTGTTAGGGCAGGTGAATCCTGCATTTATGGCAATCTTATATACCTTACATCCGAATGTGTTTTTCAGGTATTGATTTAGGGAGGTATACTTGATCATTGCGGAATTCCTGTCAGTAGGTTTTGCGTTGAATATTTTGCAGCATTAGCCCGGGACACCATAACCCGGGTGAGGACTCTGTTTTGCCGTCGGCGCTTAGCGAGGTAGCGGCGAAAGACGCGTGGCGAGCTTAGCGTTCCGCTACGTGCAAAACAAGAAGCGGAAGCGGGTCCGAACCCGAGTATATGGTGGAACCGGGCGCTTCATAGTTTCCAATGCTATTTCTGCTCCACAATATACAGTATAGTCATCGGCATTTATATACACAATATTGCATTTTCCGGTTCTGATGATATGATGAATAATAGAAATGCGAACAGTACAAGACTTATATAAGGAGGTCCTATGGCAGTCTTACGCGACGAGAACTATCATGATATGCAAAATAAGGCAAATATCCAGAAGCTCCGCGGGATTCTGGAGGAGCTGCCGGACTACTGCCGCGACTTCTTCCGGAGCATCAGCGATACCACTTCCACCAGGACCAGGCTTGCTTATGGATATGATATCCGGCTTTTCTTTGAGTTTCTGCATGCGACCAATCCTTCCCTGAAGGACAAGCCTATGAAGGAATTCTCCCTGTCGCAATTCAACAGCCTTACCAGGGAGGATCTGGTGGAGTATATGGAGTATATCACTCTGTATACGAAGGACGGAAAAGAGATCACCAACGATGAGCGCGGAAAAGCGCGGAAGCTCTCCGCTCTCCGTCGGCTCTTCCAGTATCTGTTCGAAAATGAGAAGATCGAGAAAAATACTGCCAGTCTGATCCCCAGTCCCAAGCTTCACGAAAAGGCCATCATCCGGCTTGATCCCAATGAGGTGGCGATCCTCCTGGATCAGGTGGAAAGCGGTGAGAAGCTGACGGATAAGGAGCTGGTCTATCATCAGAAGACCAAGGTCCGGGACGTGGCTCTCCTGACGCTTCTTCTGGGAACCGGTATCCGTGTGTCCGAATGTGTGGGTCTGGATCTGAAGGACCTGGATTTTGATAACGGCGGCATCAAGGTGCGCCGTAAGGGCGGATACGAGGCTGTCGTCTACTTCGGGGAAGAGGTGGAGGAGGCACTGCTGGACTACCTGGAGGAGCGGGAAGCGGTGACGCCGGAGCCCGGGCATGAAAATGCCCTCTTCCTCTCCCTGCAGAATAAGCGGATTTCCGTCCGTGCAGTGGAGAAACTGGTAAAGAAATACGCCTCCAGGGTGACCACCCTGAAAAAGATCACGCCCCATAAGCTGCGGAGCACCTACGGAACCAGCCTGTATCAGGAGACCGGGGATATCTATCTCGTAGCGGATGTGCTGGGGCACAAGGATGTAAACACCACCCGGAAGCACTATGCGGACCAGAGCGAGGAGAACCGCAGAAGGGCTGCGAATGTGGTGAAGCTCAGAGAAAAACCGGATCAGGCGGATTGATGTTTCGTGATCCGACGGATGGCGAAAAGAGCAGGACGCAATGTCCTGCTCTTTTCTGTGTTTGCGCGCCATGGGCGCGCTCTAACGGGTGAAAGTCCCGAGTACGCGTAGGCAACGACGAAGTACATAGCTGAACAGCAAGGGTGTCCATCGTGAGGTGGAATCTGAAGGAAGCTGTAGGCAAACCCTTGGCCTGACGGACAGGAATCACATATAAGGCTGGGAAATGCGGATAAGTCGGCTGAAAGCGATGAAGTCCAAAGGTTGCCGGAAGTACCAGTAAATGTGGCAGGTAGATGAGGGGAAAGAGCGCGCACCTTAAGCGTGGAGGTCTCACAGAGGTTTCATTAGCCTAGTAACAACGAACTGTGAGAAGTCAGCCGAACCCATAGTAGAACACGATTTTGCTGGCGCACCAATCCTTTCTTCGCGATGACGCAGTAGATGGAAAAAAGGCACACAAAGATTGCGGCGATGTCGAAGTTCATGTTGTATTGCATACGTACCTCCCCAGGATACA
>JAILAF010000074.1 GCA_024681775.1 Lachnospiraceae bacterium
CCGTATCCCAGCAGGAAAGCGTGTGCGTACGGTTTTGCGTCATTGTAACAGTATAATGCAAGAGGGTTGATCCGTATTCCCACATTATCTAAATCTTTTATAAACTTTTTATCATTAAGGTCCCGCTTAATGAGAAGGATAAAGTGAAGTCCCGCACTGTCCCCCGTCAGTTCGGCATACCCGGAAAGGGCGGAAGCGGAAAAAGCCTCCAGCACCTGCTCCCGTCTGGTGCGGTAAAAGGTCCGCATCCGGGAGATGTGGCGCTGATAGTACCCCTCCGAAAGAAAGGCCGCCAGGGTGAACTGCTCCGGGGAGGAGACGGCGCCGGAGTAAAAGCTGAAGAGGGTCCGGTACCGCTCCATCAGTGCCTCCGGCAACACCATGTAGGCGATGCGGATGGAGGGCGCCAGGGTCCTGGTGAAGGTGTTCATGTATATGACATTGGTGTCGTTACTCTCCGTCAGGGTAGCAATGGGCCTGCCGGAAAAGCGGAATTCACTGTCGTAGTCGTCCTCAACGATGTAGGCATCCTCCGAAAGGGCCCACTTTACGAGCTGTTTTCTCCGCTCCGCACTCATAACGCAACCCGTGGGGAAATGGTGGGAGGGAGAAGTGTGGACCAGCCTGACGCCGTTTTTCCTGAGGGGCTCGATGCAGATCCCCTCCCGGTCCACACGCACGTGAAAGGTGGGGCGGCCGGTGCTCTCGTAGAGCAGCCCGATCTTGCTGTAGCCGGGATCCTCCACTGCCACGGGATCACTGCCGCCGATGAGACGCAGCAGGATGCTGTGCAGATACTCCGTGCCGGGACCCACGATGATCCGGTCCGGAGAGACCGTCAGGTGTCTGGCATCCTGCAGATAGTCGGCGATGGCCTTCCGCAGGGGATAGACCCCTTCTCTGGGAGGTGCGATAAGGAAATCCTCCTCCCGGTCCGTGAGGACCCTGCGCATGAGGCGGGCCCAGGCAGCGTAGGGGAAGGCATCACTGTGAATGCGGCCGGAGGTAAAGTCCACGAAGTATTCCTTTTTCGGCGTGGGGTCCCCGTTGCCTGTGCTGCGAGAGGTGCCATCGGAAGCGGCGCGGGAAGCCCTCGGAGTCCCTTCCCTGCCGGGGGCGTCCTCCGCGATCCGGTCACCTTCCCTGCCGGGGGCGTCCGCCGCGGACCCTGCCGTCTCCCGCTCCAGACCTTCCGTCACATAAAAGCCGCTGCGGGGCCTGGTGTAGAGATAGCCTTCCGCCAGGAGCTGGGCATAGGCATTTTCCACCGTCACCACGGCCACGCCGTGATCCCTTGCCATCTCCCGCTTGGAGGGGAGGCGCTGATTGCCCGGCAGAACGCCGCTGCGGATGTCGTTTTTCAGGCACTCATAGAGATATTCGTAGAGAGGCTTTTTCCCTCTTTTATCCAGCTGATAGGTAGGCAATTCCCGTTCTCCTTATCCGTTTCGTTCCATCTGGTCCTATCGATCCTGTAAAAAACTGGTACTGGTAATAGGTTCAGTTTTGGATTATACTGAATAGCGCCGAAAAACGCAATAAATCCGAGGCATTTTAGAGTTTTCGGCATGGAGGATCTTATGGTAAAACGCGTATTAACGATCCAGGATCTGTCCTGCATCGGGAAGTGCTCCCTGACGGAGGTGATCCCGGTGCTGGCTGCGGCGGGTCTGGAGGTGGCGGCAGTGCCCACGGCAGTGCTCTCTACCCACACACAGTTCTCCGGTGTCCATATCCGGGATCTGACAGACGATCTGGCGCCCATCCGGCAGCATTTCGAGCGGGAGGGCTTCTCCTTTGCGGGGATCCTGACCGGGTATCTGGGCAGCATCCGGCAGGTGGATCTGGTGCTGGATTTCATCCACTCCTTCGGCACCGGCGAGGCGAAGGTCATCGTGGATCCCGTCATGGCGGACCAGGGAAAGCTGTACCGGGGCTTTGACGAGGATTTCGTAAAGAAAATGCGGACGCTGTGCGGCGCGGCGGATGTGATCCTGCCCAATGTGTCGGAGGCGGCCCTGCTGACCGATCTCCCCTATCCCGGAGAAAACGCTTCGGAAGCGGAATTAAAATCGCTGCTGCAGGGGCTTCGCGGCCTGGGCGCCCCCTTGTGTGTCATCACGGGAGCCCATCTGGATGACGGCACCATCGGCTTTCTGGGATACGACGCGGAGCAGGACGCCTACCTGTGCTACGGCACGCAGCCGGTGCCCTTTGTCTCCCACGGCACGGGGGACCTTTTTGCAGGCACCTTCACGGCCGGGCTGCTCAGTGACCACTCCTGCGAGGATGCGCTGCAGATCGCATCGAAATACACTTCCGCCTGCATTCAGGCCACCTATGAAGACCCGGATCATGTGAATTACGGGGTGAACTTCGAGAGCCGGATCCCGTATCTGCTGCAGCTCCTGGGGCAGTCCTGATCCGGAAGAAAACAGCGTACAAAAAAGCGAAGGGCATGCCCTTCGCTTTTTCCATGTGACCCTTCGATCACCTTCTTACCTGCTCGCTTCGCGCTCAATATCCGGTCGCCTGTTCCTGCTTGATGATCTTTACGATGCGGCTGGTTCCCAGTCTGGAAGCTCCCAGCTCCATGAAGCGCTCCGCATCCTCCAGGGAGGAGATGCCGCCGGCCGCCTTGATGCGGACACCGGGGCCGATGTGCTGCGCAAAGAGCTCCACATCCTCAAAGGTGGCTCCCGCGGTGGAAAAGCCGGTGGAAGTCTTGATGAAATCGGCGCCGGAAGCGGTGACGATCTCGCACATTTTGATCTTCTCTTCCTTCGTCAGAAGGCAGGTCTCGATGATGACCTTCAGGATGTGTCCCTCGCAGGCCTTGCGGATGGCCTTGATCTCGTCCAGCACGTAATCGTACTCGCCGGCCTTCAGCATGCCGATGTTGATGACCATGTCGATCTCGTCGGCACCCTTTTTCAGTGCATCCTCGGTCTCAAATACCTTGCTCTCGGTGGTCATGTTCCCGTTGGGGAAGCCGATAACGGTGCAGATCTTCATACGATCGCCCATATACGCTCTGGCGCGGCTGATGTAGCAGGGGGGGATGCAGATGGATGCGGTCTGATACTTGATGGCATCATCGCAGATGACCTTGATTTCCTCCCAGGTAGCGCCCTGCAGCAGCAGGGTATGATCGCAGATCGATAAGATTTTTTTCTCGTCCATAATACTGTCGTCCTTTCCTGTTTTCCCTTTTCCGGATCCGCGGGACGGTGCAGAAACGCGGATCTTGCATTGCTTTCTCATTTTACCCGTTTTCCCACTGTTTTTCAATTCCGCCGGTTTTTCCTGTTTTCTAAAAATTCGGAAAATCACGGCTTTTTGCGCAAATCCGTAGAAACTTTCCGCATTTGTATGTTATAATAATCAGACCTGTCCATTATTTTATGGAAACGAGTGGAGGCATTTCCTGTATGCAGACAAACAAGGCGAGAGAATTTATGCTGAAGAGCGTGGACTTCCCTGGGATCAGCGAAGAACTCCTCGATTCCTATAACGCGCGTCTCAAGGCTCTGGCGGATGTCTCCGTGGCTATGAGCAAAGAGTATCATACCGCCTGGCTGGTGAATCTGAAGGACCGCAGCCTGGAGCTGTTCCGCAACATCGGCGAAAACAACGTCGCTGCCGTGGAGCAGGGGCTAAAGTGCAGGAACTACGACTGTTTCATCAAGTCCTACCTGGAAAACAATGTGGTGGGACACACGGCGAAGCAGGAGGCGGACCTGTCCTTCGAAAACATCACCGAAATCATCAAAGACGGCGATCTTCACTCCTTCGACTATGTGCGCAAGGGAGACGACGGCGTCCCCTCCTATTATCAGATCTGTTTCGCAGTGGCGGGGGAACCGGAAGATGCGGATTATTTTGTCATGGCATTCAAAGATGTGGATGCCCTGACAAAGTCTCTCATCGCCGAGAAGCATACACTGCAGGATCAGCTGAACATCATGGCGGCTCTGGCCCGGGACTACTACAATGTCTTCCGGGTGGATCTCCTCACGGGAGAAGTGGTCATCCTGAAGCTGGACGGCTACGTCACCCAGGGTATGGAGGGCGCAGGAGAAAAGAAGTACTCCTACGACGTACTCTACAAACAATATGTCAAGGATCGTGTCTATGTGGAGGATATCCCGGACATGATACAGGCCATGAGTCTGGAAACGGTGCGGCAGAAGATGCATGAAGCCGATACCTATGAAGGCAGCTACCGTGTCCATGACAAGGGCGAGATCCATTATTATCTCTTCACCTATCTGCCCATCAAGCTGGGATCTCCGGACGAAGGGATCCTGGCAGGCTTCAAAAATGCGGACGACATCGTGGCTTCCGCAAAGGAGCGCGAGGAGCTGGTGGCCAAGGCCGAGATGGATCTGATGACCGGCATCCTGAACCGTGGCAGCGGCGAGAGCAAGGTGATCAGGCTCCTGAACGCCACCCAGAACGGCATGATGTGCATCATCGACATCGATAAGTTCAAGCATTTCAACGACACTTACGGGCATGACATCGGTGACAAGGTCATCATTGCCGTGGCAAATATCATCAACTCCGAATTCCGCGAGGACGACATCGTCTTCCGTCTGGGGGGCGATGAGTTTGCGGTCTATGCCAAGGGCATCCATAACGAAGCAGCCGGCAGGGCGGTGGTGGCGCGCATCTTTGACAAGCTCGCCAACCTGCGGATCCCCGGGCTGGAGGATGCGAAAGTCAGCATCAGCGTGGGCGCAGCGATCTGGGATCCGGAAAACGACCGCACCTTCGAGGACATCTACCGGAAGGCCGACGCTGGTGTCTTCCTCAGCAAAAAGACGGAAGGCTCCGCCCTTTCCTTCTACAAAGAGTCCGCGGAAGAGGTGTCATAAGGATATCTGACAAAAGCAAAGGAACTGTCGCAGATCGCGACAGTTCCTTTTTTGCGTTCATTCATCCTCGATGGCAAAGGCCATGGCACAGCGGACCGCCCGCTTCCAGCCTTTGAGCTTAGCGCTGCGGAGCTCCTCGCTCATGGCAGGGGCAAATGCCTTCCCCAGCTGCCAGTTCTCGCAGATCTCCTCCCTGCTCTTCCAGTAGCCCACCTGGAGGCCCGCCAGATAAGCGGCGCCCAGCGCGGTGGTTTCGATGCATTTGGGACGCTGTACGATGGTGCCGGTGATGTCGGACTGGAACTGCATCAAGAAATCGTTGGCGCTGGCACCGCCATCCACTTTCAGTTCTTTTAAGGGAACCCCCGCGTCCTTCTCCATGGCCCGCACCACATCCAGTGTCTGGTAGGCGATGGATTCCAGGGTCGCGCGGATGAAGTGCTCCTTGCTGCAGCCCCGGGTAATGCCCACCACGGTGCCTCTGGCGTGCTGCTGCCAGTAGGGCGCTCCCATGCCGGCAAAGGCAGGGACGATATACACGTCCGCGGTATCCTCCACCTCTTCCGCATATTCCTGAGACTGGGCCGCAGAGCGGATCATGCGCATCTCGTCCCGGAGCCACTGGATGGCGGCACCCGCCACAAAGACAGAGCCTTCCAGCGCGTATTCCACGTCGTCGGTCTCGCTGGCAGCGATGGTGGTAAGGAGGCCGCTGCCGGAATCAATGGCACGGTGTCCGGTGTTCATCAGCAGGAAGCATCCGGTGCCGTAGGTATTTTTCACCTGACCTTCCTTGAAGCAGCACTGGCCGAAGAGAGCCGCCTGCTGGTCTCCCGCCGCACCTGCGATGGGGATCTCCCCGCCCAGGACGGAGCTGTGGGTGTAACCGAAGAGATGGCTGGAAGGATAGACCTTCGGCAGCATGCACCTGGGGATGTCGAAGTACTCCAGGATCTCCTCGTCCCAGCATTTTCTGTGAATGTCAAATAGCATGGTGCGGGAGGCATTGGTATAGTCGGTGGCGTGGATCACCCCTTTGGTCAGATTCCAGATGAGCCAGGTGTCCACAGTGCCGAAGAGGATCTCCCCCTTTTTCGCCCGCTCTCTGGCCCCCTCCACATGATCCAGGATCCATGCAATCTTGGTGGCGCTGAAGTAAGCGTCGGGGATGAGGCCGGTCTTGTCCCGGAACTTTTTCTCCAGCCCCTTCTCCATGAGCTCGTCGATGGCGCCGGCAGTGCGTCTGCACTGCCAGACGATGGCGTTGTAGATGGGCCGGCCCGTCTTTTTCTCCCAGAGGATGGTGGTCTCCCGCTGATTGGTGATGCCGATGGCGGCGATATCCTCGGGCTTTGCGCCGCTGATGGCCATGGCCTCCATGGCGACGGAGAGCTGGGAGGACCAGATCTCCATGGGATTGTGCTCCACCCAGCCGGGCTTCGGATAGATCTGGGAAAATTCCTTCTGCTCCATTGCGCAGATGTTTCCCTGCTTATCAAACAAAATACATCTGGAACTGGTGGTACCCTGATCCAGGGCCATGATATATTCGGACATACCTGTCTTCTCCTTTATCCTGTACCGCTTCACCGAAATCCCCATTGTTTGCAGGGCTCCGGCGGCTACTTTACGCTTTTTGGGATGCCGGCTGCTTATTTCCGCTTAGGGCTCCCACGGCCTCCTTCCGTTTTGGGCGCCGGAGGCTTTATACCGCTTCCACGTTGGCAGTGGCCACCACATCGATGCCGGTACCGCACACGTCCTTTAAGACCACATCCCCGATGCGGACAGGCGCGGAAACCACGGTCTCCTTCAAGGCCTTTGCGCAGTCAAACATCTCCCCCTTGGGGATGTCGGAAGCCGTCTTTACGCTGACCACGGGCAAGGCGCCGCCCTCCACACGGACCAGGCTGGTGACGATGCGCCTGGGGTCCGTCAGCTCCTTGGTCACATAATCCGCACCTCTGGGGCAGGTGTTGCCGGTGATCTCCGTGATCTCACCGTCCGTCAGCGTCGCGGTGACATTGCAGCCCAGGGGGCAGCGGATACATACAAATTCTTTCTTTTCAATGTTTGCCATAGTTATCTCCTCGGGAAAGCGCATCGCGTTTTCTTTCAAACTTTTCCCCGTGAAAGAGGACCCGCACAGGCGGATTTTTGTCAAACCGCTTCACATCGCGATCTCAAAAACGATCTCGCTGCCTGCGGGGAGGGTCTCCAGATCCGCCTTTTTGAGGGTCAGCTGTTCCATCTCGCCGGGCGCAAGGACGTTCTTCTTCCGCTCCAACAGCACCCGGTCGCCTGCGGTGACGCGGATGGTGGCATTGCGGTAATTGCTGCCCACGCGGAAGCGGATCACCTGGCTGTCCTCCATATGGGACAGACGGATCGTGGCAGGGACCGTGTAGCGGACACCGTTTGTTCCCGTGAGGCGAAGGGGCGCTTCGTCATCGGCCGGCACACTTTCCGACACATTCGTCACATATTCCGCAGCCTTTCTTCCGGCTGCGGCCGCCTCCTCGGATACGTAGTCCACCAGGTCATGCACATGCAGCACATTGCCGCAGGCAAAAACGCCGGGCACTTCGGTCTCAAAGCTCTCATTGACCAGCGGGCCGCCGGTGACTCTGCTTAAGGGGACTCCCAGCTTCCCGGAGAGCTCGTTCTCCGGCAGGAGTCCGCAGGAGAGCAGCAGGGTGTCACATTCGTACTCGGTCTCGGTACCGGGGATGGGCTTTAAATGCTCATCCACCTGTGCGATGGTAACGGACTCCACCCGCTCCTTGCCCTTGATGTCCACCACGGTGTGGCTCAGGAGCAGGGGGATGTCAAAATCGTTCAGGCACTGGGCGATGTTGCGCTTCAGGCCGCCGGAGTAGGGCTGGAGTTCCGCAACGCAGCGGACCTTTGCTCCCTCCAGGGTCATGCGGCGGGCCATGATGAGGCCGATGTCGCCGGAGCCCAGGATCACTACGGTACGGCCGGGCATTCTGCCCTCGATGTTCACATAGCGCTGGGCCGTGCCCGCGGTATAGATGCCAGCGGGGCGCATGCCGGGAATGTTCAATGCACCTCTGGGGCGCTCCCTGCAGCCCATGGCAAGGATCACGGACTTTGCCCTGATCTGAAAAATGCCGCGCTCCCTGCTCATGGCAGTGACGATCTTGTCATTTCCGTCCCTGCCCAGATCCACCACCATGGTGCTGAGTTCATAGGGGATCTGCAGCTCAGCCGCTTCCCGGATGAAGCGGTCCGCATACTCGGGGCCGGTAAGCTCCTCCTTGAAGGTGTGCAGTCCGAAGCCGTTGTGGATGCACTGGTTCAAAATCCCTCCCAGGCGGTTGTCCCGCTCCAGGATCAGCAGATCGTCTATTCCGGCTTTTTTCGCTGCCACCGCAGCTGCCAGTCCCGCGGGACCGCCGCCGATGATCACCAAATCTTTCGTCATGGCTTTATCCTTTCTGCGCAAGCGTTTTTCTAAATGTCCTCTTTGATATAGCCCGTCAGGAATTCCGATCCGGGATTGTTCTTTCTGATCTGTGCCGGATCCGTGCCCAGCTCTCTTGCCAGGATCTCCACCACCTTGGGGGAGCAGAATCCGGACTGGCATCTTCCCATGCCCGCTCTGGTGCGGCGCTTCACACCGTCCAGGGTCGTGGCACCCACCGGCCTATGGATGGCTTCCACGATCTCACCCTCGGTCACCAGCTCGCAGCGGCAGATCACGTTTGCGTAGCGGGGATCTGCGGCGATCAGGCGGGAGCGCTCCTCGGGGCCGGCCAGGGCCATGTTGGGGATTCCCTTACGGGTGGGGATAAAGTCGCTCTTTTTCTCTGCCTTCAGGTACGCTGCCACCTGCTCCGCCAGGACTTCCCCGATGGCGGGAGCACAGGTCAGGCCGGGAGACTCGATGCCGGCTGCGTCAAAGAAGCCGGGGAAGCCTTCCGGGGAACCGATGACAAAATCGTCCTTCTCCTCATGGGCACGGATGCCGGAGAAGGAGGTGATGACGGATCTGGAAGGAAGGGAACGGACACTGAGCGCCGCCTTGGCCGTCAGCTCCGCGATGCCTTCTGCGGTGGTGGCGGTATCCTCTCCGTCCGGAATATCCGTTGCGGTGGGGCCCGTCAGGAGATTTCCGTGAACGGTGGGCGTCACCAGAACGCCCTTCCCCAGTGCGGTGGGCAGCTGGAAAAGGGTGTGGCTCACCAGGTCTCCCACATTTTTGTCCATGAGGCAGTACTCGCCGCGGCGGGGGATGATCTTCAGCTCTTCCTTCCCCACGACGCGGTTGTGGAAGAAATCGGAGTGGACGCCCGCGGCGTTGATGATGACCTTCGCCTGCATGGTGCCCTTGTCCGTGTCGATCTCATAACCGCCCGAAATGACACGGATGTCGGTTGCTTCGGTATTCAGCAGAAACTCCGCACCGTTGACCGCTGCATTTTCCGCCATGGCGATGGTCAGGAGGAAGGGACAGACGATGCCGCCGGTGGGCGCATGGAGGGCAGCCACCACGCTGTCACTCACTGCAGGCTCCAGCGCTCTTACCGCATCACCCTCCAGGATCTCCAGGCCCTTGACGCCATTGGCGACGCCCTGATCGTAGAGGCGCTGCAGTGTGGCCCTGCCGGACTCTTCAAAGCAGAGCACCAGGCTGCCGTTCCGTTTGAAGGGAATGTCCAGCTCCTCGGAGAGCCTGCCCATCATCTCGTTGCCGCGCACATTCAGTTTTGCCTTTAAGGTACCGGGTTTTGCGTCATATCCGGCATGAACGATCCCGCTGTTGGCCTTGGAAGTTCCCTCACAGACATCGGAATTCTTCTCCAGCACCAGCAGGTCCAGCTTGTAGGCCGACAGTTCTCTCGCGATGCTGCAGCCGGTCACGCCTCCCCCCAGAATGATCACATCTCTCATGGCTTTTCCCCTTTTTTCGGTTGATTCCCGCTCCCATGGGATGGGAAACGGAGTTGTCTCGTTATGGTTTCATTGTAGTCTCAGGCGTATGGGAAATCAATGTGCATAGAAACTAATAATTAATATTCAGTTTCCGACAAATTCACCAAAAATCATCCGGGGAGGACAAAAAAATGCCCGCTCCGAAGAGCGGGCACAGTCCCGATATTTCCTATATCCGGTTATTTGATCTTTTCCTTCAGATACTTGATGGCTTCCGCCTTCTGGTTATCGTAGGAATCATCGGCATAGTAGGAATCCGCGTCAAACTCCACCTCGATGTCCGGCGCGATGCCCTCGCCGTCGATGGCTCTGCCATGAGGGGTAAAATACTGGTCCGTGGTAAGCTTCAGGCCGGAGCCGTCTTTCAACTCCACGAAGCTCTGGACCACGCCCTTACCGTAGGTTTTGGTCCCCATGGAGACTGCCACGCCGTGATCCTGGAGTGCGCCCGTCAGGATCTCGGAAGCACTGGCGGTGAGGCCGTTGGTCAGCACCACCACGGGAACCGTGATCAAATCGCTGCCATAACTCTTAAAATCCGCCCGCTTGCCGTTTGCATCCTCAGTGTAGACCACCAGGCCGTCGGGAAGCATTTCATCCGCGATGGAGACCACGGCGCTGAGGAGCCCGCCGGTATTGCTGCGCAGATCGATGACCAGGCCCTTCATGCCCTGATCTTTCAGCTCCTCCAGTGCATCCGCAAACTGTTCCACGGTCACGTCCTCAAAGGTGGTGATCCGGATGTAGCCGATGCGGTCCTCCTCCATCTCATGCTCCACGGTGACTTCCTTGATCATGCCCCGGGTGCAGGTCAGATCCAGATAATCGTTAATCATTCCGCGGTAGACGGTGAGCTTGACCTCCGTACCCTCGGGGCCACGGATCTTGCTGACGATCTTGTCCAGGGTCAGCCCCAGCACGTCCTCGTCGTCCACCTTGGTGATGATATCCTCGCTCAGGAGGCCGGCCCGCTCTGCGGGACTGTCCGCATAGACGCTGCTGATGGTGGCATAGCCGTCATCGTTCAGGAAGAGCAGCGCGCCGATGCCGTAGAAGGTACCGCTCAGGGATTCGAAGGTATCATTCAGCTCCTCCTCGCTGTAATAGAGAGCGTATTTGTCTCCGGTGCCTGCCAGCATGCCGTCGATCATACCGCGCCGCAGGTCCTCTTCCTCGATGTCATAGATGGAATTGGCCTCGAAGAGATTGTAGATGTAATTGAGCTTCTCCTCGGTGGCATCATCCAGCAGGCCGGTATCCGCAGATCCCATCCCGCCGGTGAGGTAATTCTCCTGTCCTGTCGTGATCGCATCCGACACGGTCTCGGAAAGGCTGCGGGCCTTGAAGATCCCGGTAGCCAGCATCACGGCCATCAGGGTACCGGAGAGGAGCAGGGTGACTACCAGGCCGATGGCCAGGCCGATCCAGAATTCTTTTTGGTGAAACCGTTCTTTCTGCGCAGGCTGCTGCGCGGGGGAGACATTCATCAGGTCTCTGTCGTCCATTGTACTGTCCTCATTTTTTCAGATAATTCCAGGGAGAAACGTACTCCCCGTTCAGCCGGACCCCGAAATGCAGGTGGGGGCCGGTGGAGCGTCCCGTGGATCCCACCGCCGCAATGGTATCTCCCTTGCTGACAGCGGTGCCGACGGTGGTGCTCAGTTTGGAAGCGTGCATGTAGATGGTATACAGGCCGCTGCCGTGATCGATCATCACATAGTTTCCCATGGAAGCGGAATAGCTTGCAGCCACCACGGTGCCGTCATAGGCTGCATAGATGGGTGTGCCGGAGGCCGCGGCAAAATCCACACCGTTGTGGAACTTCTCCACATGAAGGGTGGGATGCATCCGCCAGCCGAAGTCGTCGGAAATGCGGGTGTAGCTCTTTAAGGGCAAACAGAAGGTGCCGCCGTCATAGGTATCGCCGCCGTCCTCCCTGCGCCGTTTCTCATCCTCGATCTCCTTGATGAGGGCGTCGATCTCCGCCTCTCTCTCCCGGATGTTTTTCTCATACTCTTCGATGGAAGTCTCGGAGGCGATGATCTGGCGGTTGTACTCGTCCAGTTCCGCCTTCTTCTCGGCCATGAGAGCATCCATCTCCGCTTTCTGGTCCTCCACCGCCGCCTTCGTATCATCCAGCAGGGTCTTCTCCGCTTCCAGCTGCTGTTCGCAGAGCTCCACATACTTGCGGGTGTCCTGATAGTCCGACCAGAGCGCTCTGTCGTAGGCCACCACCTTCTCGATGTAATCGCTGCGGTTCAGGAAGTCCCGGATGCTGGTGGACTCCAGCAGGATGGTGATCATCTGCTTGGTGCCCTGCTCGTACATGACGCGCATGCGGGCCATCATATCCCGGTACTGCTGATCCTCCAGCGTCTTTGCCTCCTCCAGCTCCGCCTGGGTCGTCACGATCTCGGCTTCCTTCTCCGTGATCTGACCCGTAAGGCTCTCGATCTCCTCCTCCATGGCCGCCAGAGTGGCGTCCAGCTCGGTGATAAAAGCGTTCAGATCCTCCTTCAGATCCTTCAGCTTCTCCTTGCGCTTCTTCAGGTTCTTCAGCTCGTCTTCCAGCTTCTTGCGCTCGTCCTCGGCCTTATCCAGCTCCTTTTCCTTGTCCTCCAGGACATCGGCCCTCGCCACGATGGCAAAGGGGGAGAGGCTCGCCGCCACGGGCACAAAAACCAGGGCCATCAGCAGCAAAACGCCGATTGCCCCGGAAAGCGCAGTCCTTCTCTTTTTCCCGTGAAGCGTGTTTCTCATACTCTCAAATGCTTGTGTGCCGTTACAAAGCTTCCGATGAATCCGATGCCCACGCCCACGATCATGCAGACGGGAAGCAGGACAGAAATTACCTGATCAAGTGACAGGAATGTCAGAATGCTGCTGAGAACGGAAAACCTGCCGTTGATGTAATCCAGCACATAATCGTAGAGGTTGTAGGTCAGTGCCAGAGGAATGGCGGCGCCCAGGGCTCCGATGATCATACCTTCCAGCACGAAGGGGGCTCTGGCGAAGAAGTCCGTGGCACCCACATACTTCATGATGTTGATCTCCTCCGCGCGGACGGCGATGCCCACCCGGACGGTATTGTTGATGAGGAAGATACTGACGGCCAGCAGGATCACGATGATGCCGATGGAGATATAGGCGATGATCATGTTGACGCCGCTTAAGGTGGAGGCGGTGACCTCGGAATAGTTCACCTTGCGGACCTCGCTCATGGAGCTGAGCCAGGTGACCAGGGTGCTCTGCATGGAGACATCACTGAGGAAGATCTCCAGATTGTGTTCGCCTGCCAGGGGATTTTCCGGGAACACATCCAGGTAATCCTCGCCCGCGTACTCGGGTCCGAAGGAAGCCCAGATCTCCTCGTCGGTGTGGTAGATCACGCGGGACACCTCCACACGGTTCTCCACTTCCTTGCGGATCTCCAGGATCCGCTCCTCGGTGACATCCTCGTTGAAGAAACACTGGACGGAGATGCCCTGCTCCACGTTGTTCAGAACGAAGCGCAGGTTGGCCACCACGGAATAGAAAATGCAAAACAGGAACAGGCAGGCACTGATGGTGGCGATGGACGCCAGGGAGTACCAGCCGTTTTTGAACAGATTGCGAATGCCCTGAGAGAGGGTGTAGAAAAATGTCCTAATCTTCATTTACGTAGGTCCCCTCCTCCTCATCGCTGACGATGATGCCTTTGCGCATGGCGATGACGCGTTTTTTCATGGCGTTGACGATCTCCGGGTTGTGGGTGACCACGATGACGGTGGTACCCTGCTCGTTGATCTCCTCGAGGAGGTCCATGATCTCCCAGGCATTGTTGGGATCCAGATTACCGGTGGGCTCGTCCGCCAGCAGGATCTCGGGCTTGTTCACCAGCGCTCTTGCCAGTGCCACGCGCTGCTGCTCACCGCCGGACAGGTCCGTGACGTTGTAGCGGTATCTGCCGGCCAGTCCCACCATGGACAGGATGCCGGGGACGTTTTTCTTCATCTCCCGGGTGGGAACCTCGATGATCCGCTGTGCAAATGCCACATTCTCGTAGACATTGCGGTCCTTCAGGAGGCGGAAGTCCTGGAACACCACGCCGATGTTGCGGCGGAATTCCGGGATCTGACGATGGCGGAGCTTTTTGGTATTGTAGCCCATCACGCACACATCGCCGGAGGTGGGCACCAGCTCCCGGAGCAGGAGCTTGATGAGGGTGGTCTTGCCGGAGCCGCTGTCTCCCACCACAAATACAAACTCACCGGGATCGATGCGAAGGGTCACATCGTCCAGTGCGGGGGCGCCGTCCCCCTGATAACTCATGCTGACTTTGTTGAGCGCGATGATGCCGCGCTCGGCGATCGTCTCCTGTCTGCGCAGGGCTTTCGTCTGTTTGCTGGCCATTGGAAAACACTCCTAATCGTATGATCTGGTTTTATGACAATTCTGTCAGAAGGAGTTGTTGGACTCCATGTAGTTCATGTACTTCACCACCATCAGCGCGATCTTGAAGGTGATGGCATCCTCGAATACCCGAAGGTCCAGGCCGGTGCTCTTCTGGAGCTTGTCCAGGCGGTAGACCAGGGTGTTGCGGTGGATGAAGAGCTGCCTGGAGGTCTCGGAGACATTCAGGCTGTTCTCGAAGAATTTGTTGATGGTGGGCAGGGTCTCTTCATCGAAGTCCTCGGGATTCTTCGTACCGAAGATCTCCTTGATGAACATCTTGCAAAGCGGCAGGGGCAGCTGATAGATCAAACGGCCGATGCCCAGCTCGCTGTAGGCGATGATGGTCTTCTCGTCAAAAAAGATCTTGCCGACGTCCGCAGCCATCTTCGCTTCCTTGTAGGAGCGGCTCACGTCCTTGATATCGGAGATAACTGTGCCGTACGCCACGCGCACATCCGTCACTTTTTCCTTGATGAGGTACTCGCTGAGGCTCTTGGCAGTGCGCTGGGTCTCCCGGACGGGATCCGTGCCGGAGAGGTCCTTCACCACCACCACGCTGAGCTCGTCCACGGCAGTGACAAAATCCTTGCCTGAGGTGCCGAAGAAGGTGCGAGTCAGCTCCAGGATATTGTTGTCCTTGGCATTGGAATCCTCCACCACAAAAACGATCCTGGGGGATTCGTTCTGGATGTGGAGCTTCTTGGAGCGGCTATAGATATCCACCAGGAGCAGATTGTCCAGAAGGAGGTTCTTGATAAAGTTGTCCTTATCGAAGCGCTCCTTGTAGGCAATGAGCAGGCCCTGGATCTGGAATGCCGCCATTTTGCCGATGGTATAGGTGTCCTCGCCGCCTCCGGCGATCACCAGGACATACTCCAGCTGCTGATCGTCAAAGATCTTGAAATACTGATAGCCCCCGGCCTCCTGGGAGTCAGCGGGTGAGCTGCCGAAGCCGGAAATGGCACCGAAAGCGGCGGAGATGTCGGCGGTGGATGCCACCTCTCTCCCATCCTGGTCCGTTACGGCGAAGTCCGCTCTGGTAATGTTTTTCAGTCCGTCTATGGTGTTCTGCAATACCTGATTAGAGATCATGGAATACCCCCGTATCTGTGCGTAGCCTTCCCCCATTTCACTTTACATAAAATGTCACAAAAAATCAATCGTGTTTTTGTATATTTTTGGGGATTTTGGGGGATTTTTGATAAGGTTTTGTATATTTTGAACAAAAGAGGCCGCCGGGGATGGACAAATGGCGCGGGGCGGGGGCGAGCAGGCCCCATCCGGGCACAAAAAAGGGACCGCAGATTCCTCTGCGGTCCCGCTGTAGCGGGGATGTCAGACCGACATATCAAAATTACTGCCTACGGCAGGGTTCACGCTGCGCTCCATAGCGGCGGAATCGATCATCTCGACGATGCCCTGTCCGATGGCTTCGTTGGTATCCATAGCCTTGTCAAGCATCTTGATACTGAAAGCGTTCAATGTTTCCTGTGTGTTAAAAGATACGGAAAGATCTGCAAATCCTAAATTCATGTGCACCTCCGATCTACCGGCGACATCCCTGTCTGTGGTAAATACATTATACATCAAGGCCCTGCAGATGCAAGCAAAAACAGGGCTCTGAAATATTAAGTTTCTCTAACCTGCGGCGCCCTATTTTCTCCGGATGGTCTTTTCCCCGATCTCGATGCGGCCTTCCTTTAAGAGTTTACCCACGGCCCGCTTGAACTGGGCCTTGCTCATGCCGGTCTCCCGCAGGATCACCTCGGGTGAGGCCTTGTCGCCAAAGGGAAGGGCGCCCTCGTAGGAATCCAGCAGATCCAGAATGGCCTCCGCATCCTCCGTGCGCTGCGCTTCGCCGGTGTCCCGGACGGAGAGTTCCAGGCGGCCGTCCTCCAGCACTCTGCGGATCCTTGCGGTGATGTGATCGCCCACCTTCACCTTCTGCGCATCCCCGTACATTTCCTTGCGGGGGATGAGGGCAGAGATCCGGTCGTCCACCGCCACAAAGGCGCCGAACCGGTCGCTGATGAGGTACACCTCGCCGGTGACGGTATCCCCGGGCCGTTGCCCTTCCGCGCTCTGCAGGGCTTCATAGACGTTCATGGTGGCGCAGAGCCGCTCGCTTTTATCGAGGTAGAGACTTACCAGCACCCGGTCGCCGGGAGCCACCTTCCGGGTCTGCTGCTTGAAGGGCAGGAAAAGGTCCTTCTCCAGCCCCCAGTCCAGGAAAGCGCCCACCTTCGTCACCTGGGCAACGGTGAGTCTGGCCACGGTCCCCATCACCAGAAGGGGCGTGCGGACAGTGGCGATCATGCGGTCCTCGGAGTCCCGGTAGAGGAAGACCTCCAGCTCCGTCCCCACCGCTGTGCCCTCCGGCACCTGCGCTCCGGGCAAAAGCACCCGCTCCGCATCGCCGCCTTCGGACAGGTAGACGCCGAAATCCGTCTTTTTCACGATCTTCAGTTTCTGTTTTTCTCCAAGCTTTAACATAGATCTCTCCATCGCCTGCGGAAGGCAGGGCAGGGAAACGGGGCACTCAGGCGTGCTCCCCGCGAAACTCCACGACGCAGTATGCCTTCCCGTCGTCCGCGGTCCAGGTGAGGATATACCCTTCCGGGATCTCGGTCAGAACGGGGGTCATGCGGTCATTTAAAAAGGCCTGCTGCCGGTACTCGGTGCGCAGGGCCGTGGGATGAAAATCCTCCGGAAGATACCCCAAAGCCAGGGTAATGTACTGGCCGTTGTTGACATGATGATTGTGATCCAGGTGGCACTGCTGCACGGTCATAGCCGGGAAGGCCTCTCCGCCTTCCGGCACCCGGATCTTGCGGGGGAGGTACTCCATCTCCACCTTGGGCTCCAGGGTGTATGCGTCCAGCACCTCCTGCGGGATCCCCACGGGATGGAAGGTCTCGGTGCCTATGAGACTCCAGATGGAGGATGCCTTCACCAAATACGCTCCCTGCTCGTCCAGGAGGACGAAATTACGCATGCCCAGGAAGCCTTTCAGATCATAGGGGGCAGTGCCCACCGTGATGTGCTCTCCCAGGGCAGGGTACCGGAGTACCTCGATCTGCCAGCTGTTGATGACCCAGACCATTCCCCGGGCCCGCAGGTAATCCAGACCCACGCCCGCATCCTCCGACTGGAAGGTGGAACAGTCCTGAAAATAATTGACGACGCCCGCCATGGTCAGGAGCCCGTCGGCCCCCGCCTCACTGAAGCGGACTCTGGATGGAAATGTGTACATGGCTTCTCCAAACTAGATATTTAATCCGACCATCTCCGACACGATGACGAAGATCATGAGTACCAGGAACAGCACCATACCCAGGTTCCCGATGACAGTCATGAAGCGCTGCCCCTTGGGGATCTGCAGCCTGCCGGGTCTGGGTGTCAGGGCCTTGCGGTTTACGATGAGCAGGATGATACCCGCAAAGACCATGGCGTAGAGGACCAGGGCATAGAGGGCAAAAATGAGAAGGCTGCGTCCGTGGGTCTGGAGGGCCTGCGCCATAAGCTCCAGATCGTCCATGTCGCCGAGGCTGTTAAAGAGATCCTCCGCACCCAGCTTGCGGATGAGGAGCACCCCCAGGATCCCGCCGATGAAATTCAATATCATATGCAGGCAGATGGTGATGTAGATCTTGCCGGTGCGGGCATAGACCAGGGCGAAAAGAACGCCGATGACAAAGGCGTAGACGAACTGGGTCAGGTTCCCGTGGAAAAGGCCGAAAACCAGGCCGCTGAAGACGATGGCAACGCCCTCGCCGTACACAAGGGTCCGGTCCACCAGGAGCTTGCGGAAGATCAGCTCCTCCAGGATGGGCGCACAGACCACCGCAAACAGGAAGGTGACAAACATATTTCCTTCCATCAGGATCCCCTGCACATCATTGGTGGATGCCACGGTGCCGGGAAATACCTGCTCGATGATGACGCCCACAAGGGTGCCGATAAGATTGGCCACCACCATACAGCCGTAGGTCATCAGGAAAAACATGAAGAACCATTTGGCTCCCAGCTTCCCATTCCCGGGGGCCACCGCCGGCAGAGGCTTCAGCAGCAGATACATGGCAGGATATCCGACGAAGAGCATGGGAATGTAGGATACCACCAGCGCCAGGGTCGTATTTTCCGTGATCTGAGGCCAGATCTTCGCACAAAGGAGCGCGGTGCCGATGGAGACTGCGTGCATGATGATGACACCGAAAAAGAGGCGCAGACCGATGCGGGAAAAATGCTTTTTTGCATCCGCGGTGATGTTTTCCGACTGTATCACATTTGTTTCTTCCATAGTGTTTCCTCAAAAGAAAAAAATAAAACCCCGTCTATAACCTAGACGGGGTTCGCAGGGATACTAGGATTCGAACCTAGAAAATGACGGAATCAGAATCCGCTGCCTTACCGTTTGGCTATATCCCTATGTGCGTCACTCGAAGAATTATACTAAATGATTTTTCTTTTTGCAAGTACTTTTTCAAAAATTTTGAACTTCCCGCAAAAAATCCCGGGAGAGGGGCGCTCTCCCGGGAATCTGCGCAGTGCGACCTGTTTATACCTCGAAGATCAGCTCGCTGTAAGCGGGCACGGGCCAGGCTTCCTTGTCCACCAAAGTCTCCAGCGCATCCACGGGAGCGCGGAGCTTTTCCATGGCGGGCACCACCTTCTCGTGGAAGGCGAAGGCCTGCGTTTTGGGATCGGTCATGGCCTGGGAGGTGGCACACACCTTCTCCAGTGCCTCTCTCGCCCGCTCCACCTTCTCCAGGAGACTCTCGATCTCTCTGAGGTGGGCCGCTTCCACGGCAGCTCTGCCGCCGGCTTCGCGGATGGCCAGGATGCTCTTGGCCAGCTGTCCGCTGTACTTCATGACAGCGGGGACATACTGCTTTTTCACCATGTCGATCATGGTGAGGGCCTCGATGTTGATGCTCTTGGAATAGAGCTCATAGGTCACTTCCTCGCGGGACTCCAGCTCGGTTTTGGTAAAGATACCGAACTTTTGGAAGAGCTCCACGGACTTTTCGGTGGTGAGGGCCGCAGCGGACTCCACGGTGCTGCGGATGTTGGGCAGACCTCTGCGCGCCGCCTCGGCTTTCCACTCCTCGGAGTAGCCGTCGCCGTTAAAGATGATGCGCTCGTGCTCGGACAGATAGCGCTTGATGAGGTCGTGGACGGCCATCTCGAAATTCTCCGCACCCTCCAGCTCGTCCGCTGCCTCGCAGAAGGCCTCTGCCACGATAGCGTTCAGGGTGGTGTTGGCATCCGCGATGGAGTCGCTGGAGCCCACCATACGGAACTCAAATTTGTTGCCGGTGAAGGCGAAGGGGGAGGTACGGTTCCGATCCGTCGCATCCTTCTCGATGTCATTTAAGGTGGACACGCCGGTGCGCAGCTTACCGCCCTGCACGGAACGGGCTGCCTGTCCGGTCTCGATGAGCTGGCTCACCACATCGTCCAGCTGGGATCCCAGGAAGACGGAGATGATGGCCGGGGGCGCCTCATCCGCGCCGAGACGGTGATCATTGCCCACGTCCGCAGCGCTCCAGCGCAGCAGATCAGCGTGCTCGTCCACAGCCTTCAAAATGCAGGCCAGCACCAGCAGGAACTGGATGTTCTCATTGGGAGTGCGGCCGGGATCCAGCAGATTGACACCATTGTCAGTTGAGAGGGACCAGTTGTCATGCTTACCGGAGCCGTTGACCCCAGCGAAGGGCTTCTCGTGGAGCAGGCAGGTAAGGCCATGGCGGCCTGCCACCTTCTTCATGGTCTCCATCACCAGCTGATTGTGATCCACGGCGATGTTTGCGGTCTCATAGATGGGCGCCAGCTCGTGCTGTGCGGGTGCCACCTCGTTGTGCTGGGTCTTGGCGGTAACGCCCAGCTTCCACAGCTCGATGTTCAGATCCTTCATGTAAGCGCCGATGCGCTCGCGGATGGTGCCGAAATAGTGATCCTCCAGCTCCTGTCCCTTGGGTGCGGGGGCACCGAACAGGGACCTGCCGGCAAAGATCAGATCCTCTCTGCGGAGGTATTTTTCACGATCCACCAGGAAATACTCCTGCTCCGCACCGACACTGGCGGTGACCCGGGTCGCACCGGTATTGCCGAAGAGTCTGACGATGCGCAGGGCCTGCTGGCTGACGGCCTCCATGGAGCGCAGGAGCGGGGTCTTTTTGTCCAGCGCCTCTCCGGTGTAGGAGCAGAACGCGGTGGGGATGCAAAGGATCACGCCGGTGGCGTCTTCCTTGAGGAATGCGGGGGAAGTGATGTCCCAAACGGTATAGCCTCTGGCCTCGAAGGTGGCGCGGAGTCCGCCGGAGGGGAAGGAGGAAGCGTCCGGCTCGCCCTTGATGAGCTCCTTGCCGGAAAATTCCATGATCATATGACCCTCGGCATCGGGGTGCGTCACGAAGGCATCATGCTTCTCCGCAGTGATCCCGGTGAGGGGCTGGAACCAGTGGGTATAATGGGTGGCGCCGTTCTCAACGGCCCAGTCCTTCATGGCCTTGGCCACCACGTCTGCGGATTCCTTGGAAAGCTCTCCGCCCTTTTCCATCACCCGCTGGACTTCCTTGAAGGTGGTCTTGGGCAGTCGCTCTCTCATTTTTCCGAGAGTAAATACCTTGCTGGCAAAGATCTCTTCCACATTCAGTACTTCGCTCATTTCACACGCATCCTTTCTGCCTGTCAAAAATTAGTACTACCTTACACTCCGAAGCGAAAAAAAGCAAGCCGGAGCCGTCACCCGGTGCCGGGACGCCGCGGGAATCTCTCTCACCTGGTACCGGGACGCCGCAGCAGATCTCCCGCCTCCGGCATTTCGCTCAGCCTTACACGGATATGTTCTCCCGCATGGGGGCAGGACTCCACGGGGGCCCCGTCCTCTCCGAACATCTCCTCCACCCTGACGGTGATGTTCCTGCCGTCCGGCTTCATGATCTCGATGGACTCTCCCACGGAGAATTTATTTTTCTGCACAAAGAGGGCGCAGCCTCCCTCGACAGCGTCCACTGCCGCCAGGAATACCGCATCCGTCACATAGGTGCTGTTGTCGTAGATCTGGTCCTCCGGGCCGGGCTTTCCGAAGAAGAATCCGGTGGTAAAGCTCCGGTAAGTGCACATGGCGATCTCCCGGCGGTAGACCTCCAGGCGGCTGCGGTAGAGCTCCTCGGACCGGGCGTAGTCGTCCAGGGCCATGCGATAGGTCCTGGCCACGGTGGCCACATAGAGGGCCGTCTTCATGCGGCCTTCGATCTTGAAGCTGTCGATGCCCGCCCGCACCAGCTCCGGGATGTGTTCGATCAAGCACAGATCCTTGGAGTTCATGATAAAGGTGCCCCGCTCCGTCTCCTCGATGGGGAAGTATTCCCCGGGTCTGGTCTCCTCCATAATGGCGTATTTCCATCTGCAGGGATGGGTGCAGGCGCCGCGGTTGGCGTCCCGTCCGGTGAGGGCGTTGGAAAGGAGGCATCTGCCGGAGTAGGAAATGCACATGGCACCGTGCACAAAGGTCTCGATCTCCATTTCATCCGGAATCTGTTTTCTGATTTCCGACAGTTCTGTCAGGCTCAGCTCCCTGGCACTGACCACCCGCTTTGCTCCCAGTTCCCACCAGAAGCGATAGGTCTCGTAATTGGTATTGTTGGCCTGGGTGGAGATATGGATCTCCGCCTCGGGCCACTCCTGTCTGCAGACCCGGAGCATGCCGGGATCCGAGATGATGAGGGCATCCGGCGGGTCGGGCTGCAGGTCCCGGAGCTGCGCAAAATACTTCCGGGCCTCCGCCAGATCCCCGTTGTGAGCCAGGATGTTGGCGGTGATGTAGACCCGAACGCCCCGCTCATGGGCATAGGCAATGCCCTCCGCCATGGCTTTCGGCGGGAAATTGTCCGCTTTCGCCCGGAGGCTGAAGGCCTCTCCGCCGATGTACACCGCATCCGCACCGTAGTTTACCGCGATCTTCAGGACTTCCAGATTCGCGGCGGGGATCAGCAGCTCCGGTATGGAATTGTGGTTTTTCGTATTCGGGATCATTTCTCTTCCTTCTTCACGCTGAGAGCCAGTCCGTCCCCCAGGTCCATCAGCACCGTCTCCAGTTCCGGGTCCTCCTTCAGGGCGAAGAGATACTCCCGCATCCTGCTGTGGATGGTGCGGTTCCGTCTGGTCACGGCAAAGCGGGATTCGATGAGCTCTCCGTCCCGCAGCATATTGTCGGAGATGAGGACGCTGCCCCCGGCCATCAGGCGCTTAACCTCCGGCAGAAAATGGATGTACTGGCCCTTGGCCGCATCCATAAAGATCAGATCATAGGTGCCGGAGAGACCCTTTAAGAGCTCCGCTGCATCTCCCTCCAGCAGCGTGATGCGGTCCTGCGCCTGAAACTCCGCAAAGTGCGCCCGGGCCTCCGCAGCCCGCTCCGGGGATTTTTCCATGGTGGTGATGGTACACCCTTCCGGAGAAAAGCGGTCCATCCACAACGCAGAAAAGCCGACGGCGGTCCCCACTTCCAGAATCCGCCCCGGCTTTTTCACATTCAAAAAGAAGCGCAGAAAACTCTGCACAGGTCTGCGTATGATGGGCACTCCGTCCCCGAGCGCTTTTTCCTCCAGCGCCAGAAGGTCTGCGGGCACCTCGGGATTCATCAGTTCCAGAAAAGTCTCGAGCCTGACTTCCTCACTCATTCGGAGACAGCCCTCCATTCGTCGTACTCTCGGAGATCGGCTCCGCGTCCTCCGAAATCTCCGGTCCTTCCCCTGCCATCACGGCGAACATCTCCTCCGCGGTCATGGCGGTATTGAAGGTATAGGAACCAAAGGTCACATCGGCCTTGTACTCGGAGCAGTAGTATTGCAGCGTAAAAAGAAGTGCATCCCTAGTCAGGCCGTTGTCCTCAAAGATCTGGCCCAGCTCCTTCGGGGAGGTATCCACGGGGATGGTCACCTTCACATCCCGGCCGTAAGTCAGTGAGATGGGAGGCTCCGTATAAATGCGGTAGCCGTACTCATAGCAGCGGCCCGCATAGGTGTAGATCCCGTATATGATGACGGCCCAGAGGGTGATCCGGAAGATCACGTCCAGGATCCCGCCCAAAACGGACAGATACTTCGATCCCATTTCGTTCTCCTTAATCATTGAAAGTCCAAAGCGTCCACCAAATGCAGCTCCAGCTGCTGCATCATACGGCAAAAATCCAGCTCAGCAGCCAGGAAATCCTCCACCAGAGGGTCCTGGCGGAAGTCCCGGAATTCCTCCTGGAAACGTTCCATCCTGAGCAGATCCGTCGTCTCTGCCATGTTCAGCTCAAAGTTCCGGCGGCGGAAATCATCGATCTGGGCCTTCAGAACAGGATCCCGGTTCACCAGCTCCAGCTGCCTGCGGTACTCCCGGTAGCATTCCGAGTCCCTGATGGCTGCGATCAACTCTTCATTTTTCGCTTCAACCTTGGCATCCATCGGGCGCTTACACCTCCTGAATGATGGGCAGGATCATGGGACGTCTCTTGGTCTTCTTCCAGATGAACTCGCTGAGGGCATCCTTCAGTGCGGACTTGATGCGGTTCCAGTCGGCGCCGCGCTCCAGGCAGTCCACCAGGCACTCCTCGGCTACCAGTCTGGCCTCCTCCATCAGGGCATCGGACTCCTTCACATAGACGAAGCCTCTGGATACCAGATCCGGGCCCGCCAGCAGCGCTCCGTTGTACTGCTGCAGGGTCATGACGATGATCATGACGCCGTCCTCCGCCAGATGCTGGCGGTCACGCAGCACTACATTGCCCACGTCGCCCACGCCGAGGCCGTCCACCAGGATGTCGCCCACGGGGACCTGTCCCGTAACGACAGCTTCCTCCTCGTTCAGCTCCAGCACGTCGCCGGACTTTAAGATGAGGACTCTCTCCTTGGGGATCCCCAGCTCTCTGGCCAGCTTGGCCTGCGCCATTAAATGCTTGTACTCTCCGTGAACGGGGATGGAATACCTGGGCTGCACCAGAGCGTAGATCAGCTTGATCTCTTCCTGACATGCGTGTCCGGAAACATGGACGTCCTGGAACACCACATCGGCACCCTTCTGCAGGAGCCTGTTGATGATCTTCGTCACGGACTTCTCATTGCCCGGAATGGGGTGGGAGGAGAAGATTACGGTGTCACCGGCGCCCACGCTGATCTTGCGATGGGTGCCCTCCGCCATACGGCTCAGAGCCGCCATGCTCTCGCCCTGGCTTCCGGTGGTGATGATGACCTGCTTTTCTCTGGGAACGGTCTTCAGAAGATCGGCATCCACCAGGGTATTCTCCGGGATCTTGATACAGCCGAGGCGCTGGGCAACATCGATGATGTTCACCATGCTGCGCCCCTCCACGGCCACCTTGCGACCGAACTTGTATGCGCTGTTGATGATCTGCTGCACCCTGTCCACATTGGAGGCGAAGGTAGCCACCAGGATCCTGGTGTCCTTGTGCTCCTCGAAGAGGATGTCAAAGGTCTTACCCACGGTCTTCTCGGAAGGGGTAAAACCGGGGCGCTCCGCATTGGTGGAGTCGCACAGAAGCGCCAGCACGCCCTTTCTGCCCAGCTCCGCAAAGCGCTGCAGATCGATGGCATCGCCGAAGACGGGGGTATAGTCCACCTTGAAGTCTCCGGTATGCACCACGACTCCTGCGGGAGAATAAATGGCCAGAGCCGCCGCATCCACGATACTGTGGTTGGTGCGGATAAACTCTACCCGGAAACTCCCCAGGGTGATGGTCTGGCCGAACTTCACCACCTTGCGGCGGACCACATCCATCATGGCATGCTCGGTCAGTTTGTTCTCAATGAGGCCCATGGTCAGACGCGTCGCGTAGATGGGCACGTTCACATCCTTCAGGACATAGGGGATGGAGCCGATGTGGTCCTCGTGACCGTGGGTGATGACAAAGCCCTTCACACGGTCGATATTTTCCTTCAGATAGGTGACATCGGGAATGACCAGATCGATGCCCAGCATATCATCCGCCGGGAAGGCCAGACCGCAGTCCACCACAATGATACTGTCTTCGTATTCGAAGGCAGTGATATTCATGCCGATCTGCTCCAGACCTCCCAAAGGGATGATCTTCAGCTTCGATCCGGGCACAGTTACAGTTTTTTTCTTACTCAAATTATCCTCCGTATTTCCGGCAGGTTCTCCTGCCTTCGGAAGATCACTTCCTTCCGGGAAGGGTCTGCAAAAGACCGGACTATTCGTCCGCGGGATCTCTCACCAGCTCCACGTCCTCCAGAAGGTCTTCAAATACACCTGCGAGAGCGGCCAGCTCGTCATCGTCCGAAACGATCTCGTAACGGCTTTCCTCATCGCCCTCCTTACTCAGGTCCCGCAGGATCAGCGCTTCTCCGTCGCCTTCCTCAAAGTCGGTCACCAGGATGTAGTCGACGCCCCCGATCCTGGCCTGTTCCAACACGAAAAAATCGACGGGGTTGTCACCGTCCGGCTGAAATGTGATCTTCTCCAATTTAGTGTTATCCATTATTTCATCCTCCGTGAAGAGAAAACGCCCGCGCGCTTTCCCGAGACGGAAAATCCCCCCACGGGGAATTTCATTCATGACCCACTTTTTGTGAATTCATGTAGTCCTGCAAAATGAGCTGCGCAGCGATCCGGTCCACATGCTTTTTGCGCTCGAAACGGTCCAGGCCGGCCTCCATCATCACCTCATCGGCCTCCACCGTGGTCAGGCGCTCGTCCACCAGGATCACGGGCAATCCCGTTCTGCGCTCCAGCTTCTCCTTGAACTCCCGGGTAGCCTCTGCCCTGGGGCCCTCGGAATCGTCCATATTCAGGGGCAGACCCAGAACGATCCGGTCCACCTCATACGCCCCGATCAGCTCCTCGATCCGGGCGAGGGTACGACGCAGCGCGTTCTCCCGATCCCTGCGGATGATCTCCACACCCTGGGCGGTGAGCATCAGAGGATCGCTGACGGCCACCCCGACGGTGCGGGAGCCGTAGTCCAGTCCCAGGATACGCATCAGTTCCAGCCTCTGCCGGCGATGTACGCCTCCAGAAGCTCCTCCACCAGCTCGTCTCTCTCCACCTTCATGATGAGACTTCTGGCGCCCTTATGGCTGGTGATGTAGGTGGGATCTCCGCTCATGATGTATCCCACGATCTGGTTCACCGGGTTGTATCCTTTCTCCTGGAGCGACTGGTACACCGACTCCAGAACGGCTCCTGCCTCCACCTCGGAATCAACCACTTCGAAATATTGCGTATTCTCCAGCTTTTGCATCGTTACCTCCGTGATGAGAAATCACTTTCAAGCTGTTTCCTCACATCGTTGCATTCCCACGGCTCATCTGCATAGATAGCCACACTACTCTACATCATACGCCACAATTTCCGATTATTCAAGGGTTCCCGCCATAAGATCGGATTCCAGAAACCCGGTGACGGCGACCCGGGAAACGGTCCCTGCGAGCCCCTCTTCCGCAGGCACGGCGATCCGCACATAATCCGGTGTATGGCCCACGGTCATGGGCTTTCCGCCGATGTTTACCTCCTCCTCCCAGAGGACGTCTGCAACCTGCCCCACATATTTTTCCCGGAAGGCTTTCGACTGATCCTCCGTCAGCTGCAGCAGGATGTCGCTCCTTTGATTTTTCACCTCAGAGGTGCACTGGTTCGGCAGACGGTCCGCCACGGTGCCCTTGCGCCTGGAGTATTTGAACACGTGAATCTCGTAGAATGCGATCTGCCGCAGGAAATCCAGGGTCCGTGCGAACTCCTCCGGGGTTTCGCCCGGAAAACCGACGATCACGTCAGTTGTGATGGCGGGCCTGTCGAAAGCGGCGCGCAGGATCTCTACGCTGCGGGCAAAGTCCGCGGTCGTGTACTTCCGGTTCATGCGGTAAAGGGTATCGTCGCATCCGCTCTGCAGCGATAGATGAAAATGGGGGCAAAGCTTGGGCAGCGCCGCCATGCGGCGCGCGGTTTCCTCCGTGATGAGACGGGGCTCCAGGGAGCTGATGCGGATCCGCTCCAGGCCTTCCACTTCACTGATGCACTCCAGCAGGTCCGTCAGCAGACTGCTGCCGCCGTAATCCCCAGCGCCGGAAGGGCCTTTCCTGGTGGGAACCGGCTCGCCGGAGAGCCAAGCGTCCCGATCAAAATCGATGCCGTAGGAGCTGATATGGATCCCGGTGAGGACAATCTCCCGGCAGCCGCTCTTCACCACGTCCCGGATCTCGGAAAGGATATCGTCCCGGCCCCGGCTGCGGACCCGCCCCCTGGCGTAGGGGATGGCGCAGTAGGTGCAGAACTGGTTGCAGCCGTCCTGGATCTTGATGTAGGCTCTGGTGTGCTCCGAGGGACGCTGCAGATGCATTTCCTCATAGGAGCAGAGCTCCCCGCCGTCCTGCCGGACCATGCGGGCGGGGGCGTTCAGCCCGGGCGCGGCGCCTTCCGCCTGGGCACCCTCCTGCGCTGTCGCCGCGCAGGCAGCATCCCCGGCCGTCAGATCCCTTTTGTCCCGCAGCATCTCCTCAATGAGGTCCAGGTATTCGCCCTTATGATTGTTACCGATGGCCAGGTCCACGGAAGGGTCCGCCTGCACCCCGGCAGGGTCTGTCTGTACATAGCAGCCCACGGCCACCACCAGGGCCTCCGGGTTCTTTTGCTTCGCCCGATGCAGCATCTGGCGGCTCTTCCGGTCGGCGATATTGGTCACTGTGCACGTGTTGATGACATAGATGTCGGCAATCTGCGTAAAATCCACGACAGAGTAACCTCTGGATTGGGCACTTTGTATCATACAATCCAGTTCATAGGAATTCACTTTGCAGCCGAGGTTGTGAAATGCGATAGTTTTCATAATATTTCTTGACTTTTAAAAAAAACACTTATATGATGGGGGCGTAGCAAATGAATAGTGAAGAATAGCAAATAAGGAAACTCACAGGAGGTAACCGACTATGAAGACTGTAAAAATTTCCCTGAATTCCATTGACAAGGTAAAGTCCTTCGTCAACGACGTAACCAAGTTTGATTATGACTTCGACCTGGTATCCGGCCGTTATGTCATCGATGCAAAGTCCATCATGGGTATCTTCTCCCTGGATCTGTCCAAGCCCATCGACCTGAACATTCACACCGAGGGTGGCGCTGAGGACGTTATGAAGGTTCTGGAGCAGTATATCGTATAAATTGTTTGCTACGCAGAGCCCGGAGTGATCCGGGCTCTTATTTTTTTACTCTTCTTCCGCACCCACCCGGATGATGCGGTCCGTTTCGAAGGCTGCCTCCAGCAGAGGCCCGATGACCTCATCCAGATTGTGCTCATGACGGCGGATCACATTGACATTGGGCTTGGTGACGGGATGCTTTGCCACAAAGATGGTGCAGCAGTCTTCGTAGGGCAGGATGCTGGTCTCGTAGGTGCCGATGCGCTCGGAGATCTCCACGATGTCCTGCTTGTCGAAAGCGATCAGTGGCCGGTACACGGGCAGGGTGCAGACTTCATTGGTCGCCACCAGGCTGGCCATGGTCTGGGATGCCACCTGGCCGATGCTCTCGCCGGTGACAAGGCCCAGCGCGCCGCAGTCCTGCGCCAGCTTTTCCGCGATCCGCATCATGTAGCGGCGCATGATGATGGTCAGCTCCTCATGGGGGCAGAGCTCGTAGATCTTCAGCTGGATATCGGTGAAGTTGATGACATGGAGATTGATGGGGCCGGTGTATGCCGACACGATCGTTGCCAGGTCCACCACTTTTTGCAGCGCCCGCTCACTGGTGTAGGGCGGCGCATTGAAATACACCGCATCCAGCGTGACGCCCCGCTTTGCGATCATCCATCCCGCCACGGGGGAGTCGATACCGCCGGAAAGCAGGAGCATGGCCTTACCGCCGGTACCCACAGGCATGCCGCCGGGGCCGGGGAGAATCTCGGAATAGACATAGATGCGGTCTCGGATCTCCACCTCCAGCAGGATCTCGGGCTTGTGCACATCCACTTTCAGCTGCGGATAGGCCTGCAGCAGCACTTCTCCCAGATCCGCATTGATCTCCATGGAATTCTTCGGATAGTTCTTCCGGTTTCTCCGGGCATTCACCTTAAAGGTCAGGGGTTTCTCCCCGTTCATCCTGTCGCCGTACATGTCGCCCCAATAGGAGACGACCTGCTGCGCCAGCGCGTCAAACCCCTCATCCTCCAGGCTCAAAGTCGGTGCGATGCCCACGGTGCCGAAGACCTTGCCCAGGCGCTCCACCACCTCGTCGAAGTCAAAATCCTCCTTCATTTCCAGGAAGATCCTGCCAGGGGTCTTGCGCAGGTAAAAACTTCCCGCCATGTCCCGCAGGGCATTTTTCACCCTGTCAACCAGGGCATCCTCAAAGAGGAAGCGGTTCCGGCCTTTGATGCCGATCTCCGCGTATTTGATGATAAAAGTGCGAAAGAGTGATTTTTTCAATTTCTCGTATACCTCTGAAGTACCGGAAGCCTGGTCCGGATCGCATTGACTGCCGCATCAATCTCCTCCGGCGTCGTGTACACGGAGGTGGAAAACCGCAGCGTAGATCCCGCAAGACTCTCATTTAAGCCGATGGCTGCAAGGGTTGCGGATGTGGTCTTTTTGTGGGTGGAGCAGGCGCTGCCGGCGGATACATAAATGCCGTCCTCCTCCAGCGCGTGGAGCAGCACCTCGCTGCGGACGCCGGCGAAGGAAACGGAGATCACATGGGGCGCCGTGCCCAGCACCGTCAGGTCTTCCTCCCGCACGCGCACGCACCGGTCCCCGGGCAGATCCCGGTCAGAAACGGGGATGAGGCCGTTTACCCGGACCCCCGTCAGGTCCGCAACGCCGCGGATCAGCCGCACCTTCAGGTCATAAAGGCGCTGCGTATCCTCCTCGAGATGCTCGTAGAGGAGCCCTGCCGCCATGGCCATGCCCACAATTCCGGGGACATTTTCCGTGCCGTTTTGCAGTCCGCCCTGCTGCCCGCCGCCGTAGGAGATGGGCAGGAGCCTGACTCCCTCGCCCACATAGAGAAATCCCACGCCCTTGGGCCCGTGGATCTTGTGTCCGCTGGCAGAGAGCAGATCGATGTGCTGCCGCTTGGGCAGGATCACTGCCTTGCCGAAGCCCTGCACCGCATCCACATGAAAAAGGGTCTGCGGATTCCGGGACTTGATGAGTTCGCCGATGGCGGAAAGGTCCTGTACGGCACCGATCTCGTTGTTGGTGTGCATGATCGACACAAGTGTCGTTTCCGGAGTGATGGCTTCGGACAGCGCATCAAGGCTGATGTGACCGCAGGCATCCACGTCCAGGCAGGTCACGGTAAAGCCTTCCTCCTCCAGGCACTTCATGGATTGCAGCACCGCGGGGTGTTCGATCCGGGTGGTGATGAGGTGCCTGCCGCTGCGGGCCTTTGCCCTGGCAGCTCCCAGGATGGCCAGATTGTCGGCGCCGGTGCCGCCCGAAGTGTAGATGATCTGCTTTTCATTGCACTTCAGGATTCCCGCCAGGGTCCGGGAAGCCTCCCGGATGAGGCGCTCCGCCTCCACGCCCTTGCTGTGCATACTGGAGGGATTCCCGTAATACGAGGTCATCACCTCCGCCATGCGATCCGCCACCGCCGGCGCCACCATGGTGGTAGCGGAATTGTCCAAATAGATTTCCGTCATTGCTTTCTAAACTTTCCCTTCCGTCAGATAGCCCAGCCAGGACAGGACTACCATTCCCGCAGTCTCGGTGCGCAAAATGCGCTTCCCCAGCGTGATGGCCTGCGCACCGGCAGATGCCGCACGCTCCACCTCTCCGGGATCAAAGCCCCCTTCGGGGCCGATGAAAACAGCCACCCGCTCTCCCGGCCGGATGCTTTCCAGAAGCTCTCTGGTGTGCTCCATATCCTCTGCCATCTCATAGGGGAGCAGGAAATGATCAAAGGTCCGCGCTTCCTCCACTGCCTGAGCAAAGGGCAGCACATTTCCCACCTCGGGGATGATCCCCCGCTTGCTCTGCTTGGCCGCCGCTTCCGCAATGCTCTGCCAGCGGGCGATGCGGGAAGCTTCCTTTTTGGGGTCCAGCTTCATGACACAGCGCTTCATGGAGACGGGCACCACACGGGACGCTCCCAGCTCCACGCATTTTTGCAGGATGAGCTCCATCTTGTCGGACTTGGGCAGGCCCTGGTAGAGCACCACTTCAATGGGGAGTTCATTGTCCGCTTCCCGGATGAAGCGCAGCTCGCAGAGGACCTCATTCTCCGTCATCTCCAGGATACCGCAGCGGTAGTCCCTTCCGTCGATCCCGTTCATGACGCTGATCTCATCCCCCGGCTGCATCCGCAGCACGGAACGGATGTGGTTCACATCTTTTCCGGTGAGGATGACCCGTTTTTCTTCCACATGGATCTGACTGTCATCTGTAAAAAATCGGTACATATCAATTCTCCGGACGTCTCGCCGTGATGCTGCGCCACTCGCCCTGAGCGGTGACTTCCAGCACTTCCAGGCCCGCTGCTTCCACTGCCTCCCGCACCATCTGCTCGCGAATGTCCAGGATGCCGGAAGTGATGTAGATGCCGCCGGGCTTTAAGCACTTCACCGCAGCGGGGGTCAGGACCACCAGCACCTCTGCCAGGATGTTTGCGACGACGATGTCATATTTCTCACATCCCACGCGCTCCTGCACCGCAGGGTCGTCGATGAGGTTGCCGATGATGAGTTCGAAATCCGCAGGGTCAATGCCGTTGTCCCTGCAGTTCTGAGCCACCGCCTCAATGGCGCAGGGATCCAGATCCGTGCCCACCGCATGACCCGCGCCGAACTTCAGGCCCAGGATGGAAAGGATGCCGCTGCCGGTGCCCAGATCCAGGATCTGCGCGTCCTCCGTCATGTGTTTACGAATGGAGCGGATGCAGAGCTGGGTGGTCTCGTGCATGCCGGTACCGAAAGCGGTGCCGGGATCGATGTGCAGGGTCATGGAAGGTGCAGGATCCGCATTTGCGCTTTCCGGCTCCTCCCAGGAAGGAATGACAAGAATGTCATCTATCCGAAACTGATGGAAGTACTGCTTCCAGTTGTTGATCCAGTCGATGTCCTCGGTCTCATCCACCGTGACGGTGCCCTCTCCGATGTCCAGGTTAAAATCCCGGAGTTCAGAGAGCTCCGCATCGATGCGAGAAAGAAGTTCCTCACGGGAGATCTCCTCTCCCTCCAGCAGGACCTGTCCATTCTCCCGAAGCTCCACGAAAAAGCTGAGGTAAGCCATGCCGTCGTCCTCCCCGGTGTCGGGCAGGATGTCCACAAACATCTGCTCCTTCTCCAGGGCGGTGAGGGGGATCTTGTCCTCGATCTGCGCCCCCTCCAGGCCGATATCATAAAGGGTGCTGATGATGATGTCCTCCGCTCCCGTTACGGTTTTGATCCGGTATCTGACCCATTTCATAATTTCTTACCTCCGTTTAGGATTGATACTACGGATCGCTTCGCTGCTCTGCAGCTCTCGCAATCCTACACTACAACAGACCGCTTTGCGCTCTGTTGTCATGCATTCACAATCCGGCGGCATCCCAAAGAGCAGGGATACCGCCTGCTTGCTCGTGTTTGTTCGGGCTCCTGACAGATTCCCCTCAGCAAGCAAGCTTGCCCGGGGAATCTGCCTTGAACCCTTGTATCAATCAAATGATGTAAAACCAATTGGTATCTGTCTCTCTGTCGCTGGCGGTGACACTGTCGCCGGCGGTGACGCCGTCGATGGCATCATGGTCGCGGCCGTTTTTGATCTGCAGCTCCTGGCTCTTACTGCTGATGCGGGCGCCTGCGTCCACGGAAGAGGTGATGAATACATTGGAGCCGATGACCGCATCGTGGCCCACCACAGTCTCGCCGCCCAGGATGGACGCACCGGCATAGATGGTAACCCGGTCCTCGATGGTGGGATGGCGTTTCACGCCCCGGAGGCTCTGTCCGCCTCTGGTGGAAAGCGCGCCGATGGTAACACCCTGATAGATCTTCACATAATCGCCGATGATGGTGGTCTCACCGATGACGATGCCGGTGCCGTGGTCGATGAAGAAATGCCGGCCCAGGGTGGCGCCGGGATGAATGTCGATACCGGTGCGGGAATGGGCTTCCTCCGTCATCATGCGGGGGATCAGGGGCACGCCCAGAAGATAGAGTTCATGAGCCAGGCGGGCGGTGACGATAGCGCGCAGCCCGGGGTAGCAGAGGATGACCTCATTGTGATTGTACGCAGCGGGGTCCCCATCATAGAAGGCCTGCACATCCGTCTCTACCAGCTCGCGGACCTTACTCAGGCGCAGGATGAACTGCCCGGAGATATCGCAGGCGATCTCCTCCCGCTCTTCCGGAGACATCTCCGCATATTCCGGAGACTGCTTTAAGGCGATGGTGATCTGCTTGTTCAGCAGGTAGAGCACATCCTCGATCATGACGGTGAGGCGGCTGTTGAAATTGTAAAAGCGGTAAGATTTCTCACGGAAAAAGCCGGGGAAGACGATCTTGATCAGCTTCTCCAGGACTTCCGAAACCTCCTCCCGATCCGGCTGATCGAAGAGATCCACACGGTTGATGATCCGGTCTGTTTTAAAATCCTCCAGCAACGTATTTACCAGCGCTTCCGGCGTGCAGGTCTGTTTTTCGCTCATATCAGGTCCTCCCTAATGTGCTTCAAGCTCCCGTTTGCAGCGGGGTTTCGGGGAAAATCCCCTGTCCCGGCGCAGATTCTAACATCTTAATATAACCGATTTTTCCCGAATAATCAATTTTTCCGTGAAAAATCGGCATTCTTGACGAAAGAAAGCTCCCCTGCCTATACTGAAAGCAGTCCCGGAAAGCAAGGCAGCGCTTCCGCTGACGGGAGGAGAAAGGTACCCTATGGAGATCACATCCGTCCACGAAAAATACATGAAGGAAGCCTATAAGCAGGCGCTGAAGGCGTACGCCCTGGGGGAGGTTCCCATCGGCTGCGTCATCGTTCATGAAGGGAAGATCATCGGCAGGGGCTACAACCGGCGCAACACGGATCACTGCACCCTGTCCCACGCGGAGATCACTGCCATCCGCAAGGCCAGCAAAGCGCTGGGGGACTGGCGGCTGGAGGAATGCACCCTCTATGTGACCTTAGAGCCCTGCCAGATGTGCGCGGGCGCCATCGTCCAGGCCAGGATCCCGGAGGTGGTGATGGCCAGCGAGAGCCCCAAGTCCGGCTGCAGCGGCTCCGTCCTGGACATCCTGAACAATCCGGAGTTCAACCACCAGGTGGCGGTGACCAAAGGAATCCTGGCAGAGGAATGCAGCACTCTTCTGAAACAGTTTTTCGCGGAGCTGCGGGGCAGACTCAAGGAAGAAAAAGAAGAGCGGAAAAGACAGGCGGAAGGCGGAAACGACGAAGACGCGGGTCCAAAGGATCCATAAGAAAATCCGGGGGCACAAGCCCCCGGATCTTTTATTGCGTTTTTCGGCTTTCCCCTTCGGCGGCAGCTCCTTCCGGCGGGAGCTCGCCCGTCTCCATGAGGCTCTCGAACTCCTTGCCGGTGAGGCGGTTTTCCTTCACCAGGACATCGGCGATCTTTTTGATCCTGTCCTTGTTTTCCTCGATGATACGGATGGTCTCCGCCATCTGGTCCGCCAGGATCCGGTTGACCTTCGCCACATAGTCGTCTGCCAGCGCGGAGGAAAGGATCTCCTTCCTGCCCAGGACGATAAGGCTGTTCTCATCCATACCGTAGGTGCTGATGATGCGGAAGGCCACGTTGGTAGCCTGCTCCAGATCGCTGGATGCACCGGTGTTCAGCGCCACATCCTTGCCATAAAAGACCTGCTCGGCCGCACGGCCAGCCAGGCTGGTACGGATCCGGGCCAGGAGTTCCTCCTTCGTGTAGCTGGGGGTCTCCTCCTGGTTGGCATGCTGCATGTAGCCGCCAAAGTTTCCTCTGGACTCGATGGTGATGTAGGAAGGCTTGTCCCCGCTAATGTAGGACAGGAAAGCGTGTCCGGTCTCATGGATGGCCACCCGTCTGTAATACTCGGGGGTGTGCTCCTTCTTCTCACCGTAGTTGTACTCTTCCAGTGCGGAGAGCAGATCATCGTCCGTCATGGCACGCTCTGCTCTGGTGGCGGCACGGAACGCCAGGTCGATGACATTCTGCAGCACGGCAAGGCTCTGACCCGTGGTACGCTCAGCGATGCTCTGGGCCGTATTTTCCGACACGGTCGTCACACCCTTGTTTTCCAGTACGCGGAGGATGTACAGCTTCCGCTCACTTTCCTTCGGCAGATCCACATAGATCTTGTTGTCGAAGCGGCGGATCAGGGCATCGTCCAGGGAGGAGATGCCGTCGGACTCGGCGCCCACACCGAAATTGGTGGCTGCCAGGACGAAGACCGGCTTGTTGGGGTCGCTTCCGGAGAAGCCGTCCATCTCGGTGAGCAGGGTGTTGAGCATGCTCTCATTGCCGCTGGTAAATTCGCTGCCGGTACGCTTCTTGCCGATGGCGTCGATCTCATCGATGAAGATGATGGCGGGAGCATATTTCCGCGCTCTGGCAAAGAGCTTCCGGATATTCTCCTCGCTGACGCCCACGTATTTGTTCTTGAACTCTGCGGCGCTGGTCTGGAGGAAGGTCACATCCGACTCTCCTGCCATGGCCTTGGCCAGCATGGTCTTACCGGTTCCGGGAGGGCCGTAGAGCAGCACGCCCTTCGGCGGCTTTCCGCCGTTCATGAGGAACTTCTTGGGATTCGTCAGGTATTTGACGAAATAAGCCAGCTCTTCCTTGGCATTCTCCGCACCGATGACATCTCCGAAGCGCACATTGGGGCGCTCTGCATCGGAGAGGATGGAGCCTCTGCTCTCCACATCCACCGCCATACGCTTGCGGATGTTGTAGATGGTGATCTTCACATCACTGCCGCTGATCTCCTGCTTGGTGTTGAAGTCCACGATCCAGCCCCTCTGGGTGAAGGCCTGGCTCTCTTTTTCCATGTAGAGCTCTTCCAGAGTCTGCTCGAACATTCTCCGGAAGCTCTCGATGCGGGCCGGCTTCAGATCCACGGTACCCACCGCACCTTCCTGAATAAAGGTCTGCTTGTCCACATCGGAGAGGGAATGATCGGTCTCCAGCAGATAGATGGGCAGGCCGGACTGGTTCTCTGCCAGCTCGTGGAAGAGGCGGACGCCGTCGGTGTTGTAATCGGAGATGGACAGCACGGTCTCGCTGTTTGCATTTTTGCCGAAGAAGGGATCGATGTAGGCTACAGCCAGATCTCCCTGCACCAGCTCCCGGGCATCCTCGATGGTGGCTGCGCGATGCACGTGGTACTGGTCGGAGGAGAGGGCCTCGGACACATCGTACTCCTCAGAGGTAAAGAACAGGATATCCGCGGATTCCTCGTTCCGGAACAGGTGCATCAGCTCGGGATCGATGCCGTCCCAGTCCACGTCGATGTTGATGGAGGTGATCTTCTCCCCGCCGGTGTTTTTCTGCATCTGGCGCAGGAGTTCAAAGATCTCGTTCTTCAGGAACTTGCCGCTCTGGCCCGTAGCGACACGCGCGTCAATATCTCCGCCGCGGTTGTAGAGGAACATCAGCGGCAGGAAATTGGAATATGTGATGCGGATGCCGTACTCACTCTCCATGTCGGTGACGATCCGCTCGAAATTGGTATTCACCATGTCCGTCAGATGCCGGATGGAGAGGTGGTTGAACATGATGGTGTTGCCGGAGGCGATACGGGAACAGATCTCGGGAGGCAGTGCAGGCTCCCCGGAGGGATCCTTCTCCTTGGCGATGCTGTCGATCAGCACCTTCTCCGGCAGAGTGGTGAGGTTGACACTCCTGTCAGCATACAGTTCTCTGCCCACGTTGGAGGTAAAGATGATGGTAACATCGGAGAAGCTCACATCCTCATCCCGGTAGACATTGTTCAGCTTGCCGGCACCCAGGATCTGCAGGAAGAGCCGGATCACGTTGATGTGTGCCTTCTCGATCTCGTCAAAGACCAGCAGGCACTCGGGATTCTCCCGGACATATTTCACCAGGCTGCCTTCCTTGGCCGTGTTGTAGATCTTGGAGATACCGATGAGCTCCTCGTGGGACTGGTGGGAGGAATACTCACTCATATTGAAGATCTTGAAGGGCATGCCCAGGGCTTCCGCAGCGGTCTCCGCCAGCAGGGTCTTGCCCACGCCGGGAGGGCCGAAGAAGAAGAAATAGGAGCGGGGACGCTTGCCTCTTTCCGCGTGTTTCAGGAGCTCACCCTGATTGATGCCCTGGACGAACTTCAGGACGGCATGGTCCTGACCCTTGACCACATCCAGCAAAGCGGAATTCAGTGCGCGGTAGCGCTCGGAGAGTTTCTCCAGATCGGGGATCTCATCGTTATTTTCGGAGCGGCCTTCGGAAGTCTCCTTCTTCTCATCCTTCTCCCCGGCGTCACTTTCCTTTTTGTAGGACCTCTTCCCGGATTCTTCGGTGTGCTTTTCTTCTTCGCTCTCCGCAGGGGCACCCTCCTGCTTCTGGGGTCTGGGCGCCTTTTCGTCCTTTGCTTTCTTCTCTTCCTCAGCCGCCTTCTCATCCGCATGTGCTTCGGCGTACTTTTTGGAAGCTTCCTTCATGTCCTCCTGAACATTGAAGATATGAGTCATCTCCCTGCCGTCGGCAAATACTTTACGGAAGTCGATGGCGGAAAGTGACAGCGCCTTGTCCAGAATGTCGGGAGAGGAGACCTTTCCGTCCCTGTCCAGATAGTTCCGGAACTCCTCCAGATCCGCCTTCCGTTCATCGTCCCTGATGATCAGCGGGCTCAGGATCATAAGGCCGGATTTGATCAGCTTCAGATCCATTTTTTTGTCGGAAAACCACCTGCGGGCGGCATCCAGGTCTCCCATGTCCTCATCGGTGATGAGGTTCCGGATCTGGGTCTCGTCCATCAAAAGCAGCTTCGCGTAGCCGAAGATCACGGCCTCCGGCGTGACAGGATCAAAATTCCTGCAAAGCTGCAGGACCGTGGTTAAAACCTGTGAGTCGATCGCCATAGATTTACCCCCTTGATAGTAGATTTAACACTCTGTCATTATAGCACCGCTCTTCGCCAAAAATCGAGAGCCGGAGATTGAACTGACAGTTGCTTGCCTTCGGTCGGGCGGTGCGTCAGACCGTTCCGTCTTCCTTCTCCTCCCCGGAGGGAGCCCGTTTTCCATGCAGATGGTACAGGCCGGTCAGCTCCTTGCGGCTGCTGCAGCCGGTCTTTTTGTAGATGTTCTTGATGTGGTACTTCACGGTGTTTTCCGAGATGACCATGCGCTCCGCGATCTCCTTGTTGATCTCCCCCTCCAGAAGACGCCGCAGCACCTCCGTCTCTCTGGAGGAAAACCCGTACCCTGCGGCGAAAGTCTGCAAGGGGTCGGACGCGGGGACCGCTCCTTCGGGCTGTGCGTGAGCCTTCTCCGGTTCACCGGCGAAGGCCGCTCCGATGGCGGAAGCATCCACGGAAGCAAAGAGCATGAACAACAATACCAGGGCGACGGCAAAGGAGACGGACAGGACCGTGATGTGCAGCGCCCTGCTCCCGGAAAGCTCCACGCCGAGAAAGATCCCAAAGGCCTCTCCCGCACGGCCGAACATCATACCGTAGGAAGCGATAAACAGCAGGGAAGGCGCCGTGCCCGCCAGGTCGGCGAAAAGGAGCGCCCGGGTCACAGCGAAAAATCCCAGGATCACGTAGGCCAGGATCCAGACGGTCAGGCCTGCCGCCAGGTTGTCCAGAAGGACCAGCGATACAAAAGGAAAGATCAGCGTGGTGCTGCTGATGATGAAGCCCAGCTTGCGGTTCCGGTCGTGAAGGAGTCCCGCGCCGATCAGCCCCACGGAATAGAAGGCACGGGAAAGCTCATGGGGGATCCCCGCCCGGGTGATGTCCACGGAAGGAAAATAAAAACCCATGTTCTGCACCATGTCCACCAGGAGGATGGTGACCGCCATCAGGAGAAAGAACCGAAAGCCCTCGGTGATGCGGCCGTCAGCCGTGCGAAGCCCCGGAAGCTGCTGTACGTCTCCCGAAGCACGCTCTTCCCGCAGGGCGCACAGGAGCGGCGCACCGAAGAAAAAGGCGAGGATCGCCAGGATCCCATATACGATCCAGACCCCCTTCGTGACGATGAAGGTCCCGCCCACAGGAAGGGACAGAAGATAGGTGGCAATGCTGGCAAAGGCACCTCCCAGGCCAAAAGCGATGCCCCGCCTCCCCTTCGGCACGCAGGCGGAAAGAGTGGTGAGATAGTAGCCAAAAAGGGGCCCGATGAGGAAATTGGCCAGAAGACCCAACGCTAAGACAGCCGCGCTGGCGGTGGCAAAAACGGACCCCGCACAGAGCAAAAACCAGGCGGCCAGGATCGCGGCCAGGGCCGCGGGGCGCAGGATCAGGCCCGGCTTTCTCCTGACCAGAACGGAAAAGAGAATCATTCCCAGAATATGGATGATATAGACACCGGATTCTGCCAGCAGATCCACCCATTTTCCCGACATAAAGCCCGCCAGGCGATAGTACCAGGTAAGGAAGGCGCAGCTGGTCACCAGGAAGGTCAGGCCGAGAAAGAGGGATCCAAAGAGGACAGGTGCCGATTTGTGTGCTGTGAGATAGTTTTTCATAAGAAAAATAGTACCACAAAAAGGGGGCACTTGGAATGCACTACCCGTTTACTACCCGCCCCGAAGATATTTTTTTCTTTTCTGCCCACTCCCCGTGGATTAAAATGAAAATACGCTTACGGAGGGGGGCTTCGGGAGAACCTGATCCGGCAGGGATCTGTTAATTGTATCCGGAAAACCACAAAAGGAGACATGCTTATGGTACACATCAAGAAAAGGTTCCTGTTACTGTTGGCTGCTACCGCTCTGTTTACGGCCTTCCTGCTGGCGGTGGTACTCCCCGGAAACGAACTTCGGGCCGAAGCAATGGCACCGGAGATCACCTTTACCATCAGGCTCACCGGTGAGCAGGAGGAAAACACCACGGTGTGGGTTTCCTATGCGAACACCCCGTCGACCGCAGACAGCGGCAATGAACTGCATAACGGTGACGAGTTTGGTGCAGTTCGCGGATCGGGTTTTCATATCTGGGTCCGTGTTCCCTACGGCTATGAACTGGCTGACGGCAGCGTTTCCGTGACCAAGGACGGAAGTCAGGATGATTATAACGATGTTTTCGACGGCGCATGGAACATCGATGTTTCCAACGATGCTCCCTCCGAGGGATTGTGGTATCCCATCACAGTTAGGGACGATTATGACCTGAACAGAGGCACGGCGCTGGATCTGAACCTGTACGTCACCGCCAAGGATGACCCGGCACGCAGCTGGACGGAATGGGCGAACCCCGGACTGGCAAGCTCCTTCTCTGTCCAGGCAGACAGTCTGGAACTCATCTCTTTCTTCTGGTATGAGGACAGTAACGGAGACCGGGTACTGGACGGATCGGAGACGGAAAACGGCGAGGACTATTTTAACGGATTCCCGGAAGGCTCCAACGTCATCAATGCCCGGAACAGATGTCTGGCTTTCAACATCATCATCGATCCCGGCTTTGTCATGGACGAGAGTGCCACCATCACCATCACGGCTGATTCCGGGGACCCCGATGACTTTAACTACAACGGTCGTCTGAAAGACTTCATGAGCGATATGGGACCGTGGTTTTCCCTCCCCGGCAGCAACAATCCCGCTGTCCATCCTACCTATACCATCTCCATCCAACATATGAAGGTCAGAGAGATGGCACCGGAAGAGTATCTGGGCACCTACCTGGTCGATGTGATAAGTGTGGACTACGACATTCAGGATTACGTGGATTTCGGTACCAAAAAAGCGAACGGGGACGAGATTCCGGGCACCTATGCCAATCAGGACACCATTGTCTGGACGGCTTTCCCCGATGACGCAACGGAGCTCTTTATCAGCATTATCAATGACTCCGACCGGTATCATTTCGAGACCGGATGGGTAGAAGAGTTCGACATTGACGACAATCTCATCAGCACCCAGTACATTGACAACGCTGTGATCCGGGATGAACGGACCGCTTCCGTTTCCATCGACTCGGACCACAAATATGTTTTCCATGTGATCTTCTCTCCCAACAAACGGGTCTACTGGGAGTACGGTGAGGGTGCGGACAAAGTGGAGCATGCCACCATCGAGCTGCTGGAAGCAGAAGGCAACGACCCCGTGGATCCTTCCGCCGTGCGGAACGGGGAAGATTTCTCGCTGCCCGTGGGCACCAAATACTATTTCCGCATGATCCCCGATTACGGGTACCAGGTGGCAGGCCTCGTCATCAACAACACAGAACTGACCCCCATTGACGGCGATGCCAATATGGGCATCTTCTCCTTTACCCTGGGAAACGCAGACTTCTGTCTGACTCCTTCCCTTGCCACTTCCGAAGATGAACTGAATGCAGACAGCGATGTGGTGGACGGCCTGACCATCTCGGACGGCGCGCAGGGCGGCATCGGCGGCAACTTCGCCATGACGGTTTCCGACACGGAGACGGATGGAGATGCAGCTGATCACACGGGAACCGGTTTTATCGCTACACCTCTGGCTACCCTGAACCTGTCTCTGGAGCAGGTGGTGAGCAAAGGTAACGGCGATGACTGGCGCAAAAACCTGACAGAGCTGGAAGGCCCCATCACGGTAGGCATGGCCCTGGATGCGGAGCTGGTCCCGGAGGGCTCCACCCTGACTGTGGTGCAAAACATCGGCGGCATCTACACGGAGCTGGAAACCACTTATGATGCCGAAAACGGGGAGGTACGCTTCCCTGCAGACCGTTTCTCCGCACCCGCACCGGCTTCCAAAGCAGCCGGGAAGAGGACTGCAGCAATCGGAGGCGATGAGATCTTCGCTTCCTATACACTCCTTCTGGTTCCCGACAATGCAGGAGGAGAAGCAGCGATCGTTCACTACTACGAGATCATTCTCGGAAGAACGCCCACCGAGGAAGAAGTGGCCGCATGGGCACAAGGGCTGGAGGATAAATCCTTAAGCATGGCCAACATCCTGGCAGGATTCTTCTACAGTCCCGAGTTCGCAGATAACGGATATACCTCGGAAGAGATCATTGCAAAGATGTATCT
>JAILAF010000076.1 GCA_024681775.1 Lachnospiraceae bacterium
GTGGCAAGTCTGGTTTTGGCCACCACATCCACCCCGGGCTCGGTGAAGCAATAATACAGCGCCTTCCGGTCTCCGATGCTGATGACATCGCCAATCTCATACCAGTAATAGTCAGCGTTCAGACTGTAGGAGGCGGTGGGCTTTTGCACATAATCCAGGGCTCCGTCACACCCCGTCAGGTGAAAGCCTTCGGTAGAGTGGATCAGACGTCCGGTGCCCACCCGGTACAGCGCGGAGTAATCCACCATCATGTAGATACTGACAGGAATGTCAAGTGCATAGGCCCCCTCCTCCAGTTCCTTCCGGACACATTCTCTCTCCCACCGGTACCAGTCGGGGATATGGCTGATTTCCGTCTCCCCCGTCAGGGCCTTCATCTCACCGTACTCCGTCAGCTCATATGCCTTGCCGCAGGCGTGGCAGGTAAGGCGTGTACCCTTCCCCTCCATCATCCCTTCCGCCAGACAGTGGGGGCATTTGTACAGCACCCGGTTAAGGTGATCCGCGCGGAAAGGCTCCGTCACCGGGAGGCGATTCTCCTGCTGCCAGCGGAAGTTGTCAAAGGAAAAAGCCTCCCGGATGGCGCTGTTTAACTCCTCCACGGACCTGTTCCGGATCTCCTCCGGACTCAGGAAATACGAAACCTTCGCACTGACCTTTACTTTCCGGAGCTGCAGCGCGTTGTAGAGCGGATCCCTGGTAAAGGCTCCATAGGTCCGCACCATGAGCACAGGCACATTCAGAAACTTCAGACATTTCCCCAGACTGTCCGGCAGCACCGTTGCGGTACCGTCAAAAGAATACCCTGCTTCCGGAAAGAGGAGTACCGAGGAACGGAGCTTTTCCAGGGAGTACTTCATATCCTTCAAAAGGCCCACATCCATCACGAACTTCCGGGTGGGAATGCATCCGATGGACCGCATGAGTCCCGCTTTCCCCACCAGGGCATCCAGGGTGCAGACGATCTGGATGGGCCGGTCCCGGAAGATGCTCTGGGCGATGGGCAGATCCACAAAGCTGGAATGGTTCATCAAAATGAGACAGGGCTCTTTCCCCCGCAGCCTCTCCAGACCTTCCGTCTCATAGGAAAAATCCACCTTCCGGAGCTCCTTGTCGGATAGTGTCCGCAGGAGCAGGCGCATGGCCTTCGAAGGCTTTACGGGCTTATGGTGGGCCGGCGTTTTCCGGGCCAGCACCTCCGCGCAGGAGGCTTCTTTTATCTTGATCTTCAATCCGCATTTCCTCACAGACAGTAATCTTTTATCCGAACACATGATACCGGGCCAGGAGATATCCCGGGATCACAACGATGATGAAAAAGAGCCAGCTCACCAGAGTAAAGACCTTCAAAAACGCCTTCCCTCCGCCGGGATACTCCCGCACGTAAATGCGGTAGTTGATGATGGAAGCCAGGGAGCCGATAAGGGAGCAGAGCCCCGCCGTATCGGCGCCGTAGATCAGTCCGGCGAAATTCTCCGAGAAGGGATAGAGCACGATGGAGGCAGGCACATTGGAGATCACCTGGCTAAGGGCGATGACAGCCACATACTCATGCCCTGTCACCACCTTCTGCAAAAAGGTACTGATGGAGGGGTTCGCCGCAATGGAGGAAGAAAAGACGAAAAAGCACAGGAAGGTCACCAGCAGCACATAATCCACGGACCGCAGGAGCTTCCGGTTCACGATCAGGATCGTTACGGCAAAGATCACCAGAGAGGCCACCCAGTATCCGGTCCTGCTGACGATCACCGCAAGCACCATCACAAAGAGGCAGATGTAGGTGATGCGCCGCACTCTCCCCTCCGGCGCCAGGGGCTGATCCGGATTCTTCGCTTCGATCCGCTGCCCCTTTTCCTTCCGGAAATACACCAGAACAAAGAGGACCAAAAGGATCCCGGAGCTGACGCACAGTGGCAGCATCAACAGGATAAAGCGCAGGGCGCTCATCCCGGATCTTTCAAACAAAAACAGGTTCTGGGGGCTGCCGAAGGGCATGAGCAGCGACCCGCGGATGGCTGCGATGTTCTCCAGTGTCAATACGGGCAGGATGTCCCGCTCCCTCCCGGCGCTGCGGAACAGGAGGATGGTCAGGGGAACAAAGATGATCAGAGATACATCGTTGGTCACGAACATGGAGGTAAAAAACACTCCGAAGATCAGGAAAAGGGACAGGCTTACCATGGTGGTAAAACCGGCGCCCAACCGCAGCAGCGGGCCAAAGAGGTTCTCCTGCTTAAAGCCCTCCAGTACCGTCAGCATCATAAAGAGGATCCCAAGGGTATGCCAGTCGATGGCCGTAAGGAGATCCCTGCTCGGGGGAGTGATGATGAGAGACACCAGGGCCGCCAGGATCGCCACCGGCAGCATGGGGTCTTTTTTGATTCTTGTGATCAGTCGATTCGTCATGCCTTCTGTGCTCTTAAAAATATCTTAAGAATATCTCAAGGTTTCCTTTATATGATTGCCGGTACGCTCATGTTACAATAACATCGGCTGTTGCATTAGTATAACAGAATCATCGGAGGAAAACTATGACTCTGACTATTTTTTCCGCACTCTATATTCTGTGCGTTTGTGCCATTTTTTATCTGATACAGAGCAGATTCCGCATCGGCTTTTTGGCCCTTTCCGCGATCTGCTATGTATTCCTGCTCTCCGTTCCCGCGGGGGTAACCGTGACGGCGGTAACCCTTTTTGCATGGGGCATCGGCCTGCTCATCGGCATCCCGCGGCTCCGCTCCTTCTTTACCGCCTTTGGGGTGCTCTCCTGCGTTGCCTTTTTGCTCCTCATGAAGTCCTATGCCCGTTTTCCTTTCTTGCAGGATGAGACCTCGGTCCTGCACCGCTATATCCTGCCCATCGGGTTTTCCTTCTACATCTTCCAGGTCATCAGTTATTTTGCGGATCTGTATCGGGGGAAACTGATCCCGGAAAAAAATCCGCTGTACATGCTGCTCTACCTGGCATGGTTCCCGAAGTTCATCAGCGGCCCCATCGAGCGAAAGGCGGATTTTGACAGCCAGCTGGAAAATGTCAAAACCTTACGCTTCTATGATCCCGGCAGATGGAGCAGGGTGTTCCAATACGTGCTGATCGGCGTCTTTTACAAAGTGGTAATCGCAGACCGCTTAGGCATCTATGTGGACCGGATCTGGGAGTCCTACGGGGAAATGGGCAGCGCGGCGCTGGCCTTCGGGGCCCTTCTGTACTCCTTCCAGATCTATTGCGATTTTGCAGGGTATTCCTATGCAGCCATCGGTTTTTCCCTGCTCTTCGGCATCCGGCTGACGGACAATTTCCTGCTTCCCTATCAGAGCAAAAACATCTCGGAATTCTGGCGCAGATGGCACCATTCCTTAAGCTCCTGGCTGCGGGATTACATCTACATCCCCCTGGGCGGAAACCGCAAAGGTACGGTGCGAAAGCTCCTGAATACCCTGGCCGTCTTCCTCATCTGCGGCCTGTGGCACGGAGAAAGTCTGAAATTCGTGGCCTGGGGGCTGCTTCACGGACTTTTCTCCGGGGTGGACGTACTCCTCGCCGGCGCGGAGGGATGGCGCGCAAAGCTACGCAGCGGCCTTTCCGGGCAGATCCTGACCTTCCTGGCAGTGACGTTTGCCTGGATCTTTTTCCGTGCGGACTCCCTGAAGGTGGCGGGCAGCTATATCCTGCGGATGCTCTCCGCCGGGATCTCCCCCGGCGGGATCGGTGCGGATTTCCATGCCCTGTTCCCTCAGCACATCACCGATCTGATGATCCTCACTGTCTCCATCCTTCTGCTGATGATGGTGGAATATCTGGCAGAACGGGAAAACAAGAGCGTGCCTGCCCTCATCATCGGCAAGCCCTATTATGTGCAATATGCAGCGGATTTCCTGCTCATCACGGGGATCATGATCCTGGGCATCTACGGCCCGGCCCACGATACGGCCCGAATGATCTACATGCAGTTTTAACCATCGGAGGAGATCATGACAAAAAAACGAAAGCAAATCCTGGCTTTTTCCATCTTTTTCCTGCTGTGCGTCCTCTCTTATTCCTTCTTTGACCGCCTGCTCAGTGTCAAGACGGAACACGGGATCGCGCAGGCCCGGGATCTCTATGCACAGCCCCGGAACAGCATTGACGTGGCCTTCATGGGCTCCAGCCATATCCACTGTGATGTCAATACTGCCCTTCTGTGGGAGGAGTACGGCATCGCGGCCTACGATTACAGTGCGGCGGAGCAGCCCCTCTGGATCACCTATTACTACCTGAAGGAGCTCTGCAAATATCAGGATCCGAAGCTGGTGGTCATCGACCTCTACTCTCCCGCCCGTTTTAAGGAGGACTATCAATACGCCTGGCTGGAGGACAATCTGGCGGGGGTCCGCTTTTCCCTGAACAAGGTGCAGATGATCCTGGACAGCTGCGAGTACGATAAGATCTGGGAATTCTGGCCCTCCATCGCCAGATACCATCTGCGGTTCGACGAGCTGACGGGGGAGGATTGGGACTACCTGACCACCACCCGCAGGGAGCGTGCGTCCTTCAAGGGGTACACCCCCTACTATATCGTGACGCCCCAGGAGGAACCTCTCCTGGATCAGGAATACAGCGGCGGCATCACGCTGAAATCGGAGATCTATCTGCAGAAGATCATCGAGTATTGCAAGGAGAAAGACATCTCCCTCTTTCTCATGGTCTCCCCCTACATCACCACCCAGGAGGATGAGCTGGTCTACAACCGCGTCCATGAGATCGCGCTGATGAACGGCATCGCTTTCAACAGTACCAACTATTTCTACAATGCCATGGATCTGAATTTTGAAGAGGATTTCAATGACAACTCCCACTTAAACTACAGCGGCAGCTGCAAGTTCACGGAGTATCTGGGAAGTGAGATCAAGAAAAATTTCGACATTCCGGACAGACGGGGCGGGAAAAAATGGGAATCCTGGGACCGGCATGTGGAAGAGATCAATGCGAAAGCGATCGAAGCCGGTTTTCCGGCAGACTAAGCACGATGCGACATCCCGCAATCCCGCACAGGACGCCCCAAACCATCCCTGCCAGAACATCGGTGGGGTAATGAACCCCCACATACAACCTGGAAAAAGCGATCAAAGCGGCCAGTACCAAAGCAGGGACAGCGGCCGCTTTTTTCGTTGCCATCCGCAGGATCACGTACGCGCATGCGAAAGAAGAGGCCGTATGGCCCGAGGGGAAGGAATAGTCCACCTGGGGACCGACGAGACACTCCAGCCCTTCGATCACCTCGTAGGGCCGGATCCTGGCCACGACGTTTTTCAGGATCAGGTCGCAGGTTGTCCCCATCAAAAGCAAAGAAAGAAAGCAGGCAATCCCCATTTTTCTGGTCCTCGGGAGCGCCAAAAGCAGCACCGTAAGGGCCAGCCAGACGGCGCCGTGGTCTCCCAGGTGCGTAATAAAGATCATAACCGGATTCAGAATGGGCGCCCGCAGGGTCTCCTGAATCCAAAGTAGAATCGCACTGTCCATCAATACTCTCCTTTTTTCCGCGTTCCCGTATATTCTATCAAATCTCCGTTTTTCAAAAAAGCCATAAATTGTAATACAATTTTAATCATTTTCAGACGGATTTTGGGGTAAAATCGTACCT
>JAILAF010000073.1 GCA_024681775.1 Lachnospiraceae bacterium
CTGGGTAGCGGGATCATCCGAGCAGGCCGTCAGGGACAGCACCAGGACCGCAGCAAGAAGCAGACAGGTCATTCGTTTCAAAATCCGTTTTTTCATCTTCCTTCACTCCTCATTTCAAAGGACAGATCAGCCGTTCCCCTCCGGAGTCAGCAGATCCATCACCGCCACATGATCCTTCAGCTCCTTTTCGTACTTTCGATAGTCCCGGATCCACTCCTCCACCGTCGCCCAAAAGGCAGGGCTGTGATCCTTGTGCAGGATATGGCACAGCTCATGCACGATCACATAGTCGGCGCAGCCGGGGAAGACCAGCATCAGATGCCAGCTTAGGTTAATCCGGTCGTCGTGGCTGCAGGAGCCCCAGCGTCCGGTAGCGCCCGTTATCTTAAGGCTCTTATAGATCAGGCCCATGCGCTGAGCATACATGTCCAGCCGGGCGTTCAGATGATCTCTGGCCTGCTTTCGGATCCAGCGGATCAAAGCGTCAGCACCTGTTCCCTCCGGAAGAAGGAGCCTGTTCCCCTCCTTACGGATCCGCTTCACGGTGCGGCTCATCTGCAGTTCCAGCTCTCCGCCCAGCCAGGGCAGGTGCTCTCCCGTTTTCACGGAAATGGGCGGGTGAAGTCTGTTCCGTTCCAGGGCTTCCCTGCATTTTGCCTCGATCCACGCTTCCTTTTCCAGGACAAATTTCTGAATGGCGTACTCCGGCATGCGGATCGGAGCGTGGATCACCACTTCCCCGTCCCTTCCCACCGCCACGGAAAGGGTCCTTCTGGAGGATCGGGTCAGGGTACAGGGAATGGAACCAATCGTTATTTTTTTGTCCTTAGCAATTCTTGTCATAGAGGATCTTCAGTCCCTTCAGCAGCAGATCGGGATCCAGTTGAATCTTCCGCTTGCAGTGAGGAACGATGACACCGGCCAGTCCGCCGGTTGCAATAACAGTCGTTTTTTCTCCCATTTCCTCCTCGAAGCGCTCGATCATACCGTCGATCCTGGAAGCCTCACCGTAGATGATACCACTCTTCATGGCGTCGGAGGTATTGCGTCCGATGACGTTTTTCGGGGTGCTTAAGGAGATGCCGGGAAGGAGCGCGGTGCCCTGCACCAGGCTTCCCAGGGAGACATTTACACCGGGGTAGATGATACCGCCGATGTAGTTTTTGTTTCTGTCAATGGCAGCGATGGTGGTAGCGGTACCCATGTCGATGACGATGTTGGGGCAGCCGTAGACATTCATGGCCGCCACGGAGTCCACCACCAGGTCGGCGCCCATGGTCGCCGGATCGTCCAGCTTGATGTTGAGTCCGGTCTTCATACCAGCGCCCACCACCATGGGATTTTTGGCGATCACCTTCCGCACCGCATTTTTCAGCACATGGGTGAGACGGGGCACGACAGAGGAAATGATGCAGCCTTCCACGGTCATCAGATCCACTTTGTACAGCTCCATGATGGTCTTGATCAGTACCGCATACTCCAGCTCGGTTTTCGCCTCATCCGTGGAGATGCGCTCGGTAAAGATGATCCGGTTTTCCCGGTCGATGCAACCAACCACAATATTGGTATTTCCCATATCAATCGCAAGTATCATGCTGTTTCTCCTTTAATAAGGGCAAAATACGCTTTCTCTTCTCATGATGCAAAGAGGGCGCAGTCCCCCTCACGGAAAACTGCGCCGCCTCGATCAGTTCTTTGCCTTTGCTGCGGAACCGGTGGACAGTCCCTTGGCTGCGATGCCGATGATCTGCACGATCACAGTGGCAAGGATCATGTTGATCAGGAGCTCAACGATAAAGTTCATACCGACCAGACCGAAGATCAGAAATCTTCCCAGGCTCTCACCGCCGGCCCATTCCACGATGGTGCTCTTAAAGAAGAGCAGGCAGCCGATCAGAAAGCATCCGGTGTTGGTAACGGGAGCTGCGATCCCTGCAAGAATGACAGCGAACAGCTTGTTGCTCTTCTGCAGTGCCAGGTAAACGGCACCGGCCACAACGCCGGCCAGGATACCCTTGCCCAGGCAGGTGACAACCGTGCCGGGAACGCTGATGGCAAGGAACAGGGAAGCATCGGTCAGCAGAACCATCACACCAAAAACCAGGCCCAGCCATGCGCCACCCAGAATCCCGTAAAGTGCAGCGCCGACGATGATGGGAGCCAGCACCAGCGTGATGCTGAACACGCCCAGGTGGATAAAGCTGCCCAAGAGCTGGAGCACCACCACCACTGCGGTCATCAGACCCAGTCCTACGATCTTCATAGTCTTTTCATTTCTCATATTCAATTCTCCTCCTGCTGATATTCCCGGGTCATCACAGGATCCCGGCACGCCTTGCCGCGTCATCCTGCCCGCCCATCTGGGATACATCGCACAACAAATTTACCATATAACACGGTAACAGGCAAGAAGAAACACGGAAAGACAGGTTTCTCTCTAGTGGCCAAAAATCCGGTAAATGCTGGAAACGATAGCTCCGAAGGTCCAAAGTATCGGCAGAACGTCCCGCAGGAAGGGTTCGTCGCTGCGCCGAAGTCTTCGGAAGGCCAGTCCGCAGGCAGGAAGAAGGGCTGCGCCTGCGAGAGGAAGGAAAACACTGCTGCTTTCGAGGAGTGCTATAGCACGGTAAATGGGAGCTGCGATCCGCTGCAGAATATCCCAAGGAAAATGGATGGCTGCAGGGAGGCAGAGCAGAATCGCAAGAAGGAGGGATGTGCGGGCAGTTTTCTCAGCAGAATTCCCCTCAATCACACCTTCCCGAGAGAGATGTTCATCTGCCCGGACTCCGGAAGCAGATCTACGGAAGTCTCCAAGAAGCAGGAAGAGAAAGCAAAGTACGCCTCCTGCAAGCAGGGCCAGGCCCAGGCCCGGATGGCCCACCCTGTTCGTATAGGTGGTAAAAAATTCCGCAAAGGTATAGCCGGTGGATTGGATGTTCCCCAGGTACAGATCCTCTCTCCAGGCCGCTCCCGTCAAGAGGTATCGCAGGAGCCGGTACAGGGGCAGAGAAGCAGGAACCAACACTGCCAGAGAAGCGATGAAGTCTACGCAGCCCTGCTTTCGCAGGAACCGGATCAGATCCAGCAGCAGGCAGATGCCCCAGATGGCAGCACCCTGCATGGGCTTTAACCAGATGAGGGTGGCGAGGATCACTCCGTAGAAGATTTTTGCAGCGATAAATGCACTTCGTCCCACCTGGAGGTTGCATATACCGGAACCTAGAGCGTCAGATACCACTTTCTCATTGATTTGCAGGCTTGTTTCGTCATCGTTTCCCACATTTGCAAGATCAGCGCACCCGATGCTCCACAGCAGGAAACACAGGAGGAAGAGCAGGCGAAAGGCAAGGGACGCGCTCGTGATCTCCCCGCTTCCGGCAGTGACAAAGGGCGCCGTCACGTACAAAAGGGCGCAGAACCCGATCTCTATGTACTTTTCCCGATTCATTTTCTTACAGGAAGTTCCCATATCGTACCTCAAATCATTACCATTGTTTCAAATATACCGGCAAGGTCCAGGCGATGTTCTCGCCAAAGTAAAAGCCGCTGCACAGCGTAAGCAGGAGCAGGATGACAAACAGGCTCCGGCGGAGCTTTGAATCCTCCGCGCCCTCTCCGGCAAGGGCCTTCATCAGCGCATAGCCGTGGGCAGCGGACAGGATCACCTGCAAGGATCCTACAGAAAGTCCATAACCCGCCAGAATCGTCCGAAGGCCTCCCGCAAAGGGCACCCACCCCAGGAACAGGGCCAGCACCAGCGCTGCCCCCGTCAGCAGGATCTGCGTCAGCGCGGTCCGGTCGAAGCCCTTTCTCCGGGCCAAAAGAAGGAAAGCCGAACTGAGCAATAGCACCACAGTCGAAAGCCCTGCGCCGTAGAGGACAAATCCCTCCATCGTCCCCCAGGGCACCTCCGGAAAGAGAGCGAGCAGGGTGCGAAGGGACGTGCCGATGCGGTAGCTATCCGCATCCGCAAAGAACTGCACAGGATCGATCAAGGTAAGGAACACCGCCGCAAGGCAGCATCCGCAGGGAAACAGCAATGCCTTCGGCGCACGCTCCCGCCACGCCCTTAAGCATCCGCAAAGAGCAGCGGTGAGGAGCAGAATCCGGAGCAGCTCCGAGACGGATCCCCGCAGGTACAGGGCCTGCAGGGTGCCGGGGCTGAGAAGTGCAAAAGCTGCAGCCAGAACGGCGGCGGAACGCTCCCCGGGCATGAAGGCATCTCCCTTCCCAAAAAGCACAGCAAAGCCCTTCCCCATGGACGCCGTAAGGATCAGTCCGGTGCCCACCGTTAAAACCAGGAAGGCAATCGCTTTTGTCAGGAGCGCGCTGTCAAAAAACAGCGTCACATACGCACGGGTATAGATGCCTTCGGAAATGTAATTGGACAGATAGGGGAGCCATGCCGCCGTCAGGATGAGCAGCATCGTCAGCACAAATTTTCCGCGCGGGGAGAATGCGGATCCGGCGTGCAGCACATCTGCACCGGCCGTTGCTGTCGAATCATTCTGTGCTCCGGAGCTTGCGATTGCCTCAACGGCCGGCATGTGGACAACGCCTCCGTTTGCGTCGAAGTCAGCCTCCGCAGAGTCCGCAGCCCCGGCCATACGCTTCCGCCACAGTCCCCATGCGATCAATACCACCAGCCCCAACGCGCTGACGATCTCCGCAATCCGCCAGCTGACAGGGCTCACGAAACGCACGGTTACGCTCCCGTCAAAGCCTGCGGGGAGCAGGACTCTTACCACGAAATTGCTTCCGGCCTCTACCGTCAGGGCATTGCCGTTCCCATCCACAGCACGATACCCGGGATAATACAGCAGGGCGAATTCCACCCAGCTTTCCCCGGCGCCTGCATTGGTACACACCGCAGAAGCCCTGAGGGCGCCGCGCTCCGCAGAGGTAATGGTCACCCCCTCACCAGCCGTAGGCGCGCTGCCCCGGAGGCCGTACTCATCCGTTCCCTGGATCACATACTCGCCGCCGGAGATATAGCCGGTACCCATACCCTCGGGATTGGAGAGATAGGTCAGGGGCCTGGTGGAGTTGAAATGATCCGTCAGATACATGGCAGAACCCAACACGCTTAAGGTTACCACGCAGGTGCAGAGCCGCAGCATTTTAACGTCCCCCAACTCTATCATCCGCCCCATGGCTACGCCGAAGCACAGGATCATCAGCAGGCAACTCCACCCCAGGAAGCGATTGGGGAATTGCAGACTGCTGACGAAGGCTTTGAACGGGCCTCCCAGGTTCTGAATGGCATTCCAGGGGAAGCTCTCCAGCGTCAGTACCGCCAGGAAGATGCCCAGCAGGGCGCACACGCGGGAAAAGCGGTAGAGCCCGTCCTTCGGGAGCTTCTTCGTCACCCAGAGGGTCAGGAACAGTCCCAGACCGATACATACCCCCAGCCCCAGGCCGCTGGGATAGGCATGGTACATGCCCCCCGCCAGGGTCTCTCCCTCCCCCGTCCAGAAGGGGAACAGGAGCTGCCCGATCTGGAGGCCGTGCTCCTGGATGGTCCGGGCAAAGACATTTTTGATATGCAGATCCACATGGAGATAATAGTCCAGGAAAGGCACCACGAACCAGCAGCTTAAGACAAGGGCTGTCGCAGCCGCTTTCACCAGCGCAAGAATCCGCTTTCCGCGATCTGCGAAAAGCCGGGGCAGGAGGCAGATCACCAGCAGGCAGCTGATGAAGGCCGTCATTTCCGTGGTGAGGACATGGCATTGCAGGATCCCGGCATAGCCCAGACCCAGAGGCAGAAATGCCTTTTTGTAAGCATCCTTCGAAACGTCGTCAAAGAGAATCCGGTAGAAGCCCAGCAGTACCGCCGGCAGGAAGATCATGGCCGTACCCTCGCCGATGGCGCTGGTCTCCACCAGCTTGTAGAAATGGATGACGGACATGGAATAGAGGGAAGTGCACAGCAGTGCAATGCGATACTCCCCCAAAAAGCTCCGGAAACACCCATAGGCCACAAAGACCAGGGCACAGGAAGCGAGGATCCCGTAGACATTCCAGCACACCGTCACCGGGAATCCCGCCAGCCGCAGCAGCGCCGAAGGAAGCAGGAAGAGGGGACAGTAAAAAATGCCGTTGGCGTAGCCGTGGCCCTGGAGCCAGTGAGGCTCGATCCGCGTCGGGAAGATGCCGGCAGACAGCCCATTCATGATGCCTTCGATCCGGTGAAGGTGGTAGCCGGTGTCCGCTCCCAGGAACATATAGTGATAGAGGAAGGAAAGGGAGGAAAGGATGCACAGGGCAGATAAAATAACGCACACCGTTTTATTTTCCCTGCGTATTTGCTGAGTTTTGTCCAGCTCCCGATATCTTACAATAGCAATCGTTATGCAATAGAAAAGGAGAACCAGCACTCCGCAGACGCTCCAGAGCTTCCCGGTGTCGGTGATCGTCAGATCCCCGGTGGTGATATCGATGAGGCCGTTGGTGGTAAGGTACACCTCCAGAGCGTCGGAAGGGTAATAGAGATAGAAGGTAAAATCCGTCCGATCCGAAGCAAAGGTCAGGGGATCGCCGATGGTCTGCAATGTCAGATAGGGCAGAGACAGATCCCGCACCATGCACATGCTCTCAAAGAAAGTATCCGTTTGGTACTGCAGCTCCGCGTGGTAGATGCCGGGGAAAAGGCGGATGCCGGTATACAGCACGATCTCCGTATTTTCCTCCCCATAGGAAGGGCCTGCGGCGCCGCTCCCCTCATAGGAAAAGGTCCTGCCGCGTGTGGTCAGGAAAAGGCCGATGCACAGCAAAAGCAGGCACCCATATACGATTGTGGTGATCAGGTACGGTTTCTTGTTCATAGTCTCTCTTTTCGGCGGCCCCCGCTCCGAAAGATGGGAGGCCATCGCCTTTGTTTATCGGTGTCCCGCGATCAGGGGAAAAATGCCTTGATGGCGTAGTAGACCTGCACGTTGTCATCCAACATGCCGCTGTTTTTCACTGCCGCCATGAACTGGAAAAAGATGCCGTAAAACCCTGTGATCAGGAGAAAAGCCCGGAGGTATTTTTCCCGCAGGGGCACCTGCACGGATCCCCGGGAGGCGTCCTTCGCCTCATCCGCGGCAAATCCCCGGGTCCAGTCTCCCCCGAACACCCGGTCCGTCAGGGCCAGCAGCACCAGGCCTGCGGCGATGACTCCCAGGTACAGGAAGTCCAGATAGTACCGGACCTGAACCCCCGCCATCGTGGCATCCGCAGCAGCTACCACTACGGAGAGGACAGCTGCCAGAACAGTGCATCCAAAGAGCCGCTTCTGCGCCAGAGCGGAACGGACCGCTCCCAGGAAGCCGAAGCCCAGCAGCAGAGGCACGCTCCAGAGGAGCCCTCCCACGGTGTAATCATAGATCAGCGTCCCCAGGTACCCGAAATAATGGGTCACGGTCTGGACGAAGGGAAACATGTAAGAAATACCCGTGGGCTGCAGGAAATAACTGTAGATGCCGGACAGCAATAGCTCCGCATTTTTGCTGCGATGGTTCATGTCGTTGTTGGTCAGGACATAAGTAGCGCCGAAGTCAAAGGGCGAGCCGAAGCGGGCCGCATTGTAGATCATCAAAAGCACGCCCACCACCAGGTAGGGGATCAGCGCAGCAATGAGTGCGGAGCGCTCTTTTTTTCCATCCTTGCCGAAGGCAGCACGGGTCTCCTTCCAAAACAAGGGAATCAGCAACAGGCTGGAAGCCAGAAACTGGGGTCTGCACCCTGCGGTGAGGGCCAGAAGAAAGCCTCCCAGGCAGGCACATCCTGCGGCCCCACGCCCCTCTTCCAGACGCACTCTCGTCTCCAGCAGGAAGAAAAATCCCCAGAAGACGCAGGCCATGGCCGTCATGATGGGAAGGTAATACAGATCCGCGTGGAGCATGGCGATCAGGAAATTTACACTGTTAGCAAGGATCGCCGCCAGGGTCAGCCGCCAGATCTGCGGGATCCGGGGGAAGGCCTTCGCGCAGAGCCGCAGCACCAGCATATACGCCCCCACCAGTGCAAGACCGCCGGAGAGGAAGACCCCCACCCAGGTGGGGAAGTCCCGATGCAGGAGCAGATAGCAGGGGAGGTAATACAGGAGCTCGGGAACGATCCCGAAATAAACATAGAATCTGCCGCCGAAATAGCTGGTGTCCCAGACCTCCTCGGAGCCGGGCACCGTGCCCAGCCGCAGCCGGAAATCATAAGGATTGTCCATGGCAGCCAGCGCCGACTTCAGGTCCTCACTCCCCACATCGATCCAGAGATGCCCCTCCGAAATGGACCGGGCCAGCTCCTGGTACTGGTAATGATAGGACCAGACCGGGTGCAGAAAAGCCGCGCCCCAGCGAACCATCACCAGGAAGAGGATCAGGTTCAAAGCAATGGCAACACCTGTTGCTATTTTTCTCGTCGTAGCGCCATACTCCCGCAGCACCAGGCCATTCGCAGGGTTCAGGGCCCAGATCAGGAAGAGGATTGCAAACAATAACAGGAGTCT
>JAILAF010000085.1 GCA_024681775.1 Lachnospiraceae bacterium
CTTTTCCGCCGCATATACCCGCTTGTCCTGCAGATACTCGTAAACCGTTCGCCCCGTGTACTCCTTAAAGAGCCGCGTAAAGTAAAACTTCGAGAAACCGCTGTACTGTGCGATGAAATCCAGTGTTAAGTGCTCGGTAAAATGACTGTCGATGTAGTCCAGAGTCTGTTGCAGCTTCGAGATGTACTCCCGCCGCTTTTCTTCTTTGCTGTCGCTGAACAGATCCGTCCGGCCCAGCTCATACCGGGCCAGCAGCATGAAAGCACGGAAGAGATCCCCGTAGATGGCATAGTCACAGAACTCCCGCTCCGCGATGTATTCCTCCCGGACCCGGGCCAGGAGCTGGACGAATTCGTGATAGATGGAAGCATGACTTTCGGGAGTGACGCAGATGCTTCTGGCCAGGAGGGAGTTCACGCTGGAGTACCCCCGCAGCATGCTGAAGATGGAAGGATCTACCATATAAATGAAACGCTGTCCTCCCTCCGGGGCATCGATGCTGTGAGTGGTCTGGGAGGGGATCACCAGAATGTGTCCCGGCTGCAGATGATGTGTGCTGCCCAGGACAGTGACATCGTAGTCGCCTTCCGTCGGCATGATCATCTCCAAGGCATCGTGTCTGTGGGGCAGAAAGCCTACCGACTCCCGGTTCAGAAAGACGCGCAGGGGCTGGTCCGAAGGGACGATCTGGATCTCTTCGTCGTCCAGCAGTACCCGGCCGGCCCAGTCCTTGTTCCGTTTGTAATAGTTGTTTGCATTGACCTGTTTTTCTGCCATGGGGGGATCCTCCGTCGTCATGACTTCTCAAATAATGCAAATATCATATCACATTTTTTCAAATAAAAAACGATTAGAGAAAAATTAACCTGTTCAATGATTAATTAAATGAATTCAAAGATCCCCAAAGTGCTTCATTCCCGAGCATCTTTTCGAAACCAAAAGGGTTTTCTTGTGCAGTGTGCACAAAAAACAACTTGTATATTTGGATATTGGAAAGCAATATATAAAGAGCAATTAGCAATTTTTGAGAAGTCATAAACGACTTCAAAATTTATAATCGTTTTATGAGTTTATGGTGTGAGGTTATGCGTAGAAATCAAAAAGGGTTCCGGTTGGCTGCTTTGGGTCTCGCCGCAGTACTGCTTGCAGGATGCGGGGCAGGCGGACAAAGCACCGGAGGAACGGGCGAGCCTGCCACGCAGACCGCGGATGAGGCCCCGGCGGAGACGGATCAGAGCACTGCAGGAGAGCAGACGGATCAGGAAGCCGAGACCGGCGATGCGACCGGAGAGGTCGACGCGGAGAGCGATGTGGTCCCTGCCCTGCGGGATACCGTGGGAGCGGCTATGGGGTGCAGGATCGGCTGCGCAGTGACCGGTAATGAATTGAAGGACGAAGGTGTCTGGGAGATCCTGACCACCCATTTTAATGCAGTCACCTTCGGCAATGAATTAAAGCCCGACGCCCTGGTGGGCTACAGCGTCGGCAAATGTCCCGGAACCACCGTGACGGAGTTGAACGGAGAGGAGATCGTTGTTCCCGTTCTTACCTATTCCACGGTTGAAGGGATGCTGGACCGCATCCTGGAATGGAATCAGGCAAATCCCGATCGTGAGATCAAGGTTCGGGGACACGTTCTTGTCTGGCACTCTCAGACGCCGGAGTGGTTTTTCCACGAGGATTACGATAAGAAGAAGCCCTACGTGAGCGCCGAGGAGATGGACAAGCGGCTGGAATGGTACATCCGCGAGGTCCTGACACATTTCACGGGGGAGGACAGCAAGTACAGGGATCTGTTCTACGGTTGGGATGTGGTGAACGAAGCGGTCTCCGATTCCGGCGGCTTCCGCACAGATGCGGAGAACGCGGGCGAATCTCTGGATGAGGATCGCCACGGCAGCAATTCCAGCTGGTGGCACGTCTATCAGAGCGAGCAGTATATCATCAACGCATTCAAATATGCGAACAAATACGCACCCGCGTCTTTGGAACTTTACTACAATGACTACAACGAGTGTGTGACCGTAAAACGCGCTACCATCACGAAGCTCCTGACCGAGATCAAGGAGCAGGAGGGAGCGCCCGGCGAGGGTACCCGCATTTCTGCCATGGGTATGCAGGGGCACTACGGAATGGATTCTCCTACCATGGATTCGGTGAACGCATCCGCCAAGGCCTACGGCCGTGTGGTGGGCAATGTGCAGATCACCGAGTGGGATGTGTCCGCGAGCTCCGATTATGACGGAAGCGCCGATTCCCTTCAGGCCGAGTATGAAGCACAGGCGAAGAAGTACAACCTTTGGTATTTTGCCCTGCATTCCGCAATGGAATCCGGGGATGTGAACGTAACGGGACTGACCTTCTGGGGCACCATCGATCCTTACTCCTGGCTCCAGAGCCGCTCCAACATCGGCGGCGGCAACAAGACGGGTCTTCCCCAGTGCCCTCTTTTGTTCGACGGAGACTATCAGCCGAAACCGGCTTTTTGGGTATTTACTAAGACAGAGTGGAGGTAGGTATGAAACAGACTGCCAGAAAGATTCTTATTACAGTAGCGGTGCTGGCCGTTTTCGTACTGTTTTGCGTTCTGCTTTCCATGAGGGGAACAGAGAATTTCGAGAATAAATATGCCGGCGAGGATCTCAGCAGAGAAGTGGCCGGCATGGAGAGGACCGGCACCTATACCGGCTACCTGAATGAGCATGCGGATGCAGCGAAGCCTGCCGCAGACATCACGGTGGATCTGTTCTCCTACGAGACGGCAGGAGAGGGCGAGGTGTACGAGACTTCCGAGTATGAGGGCGTTGATAAGGCTCTTTATACCGGCATCGGCTCCGAGGTGACCTGGAAGGTCAATATCCCCGAGAGCGGCCTCTACAACATCCACATGGATTACCTGATCCCTGAATCCAGAGGCGTGGCTTCCGAGCGCGGCGTCAGGATCAACGGCGAGTATCCTTTCGATGATGCGCAGAACATCGCCTTCACCCGCATCTGGACCGATGCTACCGCTAAGCGGATCGATAATCAGGGCAACGAGATCCGTCCCAGCCAGGTCGAGGTCTTCGACTGGCAGAGTGCTTACTTCAAAGATGATATGGGTTATATCATCGATCCATTTCTTTTCTATTTCGAAAAGGGCGAAAACGAGATCACCCTGGATGCGGAGAATGAGCCTATGGTTCTCTCCGGTCTGCAGATCCTCGGTGTGAAGGAAAAGCCCTCCTACGCGGAGTACATCGCCTCTCAGACTGCTTCCGGCAGCGGCGCGGCAAGCAGCTTTTCCCAGATCATTCAGGGCGAGGAATCCATTTACCGTTCCGAGTCTTCCCTTTATGCAAAATATGACAGATCTTCTCCTTCCACGGTTCCCAATTCCGTGACCACCACGATCCTGAACTATGTGGGCGGCGATACCTGGAGAAGCTCCGGCCAGTGGATCGAGTGGGCCTTCAACGTGCCCGAGAGCGGCTATTACCACTTCATGATAAAGGGCCGCCAGAACTATTCCAGAGGTCTGGTCTCCAACAGAAGCGTCCTCATCGACGGCGAGATTCCCTTCCAGGAGCTGGAAGAGGTTTCCTTCTCCTATGAGAATGACTGGAACTGCCTGGTGCTGGGCGACAAGGAAGGCAATCCTTACTCCGTCTACCTGGAGGCGGGGGATCACACCATCCGCCTGGAGGCAACCCTTGGCGGTATGGGGCAGATTCTGGAGGAGCTGGAGGATTCCACCTACCGTCTGAATCAGATCTACCGTCGCATCCTGGTCTACACCGGTGCAAACCCTGACCACTACCGCGACTACCATATCGATACTTCCTATCCCGAGATCATGGATGCCATGAAGCTGGAGGCAAAGCGCCTCTACAAGATCGTGGATGATATGGAGCGGTACAGCGGACAGAAGACCGACCAGATCGCTACCGCACAGACCGTGGCACAGCAGCTGGAGCGTTTCATTGCAAAGCCCCAGAAGATCACCACCGAGTTTACCACCTTTAAGGACAATATCACCGCACTGGGCACCGCTTCCCTGACCATGAGCGAGACCAAGCTGGATATCGACTACCTCCAGATCTACGGTGATTCCGTAACACCCAACAATGACAGAGCAAGCGGACTTGCAAAGTTCTGGCACGAGATCAAGAGCTTCGCAGCTTCCTTCTATGTAGATTACAATGCCGTCGGTGATGTGTACGACGAGGACAGCGATGTGGACATCGTGAAGGTATGGGTCCTGACCGGACGTGATCAGGGTACCATCCTGAAGGCGATGGTGGATGATGCATTTATTCCGAATACCAACATCCCCGTCAACGTTGAGATCGTCGATCCCGGCGCTGTCATGAACGCCGTTATGGCAGGAAGAGGACCCAATGTCATCCTTTCCATCGGCGCGGACCAGCCTGTGAACTACGCGCTTCGTAATGCGGTGGAAGACCTGACCCAGTTCCCCGATTACAAGGAAGTTCTTTCTCACTACTCCCCCAGCTCTTATGAGCAGTACTCGCTGGACGGCCATATTTACGCCATCCCCGAGACCCAGACCTTCAACGTGATGTTCTACCGCAAGGACGTCCTGGAGGAACTGGAGCTGGAAGTACCCCAGACATGGCAGGAACTGATCGAGATGCTGCCCACCATTCAGGGTAACAACCTCTCCATCGGCATTCCTACTGCAGCCGGCAGCAGCGGTGCGACCGCAGCTTCCACATCCGTCATGTCCAACGTGCCCGACCTGTCCATGTACTTCTCGCTGCTCTTCCAGTACGGCGGAGACATGTACAACGAAGAGGGTACCAAGACCATGGTGGACACCGAGGCCGGTATCCGGGCATTCGATGATTATGTCCGCTACTTTAACGACTACGGTATCCCTACCGTTTACGATTTCGTCAGCCGTTTCCGTTCCGGTGAGATGCCCATCGGTATTGCAGCATATTCCATCTACAATACCCTGATGGTATCCGCACCCGAGATCCGCGGTCTGTGGGACTTCACCCTGATCCCCGGCACCGAGTACACCGACGCAAACGGCAATACCTACATTGACCGTTCCGATTTCATCACCGGTTCCGCAACCATGATGATCGCTACCGAGGATGATGACCTCCGCCAGGCTTCCTGGGAGTTCATGAAGTGGTGGGCACAGCCCGAGACCCAGGTCCGCTTCGGCCGTGAGATCGAGGCATTGCTGGGATCCTCCGCAAGATATGCCACCGCCAACAGAGACGCCTTCTCGAACCTGTCCTGGAGCATGGATGACATCGCTGTTTTGAATGAGCAGTGGGATCAGACCGTAGGCATCCGCGAGGTGCCCGGCGGCTACTTCACCGGAAGACATATCTCCAATGCCATCAGAAAGGTGATCAACGACAAGGATGACTCCCGTGAGACCATCATTGACTACTCCATCAAGATCGATGAGGAGATCACCAAGAAGCGCAAGGAGTTCGGCATGCCGGTCTACGGTGAATAAGATCTCTCGAACCACGATCTGCAAATGTCCAAAGGAGACAAGGGAATGAAAGAGTACCTGCAAAAGTATGTGGCCCTGCGAAAGCACAATGCACAGGTTGCCTGGAAAAAGGCGAAGATCGCCAAGAACTGTTATCTCTTCCTGGCACCCTATGCGATCCTCTTCACGATGTTTTTCGTATTTCCGGTGGTAGCTTCCATTTACTACAGCTTCACCTACTACAACATCCTGGAGCCGCCCCGCTTCATCGGACTGTCCAATTACATCAGTCTGATCCTGGAGGATGACATTTTCCTGACCGGTGTGAAAAACACCTTCATGATCGCTGTCATCACGGGACCTTTGGGATATATCATGTCCTTCCTGTTCGCCTGGCTGATCAACGAGCTGCCCCGCTGGATCCGAAGCGTAGCTGTTATCGTGTTCTACGCACCTTCCATCGCCGGCAACTGCTACGTGATCTTCTCCGTGTTCTTCCGCGGCGACGCATACGGACACATGAACGCGCTACTCATAAACTGGGGTATCATCGATGCGCCGATCCTCTGGCTGATCAATCCTCAGTGGATGCTTCCCATCTGTATGGTGGTCATTTTGTGGATGAGCCTCGGTACCGGATTCCTTTCCTTCGTGGCAGGTCTCCAGGGCGTCGACAAGTCCCAGTTTGAGGCAGGTTACATGGATGGTATCAAGAACCGCTGGCAGGAGCTGTGGTATATCACCCTGCCCAACATGAAGCCCATGCTGATGTTTGGCGCGGTCATGTCCATCACCCAGGCCTTCGGTGTCTGTGATGTCACCATGGCCCTCTGCGGATATCCCAGTACGGATTACGCAGCAAGAACCATCGTAACGCACCTGTTTGACTACGGTTACTCCCGTTTCGAGATGGGTTATGCCTGCGCCATCGCGACCATCCTGTTCCTGATGATGATCCTGTGCAACAAGGCAATTCAGAGTCTGTTAAGGAGAGTGGGTACCTGATATGAGTAAGAAAAACAAGCAAGTAGAAGAAAAGCCATATCGCAAGCCCCTGATCAAGAGGAGAAAGCCGAACCGGTCCATCGCAGGCGACGTCTTCCTGTTCCTCTTCCTCCTGATCGTTGCCTTTATTATGGCTTTCCCCATCATTTTTGCGGTCAGTAACGCATTGAAGCCTCTGGACGAGCTGTTCCGTTTCCCGCCCAGGATCTTCGCACAGCATCCGACCACCGATAACTTCTCGGATCTGTTTGTTACCATGGGCAAGTCCTGGGTGACTTTCTCCAGATACCTGTTCAATACCGTGTTCATCACGGCAGTCGGAACTGCGGGCCACCTTCTGGTTGCTTCCATGGGTGCCTTCGTGCTGGCAAAATATGAGTTCCCCGGTGGACCGACCTTCTTCAAGATTATCACCGTGGCCATGATGTTTACCGGTTATGTTACCGCAATCCCCAACTACCTGATCCTGAACAAGCTGGGCTGGATCGATACCTACTGGTCCATCGTCATTCCTGCCTTTGCTTCCCCTATGGGACTCTTCCTGATGAAGCAGTTCATGGAAGGACTTCCCACCTCCCTCATCGAGGCGGCCAAGATCGACGGCGCCAACGAGTGGAGAGTGTTCAGCGGTATCGTGATGCCTAACGTAAAACCTGCATGGATGACACTGATCATCTTCTCCGTGCAGGGCCTGTGGAACAACAAGGCAGCCACCTACATCTATTCCGAGGAAAAGAAAACGCTGGTCTATGCTCTGCAGCAGATCCAGGGTGGAGGTATCGCCAGAACCGGTCAGGCTGCAGCCGTCCTGGTTGTGGTCATGGTCGTCCCGATCTTCATCTTCATCTTCTCCGAGAGCCAGATTCTCGAGACAATGGCAAGCTCCGGTCTGAAGGATTGATAGGAATCGTGAGATTGAGAAAGAGGTACTTTATGAGGAATAAACTTGTGAGAACAGGCGCCGCTCTTGCGGCGGTTGCGGTAATGCTTCTGGGCATTCCCATGACCGGGCAGGCTGCAGCTCATGAGCACGGCTATACATACAATTACGATTACTGGGGAGATGTGCAGGACTCCGCCGATCTGTACACGGTATGCAGAGTGTATACCGGCGTGGATCTGGGACTGGATGTGAATCTGAAGAATCCTCAGGCACTCTATACGAAGGGTGATTACCTCTATCTGGTGGATACCGGCAACAACCGGATCATCGAGATCCTCAGAGAGGATACCGAGACCCTGACCGTTACCAGGATCATCGATTCCTTTAAGGGAGGAGAGGGTCCCAATACCTTCAACACTCCCATGGATGTGGCAATCGATGATGAGGGCTATATGTTCATCGCAGATCAGAACAATTCCCGCATCCTGAAGCTGGATCCGGATCTGAACTATGTGATGGAATTTACAAAGCCCGATGACAGCACCCTGGATGCGGACCTGGTGTTCTATCCCACCAAGATCGTCATTGATACCGCGGATCGTGTGTATTGCATCGCATCCGGTATCAACAAGGGTCTGCTGAAGTACGAGCCCGACGGAGTGTTCTCCGGTTTCGTGGGTGCAACCCCCGTTACCTATGAGTGGACGGACTACATCTGGAAGCGCCTGGCATCCCAGGAGCAGCTGGCTCAGATGGAAAACTTCGTTCCTACCGAGTACTCCAACATCTACATTGACTACGAAGGATTTATCTACACGACCAATTCCTCCGTTACCGCCGATGACTTAAGATCCGGTCAGGCGGATGCGGTCCGTAAGCTGAACCTGATGGGAAATGACATCCTGGTCAGGAACGGTGAAGAGGAGCCCTACGGTGACCTGTACATGGGTACCGCGGCAGGTCATACCGGTCCTTCCCTCTTTAAGGACATCACGGTCTTTGACAATGATATCTATGTCTGCCTGGACAATAACCGCGGGCGTTGCTTTGCTTACAACGATCAGGGACTTCTGGTCTTTGCCTTCGGCGGCAACGGTAACATGGACGGTTATTTCCGGAGCCCCATCTCCATCGAGCACATGGGGCATGACCTCTTTGTGCTGGACAATCTGGACAATTCCATTACCATCTTTACCACCACCGAATTCGGCAATCTGGTCTACCAGGCCATCGAAGAGTTCGATCAGGGTAATTACACGCTCTCCGGTGAATCCTGGGAGAAGGTGATGGCACTGAACGGCAACTATGATCTAGCCTATATCGGTATCGGCCGTTCCCTGCTCCGTCAGGAGCGCTACCATGAGGCAATGGACTATTTTGAGGTCAAGTACGACGACGAGAACTGGTCCAAAGCATACAAGCAGTACCGTAAGGAATGGGTCGAGGAACACATTACTGTCATCGTGATCGTTCTGGTGGCGGTCTTCCTGATTCCCATGATCATCGGCAGAGTAAGATCCATCAAGCGTGAGATTGATAAAGCGGATATTTTCCGGAAGTAAGATACAGGAGATGAATTTATGATTGCAGCAAAACAGCAGGAGATGACTCCTCGTAGAGCAAAGTGGGAGAAATATAAGGATTCCCTGAAGTTTTCCCTCTATTGCATGTCCCATCCGCTGGACGGATTCTGGGATCTGACCCACGAAAAACGGGGTACCTATGCGGCGGCCAATACCATCCTGGTACTGACCCTGATCATTCGTATCATGAAGCTGCGCTACACCAGTTTCATCTTTCTGACCGTTTACTGGGAGGAATTGAACATCTTCCTGTACCTGGCCAGTGTGTTGTTCCCCCTCGCCCTCTGGGTCGTAGGAAACTGGGCACTCACCACACTGTTTGACGGCAAGGGTCGTCTCGGACAGGTCTATATGGCTACCTGCTATGCGATGGCTCCTTACCCGCTGGTGCAGTTCCCCCTGATGATCTTCAGTAATTTTGTCACGGTGGATGAAGCGGAATTCTACACGGTCATCAGTGCGTTATCGCTGGTATATGCGGCAATCCTGGTGGTGGTGGCCATGGGGCAGATCCACGAGTTCTCCGGAGGCAAGAATATCCTGTTCACCGTCGCCAGCCTCTTCGCAATGCTGGTCATGGTGTTCATCCTGATGATCTTCTTCAGCATGATCTCCCAGGGTGTTGCTTATTTCATTTCCCTCGGAAAAGAGCTGATGTTCCGGTTGTGACGCCGGGCCCAAGACTATACCGGATTATTGAAAAATGGGAGAGACCATGAGTACAGATACCAAGGCTAAGAAAGCAAAAAAGAAGCTCACGGAAGATCAGGTTGAGCGCAGGAATAAGATCAAAGAAGGATTGAAGGGAATGATCTTCCCTCTGGTGATGCTTGCCATCATCGGAGGTGCGATCTTTGCCATCATCACCTATCAGGGAAAGGAAGAAGAGCCGGAGATCATCGAGCCCCAGGCATACGCCGGGGAGCAGGATGAATACGTCCTGGAGAACGACAATCTGATCCTTACCATGGATGCGGCCACTACCCAGTTTACGCTGAAGGTAAAGTCCAGCGGCAAGGTGTGGAGCTCCAATCCCGAAGGCGCGGAGGGTGATTCCGCAGCCCTTCCCGAGGAACGCAAAAAGCTGCAGTCCACGTTGCTGATGAGCTATTCCCTGGTGAACGGTCTGGAGACTCCTTACAATACCCAGGCCTTCAGTATCGAGAACGGTGTCTATAACATCGAGCAGGGCGACGACTATATCAAGGTCTTTTACAGCATCGGTGATGTGGAGCGCGAATATGTCATTCCTCCCGTGGTGTCCGCAGCGGACTTTGAAAAGTGGACCTCCGCCATGTCCAAAGAGGGTAAGAACCTGACCCAGGACTATTACAAGGAATATGACATCAACAACCTGAAGAAGAGTGACCTGAAGAAGAACCCGGAGCTGGCTGAGGATCTGCGTGCAAGCTATCCGATGGTCGATCAGACCGTCATCTATGTGCTCCGTGATTCTACCAAGGAGAATGTGAAGAAGACTCTGCAGAAGTACTTTGCAGAGGCAGGCTACACTTACGATGATCTGCTGGCGGACAAGGAGAACGACCTTTCCGAAAGCGTCTCCGACAAGCCCGTGTTCAACATCAATATGATCTACCGCCTGGAGGGCAATGATCTGGTGGTTGAGCTTCCCATGGAGGAGATGGAGTACAAGTCCGATTACCATCTCTACACCGTGACGCCCCTTCCTTATTTCGGAGCAGGCGGCAAGGATGATACCGGCTATATGCTGGTTCCCGAGGGTGGCGGAGCGCTGATCAACTTTAACAACGGCAAGGTCTCCCAGAACTCCTACTACGCGAATATCTATGGTTGGGACATGGCTCTTTCCCGTAAGGAGCTGGTCCACAATACCAGAGCTTACTATAACGTGTTTGGTATCTCCGACGGCAGTGATTCCTTCCTGTGCATCCTGGAGGATGGCAGAAGCTATGCTTCCGTGCAGGCGGATATCGCAGGCAAGAACCACAGCTTCAACTTCGTCAATGCGATCTACAGCATGTGTACGAGAGAGCAGTATGATGTCGGTGATATCTCTATTTCCGACGTGTATGAGTACCTGTGGCAGCTCCCGGAGGGCTCCCTGGTCCAGAGATATCGTTTTGTGGATTCCGGTGAATACACCGATATGGCAGTGGCATACCGGGATTACCTGAAGGACAATTACGGCTCCATGGTGGAGAACACCGATACGGCCGCTCCCGTTGCGGTTGAGATCGTCGGCGCCATCGACAAGGTCAAGCAGATCGTGGGCGTGCCCGTATCCCGCCCGCTGAAGCTCACCACCTTTGATGAGGCGGGAGAGATCCTGACAGACCTGTCGGCAAACGGCTTCGTCAACATCGATGCAAAGCTCACCGGCTGGTGCAACGGCGGTGTGAACCAGAAGATCCTGAAGAAGGTCAATGTGATCTCCGACCTGGGTGGCAAGGGGGATCTGAAGAATCTGGCAGCCACGGCGGACAGCCTGGGCATTCCTCTGTACCTCAACGGCGTGACCCAGTACGCTTATGACAGCCACCTGGTGAACGGGTTTAACTCCTTCCGGGATGCAGCAAAGTTCATCTCCAAGGAGAGAGCAGAGCTCTACCAGTACAGCCACATCACTTACCAGGCAAGAGAAGGCGCCGAGAGCTTTTACCTGATGCATGCGCCCCTCATCAACAAGATGGCGGAGAACCTGGTAGGATTTACCGATAAGATCGGCACCGGTGTCTGTTTCGAGGACAACGGTAAGGACCTTTCCTCCGACTACTACCGTAAGAATTACGTCAGCCGTCAGGCTGAGCTGGAACTCCAGCAGGAGCAGTTCAAAAACTGGGACAGCCAGGGCAAGGACATTATGATCAACATGGGGAATGAGTATGCGGCTGTGTACTCAGACATGGTGACCGAGATGGATCTGCGCGGCAGTGAGTACACCATCCTGGATGAGTATGTTCCCTTCTACCAGATGGCACTTCACGGCTATGTGAACTACACCGGTTCCGCCATCAATATGTGCGGAGATCCCGAGACCATGATGCTCTACAGTGCTGAGTACGGTGCGGGCCTGCTCTTCACCTTCATGAAGGAGACCGCATTCGCAACGCAGAAGACCCTCTATCCCGAGTACTACGGAGCAAACTACGACTCCTGGCGTGATGATGCCATCGCACTTTACAGCCGCTATAATGCGGAGCTGGGTCATACCTTTAACCAGGAAATGACCGGACATGACAACCTGTCCGAAACCGTATCCCTGACCGAATACGAGGACGGTACCAAGGTCTATGTCAACTACGGCTACAATGATTTTGATGCGGACGGTGTCACCGTTCCCGCAAGAGATTACCTGGTGGTAAGATAAAGACTTACGCAAAAGACCGATCCGCCAAAGCGGAGTCGGAGATGAGGAAATGGGTTACAGTATGAAGAGTCAAACGAAACGGAAAAAATACGTGGGACTGCAGAAGAGAAAGGCAAAGTCGGGATATCTCTTTATCCTGCCCTTCATCATAGGCTTCCTGGCCTTTATGGTGAAGCCCTTCTTCCAGTCGCTCTACATGAGCTTCTGCAATGTGGAGGTGGGGTCCGGCAGCTTTGTCTTGACCTTTAGTAAGCTCACCAACTACTATTTCGCCTTCCGTGTGGATCCGGAGTATAACAGACTGCTGGTGGAAGAGATCACGAGAATGATCGTCTACTCCCTGGCCATCATCGTGTTCAGCTTCTTTGTGGCACTGATCCTGAACCAGAAGTTCCACGCAAGAGCACTGGTGAGAGCCATCTTCTTCCTGCCCGTTATTCTTTCCTCCGGTGTTATCATCGGTCTGGAATCGGATAACCAGCTGATGGCAAATATGGCGAATCTGATGGAGGAAGCCGCTTCCGGTGTCAGTGTCACGGACGCGCTGGAGAATATCCTCCGAACCGCCGGCGTAGCTACGAGAGCCTTCGAGGAAGTCTTCGAAGTCATCGATAACATCTATGATGTGGCCATCGCCTCCGGTATTCAGATCATCATCTTCCTGTCCGGTCTGCAGACCATCCCCTCCAGTATGTACGAGGCTGCGGACATTGAGGGCTGTACCGCATGGGAGAGCCTGTGGAAGATCACCTTCCCGATGATCAGCAACCTGTTCCTGGTGAACTGGTTCTACACCGTTATTGATTTCAGTATGCGTACGGACAACGAGGTCATCAAAAAGATTCAGGAGGTCATGATCATCAACCTGAATTACGGCCCCGCTTCCGCAATGGCATGGATCTACTTTTTGATCATCCTGGCATTTGTGGGAATCACATCGCTGATCATTTCAAGAGGAGTGTATTACTATGACTAAGACGAAAACGGCCAAGCCCGGACAGTTAACTTTCTGGGAGAGAAATAAGCGGTCCGGCGGCTACCTGCTGCAAAAGAAGATCATGGAAATGGGAGTGGCACTGGCTCGTTTTATCCTGCTCTTCGGTATGTGCTTCCTGATCCTGCAGCCCATCTTCAACAAGATCTCCGTCAGCTTCATGAAGGAGGCGGATCTGTACAATCCGGTGGTCATCTCCATTCCTTCGGAGTTCACCACCGAGAACTATCAGCTGGCTGCACAGCTCATGGGATACAAGGAAGGTCTGAAAAATACCTTCGTGATCTCTCTGACCATTGCCATCCTGCAGGTGTGCATGTGCACCATCGTGGGTTATGGATTCGCACGGTTTGAGTTCCCACTGAAGAAGTTCTGGTTTGCATGTGTTATGGCGACCATCCTGGTTCCCCCGCAGACGATCGCTACTTCCCTGTACCTGCATTTCCGCTTCTTTGACATTTTAGGATTGATAAAACTCATCACAGGCGATACAATAAACATTAGGAATTCTGTCCTGCCCTACTATCTGATGAGTGCGGGCTGTACCGGACTGAAGAACGGATTGTATATTTTCCTGATCCGTCAGTTCTTCCGCAATCTCCCCGGAGATCTGGAAGAGGCGGCATATGTGGACGGCTGCGGTACCTTTAAGACCTTCGTGCGCATCATGCTTCCCGAAGCAAAGCCCATTCTGGTGTCCTGCTTCCTGTTCTCCTTCGTGTGGCAGTGGACGGACAGCTTTTACTCCAAGATGTTCCTGGGCGGCAGGAGACTGCTGAGTACCTCCCTGGCCAGCCTTGTTGACCAGCTGGCCGCATTCCTGATCCGTCTGCGTGGCGGCGGTGGCGGTGGTATCTCCGTCGGATACTCCAACATGCTTCTTTCCACCGGAACCCTGATGATGATCACTCCGCTCCTGATCCTGTACCTCTTCGCACAGAGATCTTTCGTGGAGAGCATCAGTTCGACGGGTATCAAGATGTAGTCATCACATTTTGGGCGCTCAGCATCCATGCTTCGCTCAATCCCAAAATGAGATAGAAATCATCCATGATTTCATCAAAATTTTGAATGTAGAGAGTTTGAGAATCTTGATATCCAAATTTTGTGGTAGATCTCGCGAGCGGGATGGTCGCCCGCAAGCGGTCTATATAATGTTCATCGGCGAAAGCCGGAAGTTTAAAAGGAGGAATTATAGTATGAAAAGGCAAATCGCAACGAAAGTCACTGCTGCTATCACTCTTGCAGCAATGGCAATGAGCGCTGTCGGCTGCGGAAGCACCGATGCACCCGCTCCCGAAGCACCTGCTACCGACGCACCTGCGACCACTGATGCGCCCGCAGCAGAGCCTGCAGCAGAGCCCGCAGCAGAGCCTGCAGCAGAGCCCGCAGCAGAGCCCGCTGAGGAAGAGGGCCCTTACACCGTCATTAAGGATGCTGACGGCAACCCCATCGACCTGGGTGGCATGGAGATCATCATCCGTGACTGGTGGTCCGATCCTGAAGGTATCGCTCCCGAGCCTACCAACGATTACGAGGAGGCAGTTGCCGACTATCGTGACTGGATCCAGGAGACCTACAACTTCACCATCAAGCAGCAGGGTATTTCCGACTGGGGTTCCACTCCTGAGGATTTCGCAAACTACGTAACCGGCGGCGACCAGGGCGAGAACTACATCTGGGTTCTGAGACCCGATGCAACCGGCTCCGCACTGGGCAGCGGTCTTATGTATGACCTGTCCACTCTGGACTGCCTTGACTTCTCCCTGCCGAAGTTCCAGAACAACAAGGTTGCTGAGAACTACACCATCGGCGGCGGCACCTATGCTATGTACGCTGGCTATTCCGAGCCTCGTACCGGTATCTACTTCAACAAGAGAGTACTTACCGAGGCTGGTATCGATCCCGAGTCCATCTACGATATGCAGGCAGATGGCACCTGGACCTGGCAGGCATGGGATGATATGATGGCTCAGGTTCAGAGAGATACTGACAACGATGGTCAGATCGACGTTTGGGGCCTGACCCTGAACGAGGGTTCCATGACCAGCGTTGCAGTTGCAGCTAACGGCGGCGCTTTCATCGGAAGTGGCGCAGAAGGCTTCACCTATGAGCTCGAGAATCAGAAGACTCTGGATGCTCTTGATTGGACTGTAGACATCTTCACCAAGTATGACCAGCATGATCCTGAGGGAGCTAACTGGGATTACTACAAGGAGGAGTTCCAGTCCGGTACCGTAGCATTCTTGGTTGAGGATGCTTACGAGGGATACGAGAACGGTATCGTTGACCAGATGGATGACGAGTGCGGTTTCGTTATGTTCCCCGCTCCTACCGAGGGTGCTGCATATGTTAACGTATGGAACAACAACCCCATCGCAATCCCTGCTTGCTACGATGCAGACAAGGCTTGGAAGCTGGCATTCGCTTGGAACCTCTACACCGAGGCTCCCGCTGGCTACGAGGATTACAACGGCCAGTTCGCAACCTTCCGTAAGGGCTGCTTCGATGAGAGAGCAGTTGACGAGACTCTGACCATGATGATGGAGTCCGAGCATGGTGTGATCCAGTACCACGGTCTGGTTCCCAACCTGCAGATCGGTCCCGATCTTGTTTGGTCTGTTACTCCCAATGCTGATGTTTCTGCACTGGTTGAAGCTATCCGCGACACCTGGAAGCAGTACATCGAGGATGCTAACGCAGCATTCAACTAAGATTTACTGGTAGAGGAGCGGCGCCATCTGCGCCGCTCCTTTTTTCTTACATGAGGTTTATTATGGTCAAAGCTAGATTTCACTTACCCGGCATCCGATATAATTTCCCGCTGAATATGTTTTGGGCCAGTCTCCTAAAGCAATATCCCGAATATTTCCGTGAAGGGGTGGAGATCGCATCCTTTTTCGGAACCTTCCCGCTGAGCCTCTGGAACGGGGGACGCCTGGTCTATCATGACCAGTGTGATGCGGCATTCGTCAAAAACGTCATCAAGAACGTGAATGCGCAGGGGATTCCCATCCGTTATACCTTTACGAACCCTCTTCTGACGGAGGAGGACCTGCTGGATCCATTCTGCAATTTCTGTATGAAGGAAGCGGATAACGGAATGAATGAGGTCATCGTGGTCTCGCCCATCCTGGAGCAGTACATCCGCGACGTCTATCCTTCCTTTGCCATCAACAGCTCCACCTGCAAGGAGATCAGGGATGTGGACGGCATCAATGCGGAGCTGGCCAAGGATTACAAGACCGTGGTGCTGGACTACAACATGAACGGCCGCTGGGATCTTATCGACGGGATCGAGGACAAGTCCCGCCTGGAGGTGCTGATCAATACCCTCTGCAAGCCCGGCTGTGAGCGACGGGGAGGACATTATCGCAACATCGCCGAGAACCAGCGCATCGCTTTGAAAAATCGTGAGCTGCCGCCGGAGAAGCGGATCCCCATCAAACCCTGGTATTGCGAGTATGGTGACAAGAACTGTGTCTTCACTATCCAGGACTATTCCACGGTGATCCACCCCGATGCCATCTGGGATGAGTATATTCCCCGAGGCATTAACCAGTTCAAGATCGAGGGACGTACCGCCAACCTCTTTTCCCTCATCGAGACCTATTCCTATTACATGCTAAAGCCCGAGTGCATCGGCCCTGCGAGACTCCTTCTGCTGCGGAACCTGGAGGAGAACAAGATCATCACCGTCAACAAGCCCCGCCCGGCCAAGTGGCCTTAAGGCGTGATCGGAGGACTTATGGGAGATCAGGATCGGAAGATTTTCTGGCATCTGCCCGGATTTTGCGTTTTTTTCTATCTCAATCAGATCATCGTGCACCTGATGCAGGAATATCCTGAGAAATTCAGGGACGGGTACGCCGTGGGCAGTGTCTACGGGACCTTCCCGGGAGCCATCTGGAATGGTGGCAGGGCTGTTTTCGGCCTCACCTCCCGTTCGGATATGGAGAAGATCATCGGTACCTATAACCGGATGGGGGTACCGGTGCGTTTCACCTGGACCAATTCCCTCATCGAGGAAAAGCATCTGCAGGACACCTATTGCAACCTGATCATGGAGGTGGCGAGCTGCGGGCCCAACCAGGTGCTGGTAAACCGGCCTGTGCTGGAGGAGTACCTGCGGGCGAATTACCCCGGATTTGCGTTTATCTCCTCCACCACCAAGCGGATCACTGACATGGACCGGGTTATGGCGGAGCTGCAGCGGGATTACGCCCTGGTGGTGCTGGACTATGATCTGAACCACGATGAGGCCGCACTGAAGGCCTTAACGCCCTATGCAGACCGGATCGAGATCCTGGTGGACGAGATCTGCTTCCCGGGATGTCCCCGGCGTGCGGAGCACTACAGAGCGGAGAGCGAATGCCAGCTGCGGTTTGATAAGGGGACGCCTTTCCCCTGCCCCAACCGGACGAAGGTGCCTTCTTTCGAGGAGGCAAAAAAACGTCCGGCGTTCCTTTCAAATGAGGAACTGCCGGACTATATAGACAAAGGATTTGTGAACTTTAAGATCGTGGGCCGCGGCCTTCCCATGGAGATGGTACTGGAATCCTATCTGTACTATCTGCCGAAGGAAGAAGAGCGCAGCTGGGTGAAAAACCGCATTGAAGCGGATCTGACCAAACTGGGAGTCAGACGCTAGAAAACGGATGGGACAGGGCTGTATCTGACGGATCTGTCAGTTGTCCTTCGGCAGTTCCGGGCGCAGCAATGTCGCCCGCAGGATCACGGGATTGTGATCGGTGGAGACGAAATCCAGGTCCTGGACGCCGCAGGAATCGGCCCGCACATTGCCGGAGAGGATAAAGCCGTCGATGCAATAGTACTGGAAGGCGTCCCGGTTGGCACCTGCGTAGACCCGGTCCAGAGATCTGCAGCTGGGAGTACCATCGTCCATCAGCAGTACAAAATCAGAGAAGTCCTCTCTGTCGATGATGCCCGGGGCCCACATGCCTTCCTGTACCGGGAAGTTGCTGATATCCACGTTGGAGAAGGTCTGGTTGAAATCGCCGCCGGCAATGACATAGTTTCCTTTTGCGGCTTCCTGCTCCAGGACGGAGCGGAGCATTTTGGTCTGGGCGATCTTTCCTTCGCCGTTATCATAGGCCTCCAGGTGGAGGTTGACCATCACCAGCTCTTTGTCCGTGCCTTCCAGAGGGATCCGGGTGATCAGCAGGCAGCGTTTCAGGTTGCCCACCCGCACCGGCCACCGGTAAGGGCAGGGGAGGGAGAGCCGCTCCGCGGAGGTGATCTCCGCATCTGTAAAGGTCAGGATCCCGCTTTCCACCTTGCCGATGGGCGGAATGGGATAGGGGACAAAGTCCACTTTGAAATTCAGCGCAAAGGCCTGGGAAGAGGGCGCCAGGAGATTGTCCAGGAAGGACTGCTCGTTGATGCGGTGTGAGCGGGAAGAGGAGATGTCTACTTCCTGCATCATCAAAACGGTGGGGCGTACCCTGTCGATGGCATCCGCGATGTTTGTCAGGTTTTCCCGGACTCTCTGCTCATCCGCGGTATTCACGCTTTTTCCGCCGTCCATGAAAAAGTCCGCATTATCGCCCAGCGCACCGTAACCGATGTTCCAGCTCATAATGCTGATGCTGTCACCGGGAGCGATGGCCCGGAAGCTGCTGACGGATGTGTCGGTAGTGATGGGGACGGACTCGGTATCCGCGGGCCTGTACTCTGTGAGGGTCAGGTATCCGAAGACCAGCACGGCAGTAAACAGGATGAGTGCCAGGGCGATACCCATTCCTTTCAGGATCTTGATAAAGATTTTCATAGGGGATTCTCCGATCGATATTTTCGGGCTTTTCTGTATGTACTCTACCATAGAAAATGCCCCAAAATCCATAATTTCCACGGGAAATAAGTATTAAAAAACTATTATGCAGGCGACCGGAAGCAGCATTGCAAAGACGCAATCTGCCGCATCGGATCGGGGTAAGGTTTTGGAGACATGAAGAAACTGTGTGAGTGTGTGGACAAAGGAATACAAGGGAGCATCACGGTGCTTTTCGCATCCGTGGCAGCCTTTCTGGTACTTGGCTCCGGCTTTGTGACCGCTATGGTAAGCTATGATGAAGGCGTCGGACTCCTGCCGGATTCCATGGCCGGGAATCTGCTGGGATCTGTTCTTTTTGCGGCTTTTCTGCTGTTTTTGGGGAGACTTCCGCAGGTGCGTTCGTTCCTTACGCGGGTGGATACGGACGCCGCGTTCAGCAATTCGCTCAGGCGGGGGATCCTCCTGGCCCTGGCTGCTGCAGGAGCACTTTTTTTGCTGATCCTGCAAAAGGAGCCGGTGGCGGATCAGTACTGGGTGGTGCATATCGCGGACGCCTTTGCGGAGAAGGATTACAGTGCCCTGATGCCCGGGGGCTATGCGGATACCTATCCGAACCAGCTGGGGATCATTTTGGTCTTTTATTTCCTGGGGAAGCTGGTGGGTACGAACAATTACCTGCTCTTCCAGCTCTGCAATGTGGTTGCATTGGTGTTTTTATACCGTGCCTTTGTGCTCTTTTGCGACCGGGCAGGGCGGAAGCCGCATGTGGGACTTCTGGTGCTGATGGCTGCCGTCTTTTTTACCCCCGGGTTCTTTTATCTCACCTTTACCTACGGGAATCTCATCGGCCTGTCCCTGGTTATGAATGCCTTGCTTCTCCTGGATGCGTTCGCTGAGAAAAAGAGGTGGTGTGACCTGGTGCTTGCCCTGGTCTGCTGCTATTTTGCCGTGGTGCTCAAAAGCAATTACCTGGTCTTTCTCATCGGTTTGCTGGTCTATCTGGTGCTCCTGCTGCTCCGGCATAAGGACCTGCTGCTCCTCCTTGCCATGGCGGGGATCGTGCTGGTGATGCTGCTGGAGGACCCTATCGCCAGAGGGGTGACCCGGGCGGTGACAGGCGTGACGGTTTCGGAAGGCTCCTCCATGTGGTCTTTCGTGGCCATGGGGATGATGGAGAATCCCCACCGATTTAACGGCTGGCACAATGGATATGATATCGAGAGCTATCATGGGAATGCCTTCGATGTGGAGGCACAGACGGCGGAAAATCAGGCGAAGGTCCGGGAGCTTTTGGGGAACTTCGGACGGAACCGCGCTTACACCATCTGGTTTTTCGGCGGGAAAAATCTTTCCGCCTGGACAAATCCGGATTTCCAGGGCTACTGGCTGAACCGCGCAGAGAGCGCTACGGTAAATGAACCCGCTTATCTGCGGCGGCTCTTTACTCTGCCGAAGGCATCGGAGCCTCTCTTAAATGCCTATACCTTTCTGATCTATCTGGGAGCGCTGCTCTATGCGCTGCTGGAACGGCGCAAATCCGCCATCGGGTACGGCCTTATGATCACGGTCTTCGGAGGATTTCTCTTCCACACCGTGTGGGAGATCAAGGCCCAGTACATGCTCTTTTACTTCCTCCTGCTGATCCCGCTCTTCGTGGTGGGATGGGGCAGAGTGACGCAGACGCTGGAGATGGCGCTGAAAATGCGCGGAAGATCCGAAGCTGCCGGAAGAAGGGGAGTAAGGGACGGAGAGACTGCGGGGGAAATGTCTTTGCATGGGAAGGAAGACGGAAAGAACTTCCGGATCCTGGTGATCTCCTGCTGCGTCCTGCTTCTGCTGACGCTCCTGGTGTACCTGCAGCTGATCCCATCCCTCAACAATCTTGTGGCGCAGCGGGATACGGCTTATTACGAGCAGCAGCTGGAGATCTATCCTTCTGACCGGATCCCGGATGGAGCATATTCTGTGAGGACACTTTCGGGATCTGCCCTGTACCTCGATGCTGATACCGACCTTGTGCGGGCAGGAGAGAGCGATACCCAGGTGACCTTACGAACCTCCCGCACCGATGACACTCTCTATGTCCGCTTTTTTGACGTTGCAGAGGGCAGTCTGCCAGACGGACTTCTGATGGAACTGACAGATGCGTCGGCAACCCCCGGCGCTGCCATCACCGCAGGACCTGCATCCGATGTAGCCACGCAGCGCTGGAACTTTAAGAGGGGGGATGCCCCCGAAGGCGTGGGAAGCGACGGCGCCGTCTACGGGTACCTGCGCTTTGGTCCTTACAAGGCCCTCGCTTACGATCCCGCCACCGGGGCTGTGACCCTGGAGTGGTGGAACCTGCAGGATGCAAACCAGCTCTGGTGCTTCGAAGCCAGATAACGATCTGAAAAAGCGTAAAAAACAAGGCCTCCTGACGGAGACCTTGTTTTTTGCTGTCAGGGAAGGGGCCGAAATGGTTTCCCTGCCCTCTTAGTTTGCGGTGATGGAGAATTCTTCCCCGGAGACTTCCAGCGAATATCCGGGTCTTACATAGATTGCCACCTCGCTGGTCGCCAGGCTTACGTAATGGTCCCCGGCGGTGAGGGGGATGACATCATAGTCCGTAACGCTGCGGAAGCGGTACAGGGTCATGTCTTCCGGCAGGTACACGTAGCGACCTGCGGCATTCTGGGTATAGACCGGTGCGATCATCAGCGCCTCCCCCACAAGTAATTGATCTTCCACGGTGCGGGCCCGCTCGTCCGACGGGTACGCCAGGGCAAGGGGCGTAAAGATCAGATCATTTTCCTCTGCGGCGCGGGTAAAGGTATCGTACAGATAGGGGATCAGGGCGTAGCGCAGGCGGATGAGATTCCGGAAGGTATCGGTCTGTTCGAACCTGTAGAGCTCCTGGTTCCGGGTGCCCAGGGCCGCGTGGTTGCGGAAGAGGGGCGTGAATATGCTGACGGCCAGCCAGCGCAGCATCAGATCCTCGGTGCAGTCGCCGCCAAAGCCACCAGTGTCGGCTCCGCAAAAGAGGAAGCCACACATGTTCAGGGCGGGCAGCTGCTGGAGATTCAAAAGCAGATGGCTCCACCAGGATTTGTTATCCCCGGTCCAGATGCCGCCGTAGCGGTGCATGCCCACGTAGGAAGCACGGGAGAAGAGGAGATACTCGCCGCCGGGCACCAGGTCCCGGAGCTTTTCCCCTGCAGCTCTGGTCATGTAGTAGCCGTAGAGATTGTGCACCTGATCGTGGCGCAGGCGCTGCCCCTTGTACTCGTGGAAGAAGGTGCGGTAGTCCTCCGGCCGGTTGTTGATGCTGCCGGTGAGATCCTGGAAGGCGAAGAAGGACCAGATGTCCATCTCCTCCATCTCTTTGAAACGATCCAGCTCTTCGAAGACCTCCCGCAGGTGATCCTCGGTGTAGAAGATGGCAGGCTCGTTCATGTCATTCCAGAAGCCTTCAATACCCTGCTCCGTCAGGAAGCGGTACTTCTCACCGAACCAGTCTCTGGTCTCCTTCTTCAGGAAATCCGGGAAATGAACTCTGCCCGGCCAAACGGCGGCCACCAGATCCGTGCCGTCTTCTTTTTTGCAAAAAAAGTCGCCTTTGACACCTTCCTCGTAGACGGGATACCCTTTCTCCATTTTGACACCTGCGTCAATAATGGGGATGAGACGAATGCCCCGCTCCTTCATTTCCGCAACGAAATCGGGGAAATCCGGGAAGGCTTTTTCGTCGATGGTAAAGTCCTTGTAATGATCCATGTAATCGATATCCAGATAGATCATGCTTAAGGGAATGCCTGCCTCTGCGTAGCGGTCCGCCACCTCCCGGATGTCTGCGGCGGTCTTATACCCCCAGCGGCTCTGGCCGAAGCCGAAAGCCCACTGCGGGGGCTGATAGCTTCTGCCGATGAGAGAACGGAACTCCCGGATGAGCAGGAGAGGATCTTCACTTTCCGCATAGTACAAAGCGGCATCGGCGGATGCGATGCGGATCTCCAGCGTTTTCAGCTCCGAGTATCCCACGTCGAAGGTAACCTTCCCCGGGACATCCACGAAGAGGGCCTGAGCGGCGCCGTCGCCAAAGAGCAGCAGGAAGTTCTGAGAGGCATAGAGGGAGCGTTTGTCCTCCGTATGATTGGGGTCATCCGCATTGTTGGAGACATAGATCCAGCCCCGTTTGTTGATCCCCCGGAGGGTTTCTCCCAGACCGTAGACCAGCTCGCGGCCCCTGAGGGTGCGGGTGAGGATGATCTCACCGGTGGGTTCATCCGCGGTGCATGCCTCGCGGGTATTTTCCTTTGCCGGCTTTGTTTCGAGGCCTTTTCGGCAGATCGTAAAATCCTTCAGGAACGAAACAGATTTTTCTACTCCGGTAAATGACGACTCTGTCGTTTCTGCGGGTACCTCACAGAGGATTGCTTCCGTATCGATGGGATCTCCCAGGATCAGTTTTTTATACATAGTTATCAGAAATTCCTTGTCGTTTTTTATTTGTTCTCTTTTTCATCCGTATCCGGAGTTTCCTTCTTCGGGTCTTCCGGCTTGTTTAGTTTTTTCCGGATCTTTCGCATTTCCAGCACATCCGGTGGCGGCCCCAGGATAACGGGCTTTCCCTGGTTCTTCGCCTTTTCATGCAGCTTTCGTCCGATAGGATCCATCGGCCATTCTTTTTCCGGTGTAGGCATACAGGTCTCCTTTTAATCGGCCCTCCAATCTTCGTTCCGTCTGGCCTCATTCTCCCTTTATTATAGTCATTGATGATTCGCAACTGCAAGAAGAACCTATGTTTTCAGGCTATGATCCATACGCATATACCTCCCGCAAAAGATTCCCCCAATATCCCGAAAGGCAAGACAAGTTAACTTGAAAATTCTCCAAAACGACTAAAGGGTGTGAACGTGTTCAAAAGTTGATGATCTTGATTGGAAAAATAAGGCCGAAACGGCCGGATGCCT
>JAILAF010000112.1 GCA_024681775.1 Lachnospiraceae bacterium
CATTTCCTACAATGTCACCGGCCTGAACGATTTTGACCCTGCCGCTTATAACCTGCCCACCACCTATACCTACGGTGTGGGCGCGACCCTTTCCGGCATTACGCTGGAAGGACGTACCTTTAACGGCTGGTATTCCGATGCTGCCCTGTCTGCATCCATCACTGCCATTGCGGCGAACAGGATCGGAGATGTGACGGTCTACGGCAGCGTGACCAACAATACCTACGCTATCACCTACAGTGTGACGGGTGTGAACGGCTTTGATGCGGCGGCTTACAATCTGCCCACGGAGTATACCTACGGAACCGCAGTTACCCTCACGGCCCCTGCCATCACCGGCCACAATTTTGCCGGCTGGTATACCGATGCGGGACTGACTGCCGCCATTACCGAGATCGCTGCAAACCGGACCGGGGATGTGACCCTTTACGGACAGGCGACTGCCGCTACCTATGCCATCACCTACGATGTCACCGGCCTTGCGAATTTCGATCCGGCCGCGTATAACCTGCCCACCACTTATACCTACGGCACGGGAGCGACGCTGACGGTGCCTACCCACAACGGGTATGATTTCAATTGCTGGTATTCCGATGCGGCACTGTCTGCGGCGCTGACGGCAGTCTCCGCCACCCAGACAGGAGATCTGACCATTTACGGAGAGGCTACGGCCAAGACCTTCCAGATCACCTTCTATCAGACCAATTATGAGTTTGGAAGTGCGTCCTGGAATACAATCCTGGCCGGATCTCCTACCATTACCGTCTGGGGCGTGACGCTGGATACGACCTACACCTATTCAGAGACGGACATCACCCTGCCGACTTTGACCCACTTCGAAGCTCCCACAAACGGAGCCGGAAGTTATACACAGGGCTACTATGACGATCAGGGCAATTCCATGAACGATACGATCCCTGCGGGAACCTATGGAGATATTGAGATCTATATTCATGCTTATGAGGTTCAGGATACAACGACATTGTATATGAATGCCGGTGGAAATTATGCGACCAGCATGACGTTTGATCAGACTACCGGTGCGGTGACCTGTGAAGATGCTACGTCACAGACGGGTATACAATACTTCATCGATTCAACCGCTGTCCCTGCGTTTTATTATGTCGGTACCTCGGTACATGTTTACTCTCTTTGGGATGATAATAATCTCGTAGGGCTTTTCTCCAACAGGGGTTTGACAACGAATCTGGGATTTGCTGCCGTTCAGCAGAATAATATCAACTTTGCGGGTTATGGTGGTTTTGAAGTCAATGTCCCCGCAACAGATAATGCGGGAGGTTCCCCCGGTATGTATTTCATACTCGTATACGATCCGAACGCTCAGATCCCAATTCCGCAAGTAGCAATCACTGCTTCTCCGTTCGATACACTGTAAACGCAAAGCCACAGGAACGATTGCCATAGATCCGCAGACAGGGGTGCTTTCCGGCACCCCTGTCTATTTTATGGTTGCCATTTTTCGCTTCATCGCCTAAAATACTCCCTGCATGTCCCCGGGACATGACGAGAAGATATCATCCGGAAGGACCACACTATCATGGACAAATTAAAACCCAAGCTTTTTTCGGTCATGAAGACTTACACAAAGGAGCAGCTGGTAAAGGACATCGTGGCGGGCATCATCGTCGCCATCATCGCCCTGCCCCTCTCCATCGCCCTGGCCATTGCCTCCGGCGTGGGGCCTGAGGCAGGTGTTTACACCGCCATCATCGCAGGTTTCCTGGTGGCCTTTTTCGGCGGCAGCCGTGTGCAGATTGCAGGGCCCACCGCAGCCTTCGCCACCATCGTGGCGGGGATCGTGGCCAGAGACGGTACCGACGGACTGATGGTGGCAACGATCCTGGCCGGATTTTTCCTGATCCTCATGGGATTTTTCCGCTTCGGGAACCTGCTGAAGTATATCCCCTACACCATCACCACCGGATTTACCGCAGGCATCGCCGTGACCCTCTTTATCGGACAGATCAAGGACTTCACCGGCATCGTCTACGAGCACGGGGAGAAGCCCATCGAGACGGCGGAGAAGATCTCAGCCCTCGTAGCCAACCTCTCTACCATCAACTGGATGGCGGTGCTCATCGGGGCCCTGTCCCTGGCGATCCTCATCATCTGGCCGAAGTTCTTCAAGAAGATCCCCGGCTCCCTCATCGCGGTCATCGTCACCGCTGCCATCGTGGAGCTGGCACACCTGGATGTGAATACCATCGGGAAGGCCTTTACGGACATCCGCACCGGACTCCCGCGCCTTACCCTGAATGCATCCCTTTTCTCCCTGACCATGATCCGTTCCCAGCTCATGAACGCGGTGACCATCGCGCTCCTGGCGGGCATCGAGTCCCTGCTCTCCGCCGTGGTGGCGGACAGTATGGTGGGTTCGAAGCACCGTTCCAACATGGAGCTCATCGCACAGGGCCTCGGTAACATCGGATCTGCCTGCTTCGGCGGCATCCCCGCCACCGGTGCCATCGCCCGTACCGCGGCCAATATCAAGAGCGGCGGACGCACCCCCATCGCAGGGATGGTCCACTCCATCACCCTGGTGCTGGTGGTGGTGTTCCTCATGCCCTTTGCGAAACTGATCCCCATGCCCTGCATCGCAGCCATCCTGTTCCAGGTGGCGTACAACATGAGCGGCTGGCGGAACTTCGTCAAGCTGTGCAAATCCTCTCCCAAGAGCGATATTCTGGTGCTGGTCGCTACCTTTGCCCTCACCGTGATCTTTGACTTGGTGGTGGCCATCGAGGTGGGCATTCTGCTGGCAGCAGTGCTGTTCATGAAGCGCATGAGCGACGTGACCCAGGTGGAGGGCTGGAAGGAAGTGGACGAGGAGAACGATCCCGATTCCATCTCCCTGCGGCAGATCCCCGAGCACGTGCTGGTGTATGAGATCTCCGGCCCCATGTTTTTCGCCGCTGCGGGCAAGATCCTGCAGATCGCCTTTAAGCCCGATACCAAAGTGCTGGTGCTGCGCATGAGAAGCGTCAATGCCATCGATGCCACAGCCATGCACAACCTGGAACAGCTCCTGGAAGACTGCGAGAAGCGGGGGATTTCCATCGTCCTCTCCCATGTGAACGAGCAGCCCATGACCGTCATCCGCAAGGCTGGATTTGACGGTAAGATCGGCGCAGAGAATTTCTGTCCCCACATCGACGAAGCATTGCACCGCGCCGAGGAGCTTGCATCCAAGGCCTGAATCCCGGAAAGGCCCGGCCTGCCACGGCTTCCGAAACAGCAACGGATCCCCCTTGTAAAAGGGGGATTTTTTGTTGGGAAAATGAAATTTTTCTAAAAACGGACCATTCCTTCCCCGAACTGTCTGAAATTCCTTGAATCTCGGGCGCTGAACGGATAAAATATTATCGGCGTATACTATGATCCTTCGGTCGGAGGTTGAAGAGTGAAGATTCCAGGGTTCAAACCGAATAAGAACGCTGTTACGAGTATTCTTGCGGTGTCCGGCGGTATTGCCATCAACATCGCATTTGCATTTCTGGCGCAGCGCTTTCATCTGCCTCTGTATCTGGATACCATCGGGACCTTTGCGGTGTCCTCTCTGGGAGGAACCTTCCCCGGTGTGCTCACGGCCGTAGTATCCAATATTATTTGTGTGTCTTTCAACGAACAGTCTCTGTACTTTGCTTCCGTCAATGCTCTGCTGGCCATCTTCGCCGCCAGATTTTCCCGTGATTTCGAAAAAAAGGACGTTCGCAGGCTGATCCATTTCATCCTGGGATCCGTGCTCATTTCCACCGTTTTCAACGGCCTGGTACAGTGGGTCCTTTTCGGCAGACCCCAGATCGAGGCTGTGAACGAAGCGGTCAACGCACTGAGTGAGCGTATGGGACTTCCCAGAGTGGGGCTGTTTTTTGTTATCAATTTCCTGGTGAATCTCCTGGACAAGACCATCGCCATTTTCGCTTCCGCATTCCTGGGCCGGGTGATCCCCGAGAGCATGCGCAGGAAGATCATCCAGAGTAACTGGAGACAGCGCCCCCTTTCGCCGGAGGAACTGAAGAATCTGAAGGAATGGGGCTCCGATGTACGGCACAAGCTGCACTCCAGGATCACCGCCATGATCCTTTTCATTTCCCTGTCCCTGGTAACGATCCTGGCCATAGCGGCTTACGTCCTGTATTTTAACTACTCCACGGAACAGGAGAAGAACAGGGCCGTTCAGCTGGTCAAATACGCCGCCTCCACCATTGACGGAGACCGGATCGATGACTATCTCCGGGAGGGCTGGGATGCCGAAGGCTATCAGGAGAGCTACGATCGGATGATGGAGATCAAGTCTCTGGCGCCCTCCATCCAGTATCTCTATGTGCTGCAGACCCGGGAGGACGGATGTCATTTTGTCCTGGACCTGGAAACGGAGGATGTGGAACCCTATCAGCCCGGTGAGGTCGCGGAATTTGAAGAAGGATTTGCGGCAGAGCGGGACAGGCTCCTGGCGGGCGAGGAGATCGATCCCGTGGAATCCGACGGCCCCAACGGCTGGATGCTGACGGTGTACTGCCCTATCCGGGACCGGAGCGGTAATACTGCGGCCTACATGGGAGCAGACGTTTCCATGCAATATATGACGGATTATGTACAGAATCTGGTGATCCGCGTGATGCTCATCATCGCGGGATTCGTGATCCTCATTGTGATCACGGGCAGCTGGATCACGGACTATTACACCGTCTATCCCGTCAACAGCATCACAGCCATGCTGGACCGGTACTCCAAGGCGGGGGACGATCAGAAGCAACTGGATGAATACGTCCGGAGCCTGCGGAGGCTGAATATCAAAACGGGTGATGAGGTGGAAAAGCTCTACTACGCTGCCTGTGAAATGGCCTCCGGCATGTCGGAGCAGATGCGGGAGATCCGCCACTACTCCGAAGCAACTTCCAGGATGCAGAGCGGCCTGATCATCACCATGGCGGACATGGTGGAGAGCAGGGACTCCGATACCGGTGCCCATGTCCAGAAGACGGCGGCTTATGTCCGCATCATCCTGGAGGGACTCAAGCGCAAGGGCTATTACCCCGAGAAACTGACGCCCAAATACATGGAGGACGTGGTCATGTCCGCGCCATTGCATGATGTGGGCAAGATCAACATTCCCGACGCTGTCCTGAACAAGCCCGGGAAGCTGACGGAGGAAGAGTTCGAGATCATGAAGACCCATACCACCGCCGGCAAGGAGATCATGGAGAAGACCATCAATTCCGTGAAGGGCGAGAGCTATCTGAAGGAAGCCAGGAACATGGCAGGCTACCATCACGAGCGGTGGGACGGCAAAGGATATCCGGAGGGACTTCACGGGGAAGTGATCCCGCTTTCTGCCAGGGTCATGGCAGTGGCGGACGTGTTTGACGCCCTCACCTCTCCCAGAGTCTACAAGCCGGCCTTCCCGCTGGAGAAGGCGCTGCAGATCCTGGAGGAAGGCTCCGGGACCCAGTTTGACCCCAGAGTCATTGAGGTCTTCATGGAGTCTCTGCCCCAGGTGAAAGAAGTCTTGAAGAAGTATCAGGAAAGCTGACGGAGGCGCATGGCGCGATGATCAGAAGCGGAATGAAAAAGCAAATAGCGGCAGCGCTGGCTGCGGGAATATGGCTGGCGGCATCCCTGTCCGGAACGGCTCTGACCGTGCGGGCCGCAGCCGCTGCGGCTGACTCCGGGGCAGAAGCGCAGCCCGCCGAATTCGGCGGCGGCTATGCTGCCAGCGGTCAGATCGACGGGGCCATGTATGCCTCCCAGCTCTACGATGCCGGCAGCGGTCTGCCCACCTCCGATGCGAATTATGTCATGGGATCTTCGGACGGTTATGTGTGGATCGGTGGCTACAGCGGCATCATCCGCTATGACGGGACGAATTTCGAACGCCTGGACACCGCCTCCGGTATGACCAGCGGACGTTGCATTTTCGAGGACAGCAAGGGGCGCATCTGGGTCGGAACAAATGACAATGGTGTCGTAATGATAAACGGCGACCTGCAGATGCATTACACCTACAAAGATGGTCTGCCTGCCTCTTCCATCCGCATCTTTGAGGAGGACGCGGAGGGCAATATCTTTGTGGGCACCACGGCAGGAGTCTGCTACTTTGACAGCAAGCAGAAGATCCATGTACTGGATGTGGATGACCGTATCTCGGATGACCGCGTGCTGAAATTAACCAAGGACGCGGCGGGCACCATTTACGGCCTTACCAAAAACGGAGTCGTTTTTTCCATCCGGGATGCACAGATCGCGGAGGTCTATGACAGCAGAGATCTGGGGATGGAGATCATCAGTTCCATCGAGGCGGACCCGAACGAGGCAGGGAAGCTGTACCTGTGCCCCGAGGGGGGACCTGTCTATTACGGCGAGCTGGGGCGGCCCCTGGAGGAACTGACGCCCATTTCCATCGATCCCATAAACCGTGTCCAGTGGATCGAGTATGAATGTGACCGGATCTGGATCTGTTCCACCGGGTTTGTGGGTTATCTGGATACGGACAACAGCATCCACATCCTGAACAATCTGCCCATGAACAGTGCCATCGAGATGATCACCTCCGATTTTCAGGGGAATCTCTGGCTGGCATCTTCCACCCAGGGTGTCATGAAGATCGTCACCACCAATTTCTGCAATCTCACCCAGATGGCGAATCTGGATGCGGATGTTATCAATGCTACCCACATGTTTAAGGGCATGCTCTACATCGGCACCGACAAGGGGCTGCAGATCCTGGATGCGCATATGGAGCCCTACACCGACAAGCTGACCAAGTACCTGACCGGTACCCGCATCCGCTGCATCAGCAGTGACGCGGAGGGAAATCTGTGGATCTGCTGTTTCAACAACGGCAAGGGCCTGGTGCGGGTGGATTCCCTGGGGAACATCAAGAGCTTCACCGAGGACCTGGCAATGCCCAGCAACGAGGTGCGCTGCGCCATCCCTGCCTCCGGCGGACGGATCCTGGTGGGCACCAACGGTGGCCTCGCTGTGATGAAGGATGATGTGGTGCAATACACCGTGGGCCACGAGGACGGCGTGAAAAACACGGTGTTCCTGACGGTGGTGGAGGGCTTTAACGGCGAGATTCTCGCGGGCTCCGACGGTGACGGCATCTATGTCATCAAGGGACATGAAGTGGAGCATATCGGCAGGGATGACGGCCTCACCAGCGACGTGATCCTGCGGATGCGCAGGGACGAGACCAGAGGCCTCATCTGGATCGTCACCTCCAACTCCATCGAGTATCTGAAGGACGGGAAGATCACGGAGGTCAAGACCTTCCCCTACAACAACAATTACGACATCTATTCCGACGAAAGCGGATATCTGTGGATCCTGTCCTCCTACGGCATTTATACCGTGCCTGCAGGAGATGTGATCAATGACTCCGTGGATGATTACAAGCTCTATACCTCCGCCAACGGCCTGCCCACTACCCCCACTGCCAACGGTGTGGGAGATCTGGATTCCGACGGGAATCTGTACATTCCCGCCAGAGCCGGTGTGGTGAGAGTCAATGTGAACCGCTTTGCCAGCATCTCCGCGGAGACGAAGCTGGCAGTGGCGGCTATCTACTGCGACGGTCAGGAGATCTTCCCCGATGAGGAGGGCAGATACACCATCGAGAGCAATGTGGAACGTATCACCCTGGTGCCGGCCGTATTCGACTATTCCCTGGCCAATCCCACGGTGCGCCTGTACCTGGAGGGAAGCAAGGATGACGGTGTCACCACCCTCCGCAGCAGGATGACCTCCCTGGAATACACGGGTCTGCGCTACGGCGATTACAGATTCCATATCCAGATCCTGGATGACAATACGGGAGATGTGCTTGCGGACGAGGCATTCCCCATCCGGAAGATCCCCAGGTTCTGGGAGCTGAACATGGTAAGGATCATCGCCGCCCTGCTGGGCGCGCTGCTGGTGGGCCTTTTTGTGTGGCGCTTCATGTCCGGGACAGTCATCCGCAGACAGTACGAGGAGATCCGTCAGGCAAAGGAGGAAGCGGAGCGGGCCAACTCTGCCAAGTCCCGTTTCCTGGCCAACATGTCCCACGAGATCCGCACCCCCATCAATACCATCATCGGTATGGATGAGATGATCATGCGCGAGGAGGCGAAGGACGTCCCCAAGGGATATTTCATGTCCGTTATGAATTACGCCATGGACATCCGCAGCGCCTCCGAATCCCTGCTGACCCTCATCAACGAGCTGCTGGACATGTCCAAGATCGAGTCCGGCAAGATGAACCTGGTGGAACAGAAATATGACACGGGTGACTTTTTACGGTCCATTGTTTCCATGATCACCGTGCGTGCCAGACAGAAGGACCTGTACTTCGATCTGGATATCGATCAGTCCCTGCCCGTCCGGCTCTACGGCGACCAGGGCAAGATTCGCCAGATCCTGTTAAACCTCCTGACCAATGCCGTGAAATACACGCCAAACGGTGGCTTTACCCTGAAGGTCTTTGTGGAGGAAAAAACCAATGACACCGCCCGGATCCTCTTCTCTGTCAAGGACACCGGCATGGGTGTAAAGGAAGAGGACATCGAGAAGCTCTTCTCCGCCTATGAGCGTTTGGATGAGGAGAAAAACAGTGCCATTCAGGGCACCGGCCTGGGCCTGAACATTTCCCAGAAATTTGCGGAGCTCATGGGCACCGAGATCAGGTGCACCAGCGAATACGGTAAGGGCTCCGAGTTCACCATGTCCGTGCAGCAGCGCATCATGGACCGCAAACCCCTGGGCGTTTTCCGGGAGCACGAAGAGGTCGCCGTCAAGGGACCTTACGTGCCGCAGTTCATCGCGCCGGATGCGGAGGTCCTGGTGGTGGACGACAACCCCATGAACCTGGTGGTGGCCAAGAATCTCCTGAAGGCCACCAAGATGTTCGTCACCACCGCGGAGAGCGGCGAGGAGTGCCTGGAGAAGATCCGCTACGGCAATTTCGACGTGGTGCTCCTGGACCATATGATGCCCGGGATGGACGGCATCGAGACCGTGAGCCGGATCCGGGAGGATCATCCGGATCTGCCGGTGTATGCCCTGACGGCCAATGCCACCCTGGGGGAGGAATTCTACATTTCCCACGGCTTCAACGGCTATCTGGCGAAGCCCATCGACTCCGTGACCCTGGAGCGCACCATCCTGAAGCATCTACCGCCGGAGAGTGTCATGACCACGGCGGAGGAGATCCTGGAGGCGGAGCCCACGGAGCTTCCCGAGGAGATGAACTGGGTGAAGGAGATCCCGGAGATCTCTACCGAGGATGGCATCAAAAATGCCGGCGGTGTGGGATCCTATATCTTCTCCCTGCAGCTCTTCTATGAGACCATCGATGACAATGCAGAGGTGGTGGAAAAAGCCCTGGCGGAGGGAGACATCCGTCTCTACACCGTCAAGGTCCACGCCCTGAAGACCTCCGCCCGGATCATCGGTGCTGCCGATCTGTCGAAGCTGGCAGAGCAGCTGGAGGAAGCGGGGAACAAACAGAACCTGGATTTCATCAACGAAAACAACGGGCGGTTCCTGGAGGAATACCGTTCCTTCAAGGAAAAGTTCGCACCTCTGGCAAAGGAGGAGTCGGACGAAGGCAAGGAGGAGATTCCGCCCGAGGAGCTGGAGGAAGCATACGGGGCGCTGCGTGAAGTGATCCCCATGATGGATATCGACGCAGTGGAAATGATCCTGGAGCAGCTCCGGGAATACAAGCTGCCCGCAGAGGATGCGGAGCGCATCAAAAAGCTGACCGAACTATCCAAGAAGCTGGACTGGGATGCGATGGAATCCCTTATCGACGACGGAAGCAAAAAGGGGGAAGGGTAAATGTCAAACAATCGTATTATGGTGATCGGTGAAAAGGAAACCTTTCTGATCCGCGTCCTGTTAAAGAAACTTAACGACGCCGGGATCGAGAATGTCTTTGTCCCCTGGGACGTGGATCACATCAATTCCAACTGGGAGGGAATCGCTCTCATCACGGTGTATATGGACGATGAGCGCAGGCCCCCGGACAAGGTGGTCTATTTCCTCAAGGACAAAATGAACGACGAAGGTCTGCAGATGATCGCCGTGGGAGAGAAGGTAGACCTCCAGGATCTTGCGGGGAGAGTCCCCTCGGAGCTGATCTACCGCACCTTCCCCAGGCCTCTGGATAATGACGAGTATGTCAGAACCGTATCGGATCTCATCACCCGCATGCAGGCAGGAGAATTCCGGAAATCCATCCTGGTGGTGGACGACGATCCGGGCTACCTGAATCTGGTGCGTGAGTGGCTGAAAGGAACCTACAAGGTCACGGTGGTGACCTCCGGCCTGCAGGCCATCAAGTGGCTGGGAAAGAACAAGGCGGATCTGATCCTCCTGGACCATGAGATGCCCGTGACCAGCGGACCGCAGGTGCTGGAGATGCTCAGGAGCGATTCCGAGACAAAAGACATCCCTGTCATGTTTTTGACGGGAAAGAGTGATAAGCAGAGCGTTATGGCCGTGGTGGCGCTGAAACCGGAAGGTTACTTCCTGAAGACCATCGATCGGGAAGAGCTGCTGATGAATCTGAAAGAGTTTTTCATCCGGAGAAAATAAAAACCGGCACATCTGCCGGGGGTAAGGGACGGTAAGGAGAACGGCATGGGCGATTTTTTGCGTGCGCACCAATTGAATATGATGCTGGTCCTGTGCGGGATCATCGGCATTACGGCGCTGTATGTCCTCATCACGAACGCCACCTCCCGCAGGCGGAAATATCTGCTTTTTTCTCTGGAAATGGAGTCCTTCCTGCTGGTGTTCTGCGACCGCCTCGCCTACATCTACCGTGGGAATGTGAGCACCCTGGGCTGGTGGATGGTCAGGATCACCAATTTTGCCGTGTTTTTCCTGTCCCTGGCGATCCTCCTGAGCTTCAGCTATTACCTTATCGACCTGCTTATGCACGAGGGACAGCTGGATACGCCCCCCAGACGTCTTGTCATCATGAATCGGGTGATCCTCTTCGGTATGTTTCTTCTGGTGGTGTCCCAGTTTACCGGGCTCTACTATACCTTCGATGAGCAGAATCAATATCAGCGGGCCCCGGGCTTTCTCATCTGTTATCTGATCCCCATGATCTCCATGCTGGTGTTTCTCTGGGTCACTGTTCAGTACGGACAGCGCCTGAGCCCTGCCATCCGTATCCCGGTGTTTCTGTTTAACCTCCTGCCCCTGCTGGCCGCGGTGGCGCAGATGTTCCTTTACGGCCTCTCTCTCATCAACCTCAGCAGTGTGGTGATGACGGTGGTGCTATATATCTTTGCCCTGGTGGACATGAACCGCCATGCGGAGAAGGCGCATAAGCAGGAGCTGGAATATCTGAAAGAGAAGCAAGAGAGCATGACCCGTCTCTTCGAGCAGACCTCCGTCGCCCTGGCAAATGCCATTGACGAAAGCAAGATCCACGCCAGGGGTCACTCCGTCCGTGTGGCGGATTATGCGAGACGCATCGCGACTTTGAGCGGTATGAGCAAGGATGAGAGTGAGCGGGTGTACTTTGCGGCGCTCCTTCATGACATCGGTAAGCTCAGTGTCCCGGATGAGATCCTGGACAAGGGCGGAGAGCTGACGGAGGAGGAGCAGCGGGTCTATCGCTCCCATACCACGGCGGGAGAACATATCCTCGCCGAGATCAGCGAGTATTCCTATCTGAGCGACGGTGCCCATTATCATCATGAGCGCTATGACGGCAAGGGCTACCCCGATGGACTGAAAGGGGAGGAGATCCCTGCCAGTGCCCGGATCATCGCCGTGGCGGATGCTTATGACGGCATGACCTCTTACCGGGACCGCAGAGAGCCCCTGCCCCAGACCCGTGTCCGGGAGGAGCTGGTCAAGGAGGAGGGACAGCGCTTTGATCCCACCTATACGAAAGCCATGCTGCACCTCATGGAGGAGGACCCCGATTATCACATGCGTGAGACCTCATCCGAGCAGGCGGATACCCTGCAGAGTGAGCTTTACTGCGGCAGTTACCGCAGCGAGGTGTCCCTGGGCATCTCCATTTCCGAGAACGAGCGCCGGATCCGCTTAACCTGTGAGCCCATGGTGGAGGGCGAGGGAGACTTCGCCGTGCCCGCCCTGATCCTCTTCGACTCCCTGGACGGCAGAGTCCATACCACGGAGGGCATGATCGAGGCCAACGGCTACACGGAGTACGGCGAGATCTGGTTTGACGGACATGCGGTGTGCACCCGCGCCCGGAACATGGACACCCGGGTGGAGGAGGTGGAGACGGGTCTGCAGGAAAATGAGTACGAGATCATCTCCGGCAGATTCATGGACCATGCCCGCATCATCGTAAATGCCCGCGGAAAACGGACCACCGTCATTGCGGCTCTGCCCGACAGCACCCGTTATACCTATATCAGCCTCACCGGAGAGCATTGCCATATCTCCGGCATCGATGTGGAAAAAACGGGCAGGAAGATCCCGGAGGGAGAGATTCCCCGCATCGCGGAGGAGATCACCTACATCGACCGTCTGGAGTCCGATGTGAAAAATGTCCAGGTGGACCAGTATCGCTCCGCCTTTACCACAGGCATTCCGGTCAAAGAAGATCTGCGCCTGGTATTCCATACCCGGAGCATGCCCACCGCCAATCTGGTGTGGCACTGCCCCTATGCCCTGCTCTACTCCTCCGATGACGGAGAGGTGAACGGGCCGAATTACAAGGAGTTCGTCCTGATCCGCTTCGACGGCGAGATCGAGGAATCCGGCGAACATGCGGAGAACCGTATGCAGGTCGTCAAGAACGAGCAGTTCGAGAGCTGGGACGAGTGGAAGACCCTGAACAAGCAGGGGATGGAATGCGTGGTGGATTTCCACAAGCGGGGGAACCGTATCACCACCATCACGGAAAATGCGGGCATTGCCATCAAAAACGTCACCGTTGCGGAGAAGGATGCGGGGGATGTGTATGTGGCCCTCACCGGGGATCAGTGCGCCCTGACGGATATCCGGATCATGAACTGAACTTGTTTTTTGACGGAGAATGGGACTAAGAAATAGAAATATGTTACATTTCGCAATGGCGTATTCCGAAAATAATCGGTATAATACTCTGCAGGGTGCAAAGCGCCCTTAAGGAACGAACAGGAGAAAACAGCTTTATGGAAATGACACTCAGATACTATGGCAAGGATTACGACACCGTGACCCTGCAGCAGATCCGCCAGATCCCGGGCGTGACGGGGGTGATCACCACCCTTTACAGCAAGCAGCCCGGAGAGCTCTGGACACGGGAGGAGATCCGGGCCCTGAAGGAGGAGGTGGAGGCTGCAGGCCTGCACATCTCCGGCATTGAGAGCGTCAACATCAGCGATGCCATCAAAGTAGGCGGCCCCGAGCGGGATCAGCACATTGCCAATTATATCGAGACCCTGGAAAATCTGGGAAAGGAAGACATCCATCTCGTTTGTTACAATTTCATGCCCGTCTTTGACTGGACCCGGACGGAGCTGGCAAGGGTCCGCCCCGACGGCTCCACGGTGCTGGCCTATAACCAGGCGGCCGTAGATGCCCTGGATCCCGAGAAGATGTTTGAGTCCATCAGCGGTGATTCCAACGGCGCCATCATGCCCGGCTGGGAGCCGGAGCGCATGGCGCATGTGAAGGAGCTCTTCGAGATGTATGCGGACATCGACAGTGAGAAGCTCTTTGAAAATCTGGTGTATTTCCTGAAGAAGATCATGCCCGTCTGCAACGAGTATGATATCAGGATGGCCATTCACCCCGACGATCCGGCCTGGAGCGTCTTTGGCCTCCCCCGCATCATCATCAACAAGGAGAACATCCTGCGGATGATGAAGGCGGTGGACGATGTCCACAACGGCGTCACCTTCTGCTCCGGCTCCTACGGCACGAATCTGGAAAATGACCTGCCGGAGATGATCCGGGCGCTGAAGGGCAGGATCCACTTCGCCCACGTCCGGAACCTGAAGTTCAATTCCCCCGGTGATTTCGAGGAAAGCGCACATCTGTCCTCCGACGGGACCTTCGATATGTACGAGATCATGAGAGCCCTTTACGAGACCGGTTTCGACGGCCCCATCCGTCCCGATCACGGCCGCATGATCTGGGGGGAGAAGGCAATGCCCGGCTACGGCCTCTACGACAGAGCCCTGGGTGCCACCTACCTGAACGGCCTCTGGGAGGCCATCGACAAGGCAGCCCATCGCGGCGCACCTTCGCAGCCCTAAAGCGCGCCGGGCGCGCATCATAAGCAGCAACCATCCGCCGGTCTTTCAGGGCCGGCGGAAAATATATGAAGCAAAAGAAGCCGGCAAATGCGCCGGACAGGAGGAAAGCATGGGACTGGTTTTATCCGAAGAGGGACTGAAAGACAGACAGGCTTGGGAAGCGGCCGGATACCGTCTGCCCGCCTATGACAGAGCACAGATGATCGCCCGCACCAAGGCGGCGCCCCGCTGGATCCATTTCGGCGCAGGCAACATCTTCCGTGCCTTTCAGGCCAATGTGGTGCAGCACCTGATCGAGCAGGGCGACATGGATACGGGCCTCATCGTGGCGGAAGGCTTTGACTACGAGATCATTGAGAAGAGCTACCGTCCCCAGGACAACTACTCCATCCTGGTGACCCTGAAGGCGGACGGCAATGTGGAAAAAACCGTCATCGGCAGCATCGCTGAGTCCAGCATTCTGGATTCCGACAGACCGGCTGAGTACGACCGGCTGAAGGAGATCTTCGCAAACGATGCCCTGCAGATGGTGAGCTTTACCATCACCGAGAAGGGCTACCAGGTTGCCGATGCAAAGGGCGTGATGTTCCCCGCAGTGGCAGCGGATATCCAGGCAGGTCCCGCCTGCCCCGGCAGTTACCTGGGCAAGGTAGTCTCCCTCCTCTATCATCGTTTTGTCTCCGGTGCAAAGCCCATCGCTTTTGTTTCCATGGACAACTGCTCTCACAACGGAGAAAAGCTCTATGCAGCGGTGCACACCTTTGCAAAGGGCTGGGTGGACGCAGGTGTGGCGGATGCCGGATTCCTGGCCTACGTAGAGGATGAGAGCAAGGTCTCCTTCCCCTGGTCCATGATCGACAAGATCACCCCCAGACCCGACGCCTCCGTGGAGGAGCTCCTGCGGAAGGACGGACTCGAGGGTCTGGATCCCATCATCACTTCGAAAAATACCTATGTAGCGCCCTTCGTCAATGCGGAGGAGAGCGAGTACCTGGTCATCGAGGATCACTTCCCGAACGGGAGACCCGCGCTGGAAAAGGGCGGCCTCATCCTCACGGACCGGGATACCGTGAACCGTGTGGAGCGCATGAAGGTCTGCACCTGCCTGAACCCCCTCCACACCGCACTGGCGGTCTTCGGATGCCTCCTGGGCTATACCAAGATTTCGGAGGAGATGAAGGATGCCGACCTAAAGGAGCTGGTGCGCCGCATCGGCTACATCGAGGGACTCCCGGTGGTGACGGATCCCGGGGTCATCGCACCGAAGGCGTTCATCGATACCGTGGTGGATGTCCGCATCCCCAATCCCTTCATGCCGGATACCCCGCAGCGCATCGCAACGGATACCTCTCAGAAGCTGGCCATCCGCTTCGGCGAGACCATCAAGGCATACGCCGCATCCGGTTCACTGAACGTGGCGGATTTAAAGTGCATCCCCCTGGTGTTGGGAGGATGGCTCCGGTATCTCCTGGCAGTGGATGACAACGGCAATGCTTTCGAGCTGAGCCCCGATCCCATGATCGAGCAGCTGCGTCCCGTTATGAGTGCTTTCTCCCTGGGACAGCAGATCACTGCAGCGGATGCGAAAGCGGCGCTGGGGGATCTCCTGAAAAACGAGAAGATCTTTGGCACAGATCTGGAGCAGGCAGGACTTGCGGATACTGTAGCAGAGCACTTTACGGCGATGCTGGCAGGCCCCGGCGCCGTGCGTGCACAGATCAGAAAAGTGTTGGCAGGTTCATAAGTAACGCGAAATGAGAACGCACTGGATCGCTTTATGGTTGGGGGGAAAAAGTTATGCCAAAGCGCAAGGGAAATCTCAACGCAATCTACATTTCCGAACGTCTTCAGGAGAGCCTGCGTCAGATCGAGTACGCACCGCTCACCACTGTCGTCGCTCCGATGGGATACGGCAAGACCACTGCCGTAAACTGGTTTCTGTCGGAAAGATCTCAGGCAGAAAAAACCGATATCATACGCATCAGCGTTTACTCCGACAACGTCACCATTTTCTGGAAGAGTGTACAGGATGCTTTTGCCTACGCGGGCTATCCTTTTCTGAAGGATTATCCCTATCCTACGGATCCGGCCACTGCGGGACTGCTGGCAGACGCCGCATGTCGCGAGACCATGGGGGATCATCCCTGCTACATCTTCATCGATGATTTTCACCTCATGACCGATCACAAGGTTGCGGGATTTATCTGTGTCCTGGTGAACAGACTTCCGGCGAACGTGCATATGATCATCGCCAGCCGTGACCGCTTTCTGCCTGCGGCTGAGATTCTGCGCCTGGGCAATAAGGTGTGCCAGGTGGGAACGGACAACCTCCGTCTGAATCACACGGAGCTTACGGTCTATGCTCACAAATGCGGAACGGAACTCAGTGACGGTCAGATCAAGTCCCTTCTCTATGCCAGTGAAGGATGGTTCTCCGCCATCTACCTGAATCTCAGAACCTTTTCGGAGCGGGGGATCCTTCCCGACAGTGACTCCGATATTTATTCCATGTTCAGTGCCGCAATGATCGATCCCCTGCCTCCGGAGCAGCGGGAGTTCCTGGCAGTCATGGGACTGGCCGACGAGTTTACGGTGGAAATGGCAGCCTTCCTGTCCGGTTCCGAGACCGCAGGCGCCCTGATCAAGTCCATGACCGAGCAGAATGCCTTTGTCACGAAACTTCCGGACGGGGTTCATTACCGCTTCCATCATATGATGAAGGAGTGCGCGGACCGGTATTTTAAGACCCTTCCGGAGGAAAAGCAGATCGCTTACCGGAACCGTTACGGCGACTGGTACAAGGCGCATGAGATGTACATTCATGCCATCGGCGCCTACCGCATCAGTGAGAATTACGATGCTCTCCTGGAGGTGATCGAGGCCGACGCCGGCATCCTTCTGGCGACCTTAAATCCCGATGAAGTGATCGAAACCCTGAACAAATGTCCCCGGGAGATCCTGACAAGACACCCGTTGGCGGTTCTGGTGCTGATGCGCTGCATGTTCAACTGGCAGAAGATCCCGGTCATGATGGAGATGAAGGGGATCCTGATGGCATCCGTGGAAAACAACCCGACGATGGATGAGACCGAACGGGGAAATCTCCTGGGAGAATGTGACCTCATCACCAGCTTCCTCATGTATAACGACATCAGTGCCATGAGTGCCCTTCACAGAAACGCCAGCCGGATGATGTCACGGCCTGCCATCAGCCTGAGCAATAAGGGCGGCTGGACCTTCGGTTCTCCTTCCGTTCTGATGATGTATTACAGACAGCCCGGGGAACTGGCAAAGTACCTGGCCGAAATGGACGAGTGCATGCCCCACTACTACAAGATCACGGAAGGCCATGGCATGGGCGCCGAGAAGATCATGCGGGCGGAAAGCTGCCTCATGCAGGGCAATTTTGTGGACGTGCAGCTCCTCCTGGAGGAATCCTACAACATGGCGGAGTCCGCAAAGCAGGAGAACATGGTCCTCTGTGCGGATTTTGCGGCTGCGAGACTCTCCCTCTTCCACGACATCGATCTGCGCTGCAGTGCCGAGGAGCGATACCGGGAGCTGCTCAGCCACCACAACATTTCTCAGGTGAATGTCTGGAATGCAGGCTATGCTTATTACCATGCCGTCCTGGACGACGCAGACAGGATCCCGGAGGTCTTCCGGGACCACGAGCTTTCCACCTTCACCATTTTGATGCCTGGTAAGCCCATGAACGAAATGATCGAGAGCCAGGTGTATCTCGCCCAGGGAGCGTATCCCAAGGTTATTGCGAGAAACGGGGCGCTCCTGGGCATGTGTCAGGGAATGCATTACGCTCTGGTGGCATTGCATCTGACGATCCAGAATGCGGCAGCCTACGAAATGCTGGGGAAGAGAGCGGAAGCGGAGGCATTTTTCATGAAGGCCCTGAAGGATGCCATGCCAGACGGTCTGGTTCTGCCCTTCGCCGAGAACTACCGTTACATCCGCGGTCTCCTGGATCTGGCATCCTCCCCGGAGGAAAAGGAAATCGTCAGACGGATCACGGAGCTCGGAGAACTTCTGGAAGCGCGGATCAGCAAACGGGACGGTGAAGCAGCCCGGGCCGGTGCCTTTGTGGTCCTCACCAATCGTGAGTATGAGATCGTTACGCTGATGCATCAGCGCATGAGCGGGCGGGAGATCGCAGAAAAGCTCTTCCTCTCCGAAGGCAGTGTAAAACAGTACGTCAATCAGATCTACTCCAAGCTGGGAATTGACGGCGACAGAAGGAGCAAGCGGGAAAAACTATTCTCTCTTTTCGAGAAAAATTAAAAATCTATAAACAAAACCTAACTTTTGGTTAATGTTTAACTTTTTAGGACCACCGTACAATGATGTACGGTGGTTTTTGTATTTTGGCTTATGTTTTGGTGCTTAACAAGGAGGGGTATATGTGAAAAGAAAATACATTCTGGATGTAGAGCCTCTGGCTGACCATGTCCTGAAGGTGGATTTCGTTTCCGGCTCCAGTATGCTGCTGGACATGAAACCATACCTGGACAAAGTACGCTTTAAGAAACTCATGGACGACGATGTCTGGGAAAGCGTATCGACCAACGGGATCTTTGTCCGTTTCGGAGATGTGGAGATCAGTCATGACGAGATCCTCGCCATGGCTGAACAGGAACATGAAAGTGTGAACTAAAAAAGGAAAGGGGATTTTGAAAAATGGGAGATGAAAATCTGAACAACAACGAAGAAACAGCGGCATTGTTTGTATCCGCCCAGAAGAAGAAGAAGGCTGAGGAAGAGGCGCGCAAGAAAGCTGCCGAAGAACAGGCGAAGCGGGATGCCGCAGAAGCGGAAGTCCGTCGCATGGAGCAGGAGGTAGAGGAGCGAAAGAGAAAGGCTGAGGAAGAGGCCAAGGCCCTCGAGGAGAAGCAGGCGAAGGAAGCTGCAGCCAAGGCAGCAGGCCCCATCCCCGGAGAGACCAAGGAGAAGCTGAAGGAGACCGCGACCAAGGCCAATGAAGCCGCAAAGAATGTGGTGAAGAAGGACGGAAAGCTGAATCTGCCCGTGATCATCGGCGGAGCGGCAGCCCTTCTGGTGATCATCATCATCATCGCCGTTGTCGGCGGTAAGAAGGGCGGCAAGGGTACTGCAGATCTGGCAGCTGCTGATTTCAACGCAGAATATACCATGACCCAGGAAGGTTTCACCGGCGTGAAGCTGTCCTACCCTGATTCCGTGTTCTCCAAGGCATACGAGGAGGAGGAATCCGGTGAGCCTACCGCATACTTTGAGGGCAGCATGTCCGTGTATGTCAAGGCTGTCATTCCCGCACAGGATGCGGCAAACGTATACCTTACCAAAAACACCATTGGCATGATCAGCGCAAAGGAGCGCGAGAAGATCCTGACCGAGGCCGCAAAGGCATTCCAGGAAGGCGCTACCATCAATTCCGAAGAGTCTGCGGATGTACTGGCAGACAATCCCGGCATCTACTACTACAAGAGCACCTATACCCTGGAGAAGCAGCAGGGTGCCCTTTATGCATGGCTTGAGCCCAACGGAAGTGATGCTTACAGTATCATGCTGGCTTACAGCGCTTCCGAGAAGGCGGACGTGGCCGCTCTGGAGTCCGCTGTCGCAGCATTTGCAGCAAAGAACAGTGACGATGCACTGAAGATCCCCGGCGCAAATCCTCCTACCACCAACGATACGGAAGGTATGCTGGAAGTGGATGACATGCATCTGGGACTGCCCATGCCCAGAGGACAGTTTACCGCAGGCCCCAACAACGGCGGTGGTTCCGCATTCTTCTTTGACGAAAACGGCGCCATCATCATGGTGGTTTACGAAGAGACCGATGTGGATTTCGAGACGGCCGCAGCCGCACAGGACATCCTCTATGAGGGATTTAAGGAGGCTTCCGAAACCAGTATCCAGACCATCTTCCCCGCCGTGGAGAGCAGAATGTTCACGGATGAGACCTATTCCTATAACGACAAGCTGTGCTATCTCTCTCATTACAGAGATCAGATCGGCGGACTGACCTACCAGGAGAGCTATTACGCTTCCATGTGGAGAGATGTCAGAACCAACCAGTATTATTTTTACACCGTCATCATGATCGTGCCCGAGAAGAACAAGGATGTCTACGCACCGCTGTTTGAGAAGGCACTGGATCGTATCGCCGACATCTGATGAATATGGGAGGGAGCAAAACAAATGAGTTATTTACTGACCGCAGTATTTGAAAACGGATTCTGTGAACTGTATCTCCCCAGTGTAGACAACAAAAAAGTTCCTGTGGAGATCAAGCCCTATGTCAGCGGAAGAGATGACGACATCATCCTCCCCGTTGAGGTATGGGACGGCGTATGGACCCTGTCCGGCGGCGGACAGTTCGTCATCACCCAGAATGAGAAGCAGATCAATTCCGTGGAACTGAAGGAAGGGCTCTTCGTCAACTGTGAATTCCCGGACGGACAGGTATTTTCCCTGACCGCCGAGGAAGTCACCGACGGAAATACCCAGTTCCAGAAATATCTGCTGAAATCCGACGGTGCCGGAACCATCACCATCGGTAATGACAAATCCAACATGATCTGCTACGGCAACAAGTTCGTATCTCCGAAGCATGCCCAGATCACCATCACAAACGGCGAGGCCGTAGTCAAGGATCTGGACAGCATGAACGGAACCTTCGTCAACGGCAGAATGCTGGAAGGCGAGAAGCGTCTGCAGTTCGGTGATGTCATCTACATCATCGGTCTGAAGATCGTCTATCTGGAAAGTACCCTGGCCATCAATAATCCCAAGGGAAATCTCACGGTGAACGGTATGAAGGAGATCTCTATCTCCACTTCCGGAAAGAGCGAGGACAGTTCTACAGAGCCCGAGGAGGAAAAATATTTCCTCCGCACCCCCAGAAAACTGGAAGTGCTGGATGAGGAATCCTTTACGCTGGAGAAATGTCCTCCCAAGCAGAAGCAGGAGAAGCAGCCTTTGCTGCTGACCGTAGGACCTTCCTTTACCATGATCATTCCCATGGCTCTCGGTGCAGTCATGACCATGGGCTCCGGTTCCGGTTTCGGCGGAGCCGGTCTCATCATGAGCGTGGGTGCTGCCGGCATCGGCGCCATTTGGGCAGTGGTGAACACCAAATATCAGGACAGGATGTTCCAGCAGACCGAGCAGAACCGCGTGAATGCATACCAGGAGTATGCGGTGAAGGTCACCGGACAGATCCGTGACAAGATGCAGCACAATGCAGCCGTTCTGGAGAAGACCTATCCTTCCGCAAACGAAGCTGCCGAGATCGGCATCAACGAGACCGCAAGACTCTGGGAAAAGAGCTGGGTGCATGAGGACTTCCTGGATGTGCGCCTCGGAACGGGCGACATCCCTTCCTTCAACGCCATCGAGACCCCCAAGGAGCAGGCGATGCAGGAGCACGATCCCCTTAATAACAAGGTGGAGGAGATCAAGCTGGCCATGTCCACCCTGCACGACGTACCCGTGTCCCTGTCCCTCTACAAGAATAAGTTTGCGGGCATCGTTTCTCCCGACAGGGAAAAGGCGCTGAACCTGGCAAGGATCATCAGCGTGCAGCTGGCAAGTGCGCATCCCTACACCGACCTGCGCATGTGCGTGGTCTTCCCTTCCAAGGAGCGGGATCAGTGGAACTACATGAGATTCCTTCCTCATGTGTGGTCCACCGACGGCAAGATCAGACTCATGTGCTGCGACAAGAACACCATCGGTGACGTGATGTACTATCTCTCCGGCGTGATCCGTGACAGGATCGAGCGCATCGGCAAGGAAAAGGGCAAGGACGATGAGAAGAAGATCCTTCCTCATTACCTCTTCTTCATCGCCGATTATTCACTGCTGGAGGATGAGGCCATCACCAAGTACCTGAACAATCCCACGGAAGAGATGGGTATCTCCGTGGTCATGCTGGCAGATTCTCCCGACAAACTGCCCAGCGGCTGCAGTGCCATCATCACCGACAGCGATGACAATCACGGATTCGTTTCCACCACCAACGCTTTCCCTGCAAGAGAAGGCGTGAAGTTCGATACCCTGGCTCCCGAGAAGGCGGATGCTTTTGCAAGAACCCTTTCCGGCGTTCACCTGAGAGAGACCGGCGTATCCACTGCCATCCCCGATATGCTCACCTTCCTGGATATGTACAAGACCTCCAAGGTGGAGGATCTGGACATCTACCACAGATGGCTGGAGAACAGGACTTACGAGAGCATGCGGGCTATGGTGGGATACAAATCCGGCAACCAGCCCCTCTATCTGGATATTCACGAGAAATACCACGGACCTCACGGTCTGGTAGCAGGTACTACAGGTTCCGGTAAATCCGAGACCCTGCAGAGCTACATTCTGTCCCTGGCCATCAACTACCACCCCGATGAAGTGGCTTTCATCCTCATCGACTACAAGGGCGGCGGAATGGCACAGAGCTTCGAGGGACTGCCTCATGTCTCCGGCGTGATCACCAACCTGGGCGGCAATGCCACCAACAGAGCACTGCTTTCCATCAACGCCGAGATCAAGCACAGACAGAAGCTCTTCAACGACTTTAAGGTAAAGCACATCGACGCATACATCGAGCTGTACCGCTCCGGTGTTGCAACGGAGCCCATGCCTCACCTGCTCATTATCGCCGACGAGTTCGCCGAGCTGAAAAAAGAGCAGCCCGAGTTCGTGCGTTCCCTGGTGTCTGCAGCCCGTGTCGGACGTTCCCTGGGTGTGAACCTGATCCTGGCAACCCAGAAGCCTTCCGGCGTTGTGGACGATGAGATCTGGTCCAACACCAGATTCCGTCTCTGCCTGCGCGTTGCGGACAAGTCCGATTCCAACGAGATGATCAAGAGACCCGATGCAGCCTACATCACCGGAACCGGCCGCGGCTACTTCCAGGTGGGCAGCGACGAGATCTTCGAGGAGTTCCAGTCCGGATGGTCCGGCGCAGCTTACGAGCCGGATGTTCCCTTCACGGATGAGAAGAACGCCAAGGTGGAGCTCATCAACCTCATCGGTAAGAACGGCGTCCCGAAGAAGAAGGACAAGAAAAAGAAATCCGACAACATCCAGAAAGTGACCCAGCTGGATGCCATCGTAAAGTATGCGACCCAGATCGCAAGAGAGCACGATATTCCCAACGTGCGTCAGATCTGGCTGCCCGCACTGGAGCGCAAGATCTACCTGGATCAGTTGCAGTATGAGAAGCCTGAGGGATTCTCTTTGCGTCTGCCCATCGGTATCGCCGACAACCCGGAGATCCAGAGCCAGTACACTGCTTATGCGGACTTCCTGTCCGACGGCAATCTCCTGATCTGCGGTGCATCCGGATCCGGTAAGACCACCCTGTTGCAGACCATCATCTACGGCGCAGTGACCCAGTACAAGCCTTCGGAAGTGAACATCTACGTCCTGGACTTCTCCTCCAGGACCATGGCAGTCTTCGCTTCCATGCCTCACATCGGAAGCATCTGCTTCGACGGCGAGGACGAAAAGCTGAATGACACCTTCGAATTCTTCTCCAACGAGCTTTCCGAGAGAAAGAAGAAATTCGCGGGAATGGGCATCGGCTCCTACAAGGAGTACGTGCAGCACAACAGTGACTGCCCGGCACTGCTCCTGATGATCGACAACTTTGTCGCTTTCTACGAGAACTACGACAAGTACGACGACGATCTGGCAGTTCTGTCCAGAGAGGGCGCAAGCTACGGTATCTATGTGATCATCACCGCCAACAACTCCGGTGATCTGCGCAGCAGACTCAGACAGAACTTCAATACCGGCATCGGTCTCCAGATGCCCGACCGCTTCGAGTACGAAGCAGTGGTGGGTGATCACACCGAGATCGTTCCCGAAGGCAAGACCCCCGGTCGCGGACTGATCAAGGCTCCCGGCTGCGTAGAGTTCCAGGTGGCCCTTCCCGTGGAAGAGATCGACGGACTGTCCCAGGCACAGAGCATCAAGAAAGCCCTGGGTTCCGTCAGTGTGGATCCCGCAGCAGGCAAGGCCGCAAAGAGACCCGGACAGGTGCTGGATTCCCTCAGCATCGCTGATCTCATGGAGGAGACCGGGAACTTCCCCGAGAACCTCTTCCCCGTAGGAAAGAGCATCGACGGTGAGACCGTACTTTCCCTGAACCTGGATCAGGAATATTGCAGCTGCCTGGTGGGCCTGGGCCAGACCGGCAAGACCAACCTTCTGAAAGCACTGGCAATGGAAGCAAAGGCAAAGGGCGACGATGTGATCCTCTTTGACGGCAAGGCCGAAGAACTCAAGGACTTCGCTCAGGAACAGGGCATCACCTCTTACGTGACCGACGATGCGGGCCTCTTCCAGCTGATGCAGGATGAGATTGTTCCTCAGTTCGGCGTTAGAAACGGCATTGTCAGCACGGCCCGGGAAGAAGGAAAGAATGTCATCGAAGCGATGAAGGACAAGAAGCGTATCCTGATCCTCATCAACGATTACGCTTCCTTTATCGAGACTGTTTACTCCGAAGAGTACGGCATGGACGGATTCTTTGAGACCGCTCTGGACAAGGGCCGGGATCACAAGATCCACTTCATCGCGGCAGTCACTCCGGATGATGTTTCCGATTGCGCAAGATTCCAGGTGTCCAGACAGTTCACCTCCATGGAGAGCGGCGTGAATCTGGGCGGCATGTTCGACCAGCAGAACGTCCTGCACTGGGAGATGACCTCCGCCGATGCCGTAAGGCAGCTCGCACCCGGATTCGGTTATGCACTTTCGGACAACGGAGCTCCGGTAAGGATGCTCACGCCACTGGTATAAAGGGGGAAACAGGATATGAGCAAAATTTTCTTGGAAGCAAGAGTACCCGGTATTGCGAAAACCTATGAATTTTCCGCGGATTCCGTAATGACCGTGGGAAAGGTAAAAAAGGCCATGATCGAGCAGATCAGCGCCGTTGAGAACATGACGATCTTCCAGGATCCCGACAAAGTCCTCATGTGCAGCGTGGATATGAACGGACTGCTGCAGGACGACGAGACCCTGGGAAGCATCGGCGTGAAGAGCGGCGGAAAGGTAATGCTTATCTGAAAAGGAGAATCCGAAAATGGCAGATATGACAAATGTGGATGCCGACAAGATCAGACAGACCGCATCCAAGATCGGAAACCTTGCCAGTGACCTGAATGTCAATGTCTCCAAGATCAATGACGCCTTCAACAATCTGGCAAAGGGCTGGCAGTCCGAAGCGGCTACCAAGTTCATGCAGAACTGGCAGACGGATCAGGAAGCCCTCCACGAGATGGTGGACCAGTACATGGAGATCACGGATCTGTTGATGGAACTGGCATCGGATTTTGAAAATTCCGAGAACGATGTCGGCGGAATGGTCGGCAAACTGAAGATCGGTTAAATAAGGAGAGACTATGGCAGGAAGTGAATCAAAGGTTGATACAGCGTTGATCCTGCGCACGGCGGAGACCCTTTCGCCGCTTGTGAAAAATCTGGAGAACGTCTTTGAACAGTTCCAGCAGGAGATCAAGAGTTGCCGCGGTGCCTGGCAGGGCGATACTTCCGACGATATCCGGAATACCGCTGCCCAGCTCAAATCCAGTTCTTCGGAAGTGGTGAAGGTGCTGAACGGGTACATCAGCGGTCTGAAGGAACTGGCGGGCGTCATCGATAAGGCGGAAGCCAAGGTTCAGAACGCAGGCAAGTCCCTGAAGTTCGATACAACATTCAAGTGAGGTATCAGAAATGGGCGTAAAATTCGATTATCAACAGACCATGCAGCAGGCGCAGAATCTGGAGCATCTGGCTTCTGACCTGAGCGGCAAAACCAAGTCCAAGCTTACGGGCGTCAAGGAAAACCTTGGCGCCGCCTGGACCGGAAATTCCGGCAAGGCATTCGTCAAATTCATGGGGGATGCGGAGGCGGATCTGGATGCCAAGGCCAAGTACTTAAGAGGTGTTGCGGATTACCTCAAGAAGTCGGCCAAGAAGATCAAGGAAGCAGAGGATGCGGCCAAGGCATCCGCAGGTGGTTTTTAACAAAACCCGTATTTTGGAAAAGAGGTATTTATGGCGACAAAAAACACAGTGAACCTTCAGAAGATGAGGTCCGCAGTCACTGAGCTTGAGAACATCCACTCTACCATGACGAAAAACCTGAAAGTCCTGGACGAGACCATGGCCAAGGTAAAGCAGGTATGGAACGGAGAAGCGGCAACCACCTATCTGAAACAGTACGAGAAGCATCTGAAGTCTTTTCAGAATATGGCGAATGCCATCAACTCCGCATCCAATTCCCTGGCGGAATCCTGCAACATCTATGACCAGGTAGACAGCCAGACAATGGATATCGTCCAGAAGATGGGCAAGCGGAATTAAAGGGGAGGTAGATCATGGGAGAAGGAACCATTCAGGTCGACGCGGCCAAACTCAGATCCTTTGCGGAATCCATCGACAAGGTTCAGAACGGGCTGAAGGAATCCTGTTACGGTGCGAAGAGCCAGATCGATTCGCTCAAAAACATCTGGACAGGTGAAGCGGCGCAGACCTATCAGACAAGCTTTCAGAAACTGATGGACGAGTGCAACGAAGCGCTGACTGTCCTGGGAAAGATGGTCAATTCGCTCTACGATTCGGCAGACAGATACGACAAGACCATGAAGAGCGTGAAGGACGATGTGAAGAACATCCCCAAGTTGCCCACAAATCTGTTCAAGTGATTGCTTAGCAAGGTGGTGAAAAAATGGCATACAAAGTATCCTACAAGGTTGTCTCTGAGCAGGGCGAACAGCTGAAAAAGACAGCAAAGGAAATGGAGAACTATATCACCCAGCTGAATCAGATCATCTCGAAGCTGGGAACCGATGATCTGCTGCAGCAGGTCAGAACGGATCTCAAGAAGTTCGTCCAGCAGATGGAGGAAGAAAAAACGGTGCTGAACCTGGCCGGGCAGATTCTGATCGATGTGGTCCAGAGCTACACCGGCGCCGAGAAGAAGAGCGTGTCCAAAGTGGACAAGGCGAAGGCACACAACAGGGACTTCTATAAGAGACCTGTCACCGTGGCGTCCGCAGGCGGCGGAGGATCCGCAGCCGGAGCGGCAGCGGGCGGTGCCTATGCGGCAGCGAGCTCCGGAGGCGGAGCCAGTGCCAGTGCGAGTGTCAATGTCAACGTCGGCGGCGGCAGTACCGGTGGCTCCGGAGGAGGGGCTGCCTTCAGTGCATCCTCTGTGGGCGGCCACAGCATCAGCGGCAGTTTCGGCGGTGTCGGCGGCGGTGCGCCAGGCATCGGATCCGGTCTGGCGGCTACCCTGGGCGGTGCCGCGGGCTCTGCAGGAGTCGGCGCAGCGGCAGCAGGCCTGGCAGCAGTAGCCGGCGGCGTTGCGGCATTGGCGGCAGCGGATAAAAAAGCAGCCGAGAAAGCTGCAGAGGAAGAGGCTGCGGCAGCACCTACCTGAGGAAGGTGAGCACGAAGGCAAACAGTAAGACAAAAGAACACTCCGGAATGCGGGTAACGCATTTCGGAGTGTTTGTTTGCTGCATCAGATTGGTGATCCGGACTTCGCCGGCACGAGGATGGCCGGGCCCGGTGTCATTCCGGATAGTACCGGTAGATGGCTTCCCCGGAGATCTCTTCCATCAGGGATTTCAAGGCATCGATCCGTTCCGGGATCTGATCTGCGGTCACGCGGCATGCTCCCGTCTCCAGGCAATCCAGCATGTGGTCATTGATGGAAGGATGATAGTGCATCATGTCCATGTAGAGGTTCAGATCCGTGATGTATTTTTCCGTCTGGAAGTCAAAGACCCGGACGTTTGGTCTGGCCAGTAAGCCTTCCATGGAAGCTTCCTTGGCATAGAGGTATTCTGCGCTCATGCCGTTGATGTAGATGCTGTCCCAGTAAAGCAGGGAGTAGGGCGGATACAGGAAGGTAAAGGCGGTATCCGGATGGGCATCCACATAGGTCAGGATGGCAGAGAGGTTTTCATCCGCCAGGCTTTTCCGTTCTTCGCTTAAGGGTGCCTGTTCTGTTGGAAAAGGAATTCCGACAGGCCTGTCGTAATGTCGCATTGCTCCCGCCGGGGAGAAATCCTTCCCCTCCGCCCAGTTGTAGGCATTTCCGCCGGTGTTTTCTCCTTGGAGCGCCTTTCCCAGCATGGTGGGGATGGTCCTAAACAGGATCTCTTTGTTAAAGAGGTAGGGCAGGTCGTCCAGGGGGCTGGCCGACTGGACATAGGAGACTCCGGCTTCCGGCAGCGTTGGCTCCGGAGCGGAGAGCAGGGCGAAGAGATCCAGACACCAGATAACCTGCTGCAGGTTGTGGTCCTCCTCCGCCATTTCCAGGTAGTAGAGCAGATCTGCAGCGGAGCCGGTGGAGCGGATCACCTTCAGGGTCCGGGTGCCGCGTGCGGCATCCAAGCGGTCCGTGTTAAAATTTTCCGCCACGGAAGAGCCCACCAGCACGCTGTCGTAGGTAAAGTTCCGCACCGTCCCCGGCATCTGGTTGTCCCGGTCGTCCAGCACCGCAGGGATTCCGAAGAAGGGTGCGTGATAGAGGTAGAAGGGATCGAAGAGCGCAGTGATTCCCCCGATCAGCACCGCTCCTGCCAGCAGGAAGACCGCCAGCCGCAGCAGGAGGCTACGATATGAGGTTGTAGGGGTGTTTTCACTGCGTTTCATGAGAGGTTCCTATCGCACAGATGACGTAGCGCTTTTTTCGCCGCGGGACAGATTCGCCCGGGGCATTTTTTTGATCAAAAGTCGAAATACAGGAAGGTACTGACCTGGGACAGGGAGGTGAAGCTCCAGAGGAAAAGCACTGCCAGCAGCAGCGCGGAGCTGACCTTGTGTCCTTTTTTCTCCAGCCAGTCTTCCGCCCTGGGTCCCGCGATGAGAAGGATGCTTAAGACCAGTAGCCCGATCATCACTGCCATGCAGAAAGGCACCGCCAGTCCCGGAGCTTTCATGGCGATCAGCTTTTGGATCACAAAGGTCTCCGGCATAGCGATGGTGCCGCTGATGCCCAGCAGCATCCCGTTCCAGCCCCCCAGGAAGAGCTTCTTCCACAGAAGCGCCGCATCCTGCAGGGACGCTGCCCGGAAGACGGAGAAGGACAGGGTCACCAGGAGGAAGGTGCGGATCTTGCGAAAGGCGGTCAGGAGCTTCACGGATGCGGGCTTCCAACTTTCCGTCCGAAGCGGTGGCAGCAGGGTCTCAAAGACCGCGCAGAGTCCGTGCATCAGTCCCCACACGAGAAAGGTCCAGCCGGCCCCGTGCCAGAGACCGCTGAGCAGGAAGACGATGAGGAGGTTCCTGCACTGGATGGCCTTCCCCCGCCGGTTGCCTCCCAGGGGGATGTAGACATAGCTGCCAAAAAACCGGGACAGGGTCATGTGCCAGCGCCGCCAGAAATCCTTCACGGAATCACTCATCAGAGGAGAATTGAAGTTTTCCGGCAAAGTAAAGCCAAAGAGGAGTCCGATCCCCCTGGCCATATCTGTGTAGCCGCTGAAATCAAAGTAGAGCTCCAGCATGTAAAAAATGATCGTCACCCAGGCGGAGGGGACGTCCAAATAGGCAATGGCGTCGTACTCCGCATTGACCAGCTGGGCTAAGGTATCTGCCAGCAGGACCTTTTTGGAGAGCCCCAGAGTAAAGAGGGCCAGGCCGCGGTAGACCTTCTCCGCATCCGGTCTGCGGTTCTCCCGCGCCGTGAGCTGCGGCAGGAATTCCGAGTGCAGCACGATGGGACCTGCGATGAGCTGCGGGAAGAAGGTCACGAAGCAG
>JAILAF010000117.1 GCA_024681775.1 Lachnospiraceae bacterium
CATGGTCCCCGGATCCACGTTCATGTAAGGATCCAGCTTCTGTGAAGCTACCTTTAAGCCCCGCATTTTCAGGAGCCGTCCCAGAGAGGCAGCCGTAATTCCTTTTCCCAGTCCGGACACCACACCGCCCGTCACGAATACAAATTTCGCCATGTCAAAAATCTCTCCTTATTTTCCGCTGTCTCCGTAATTCGACAGCACTCTGGCAGAAGGATCGTTCACATTACAGCCCTCCCACTCCTTGTTGGGCATCCAGAAATCCTTCACCATCTGAGACTGTCCGGGATAGAAACTCTCAAACAGCTCTCTGTAGAGAAGGGATTCCTTGGTGAAGGGAGTGGCATGGGTATATGCCTTACGCTTCTCCTCGAACTCCTCGTCCGTGTACCGCTCTTCCGCATACTCCTTCAGGTCATCCACTAGGGAATGGCCTACAGCATCGGAGAAGGCTGCCTTCTCACGAAAGAGGATCTCGTCCGGCAGATAGTCCAGGCCTTCAAATGCATGACGCAGGAGATATTTTCCCTTGTTGTAATGATTCCGCTTCATCTCCGGATCCAGGCTCATGCAATACTCCACGAAATCCAGATCGCCGAAGGGCACTCTCGCCTCCAGAGAGTTCACGGAAATGCAACGGTCCGCCCGGAGGACATCGTACATGTGCAACTCTCTGACACGCTTTTGGGCTTCCTCCTGGAATGCCTGTGCCGTGGGAGCAAAATCCGTGTATTTGTATCCGAAGATCTCGTCGGACACCTCACCGGTCAAAATGACGCGGATGTCAGTCTGCTCATGGATGGCCTTGCACAGCAGATACATGCCCATGCTGGCGCGGATGGTGGTGATATCATACGTGCCAAGGAGTTTTACCACATCCGGCAGCGCCGAAAGCACATCCTCCTTTGTGATGATGACCTCGGTATGGTCCGCCCCCAGATATTCCGCCGTCTGCTTTGCGTACTTTAAATCGATGGGATCCGCATCCATACCGATGGCGAAGGTCCTGATGGGAGTCTTCATCTTCCGTGCCGCGATGCTGCACACCAGGGAAGAATCCAAACCTCCGGAAAGCAAAAATCCGACCTTCGCATCCGCAACCAGTCGCTTCTCCACACCGGCGATCAGCTTCTCCCGGATCTTGCCGCAGGCCGTCTCCAGATCATCTCCGGAAACCTCCTTCGGCTCCTCAATCTTGCGGAAGCAGGTGAACTCGCCGTCCTTATAAAAATGTCCGGGCGGGAAGGGCCTTATCTCTCCTTCGGTAACCCCTACAAGGCTCTTGGGCTCGCTGGCAAATACCATGGTCCCTTCCGCATTTTTCCCGTAATAGAGGGGTCTGATTCCGATGGGGTCTCTGGCTGCGATCCAGCTGTCCGTTCTCCCGTCGTAGATGATACAGGCGAATTCCGCATCCAGCATGGCGAAGCAATCCGTCCCGTATTCAAAAAAGAGCGGCAGCAGGATCTCGCAATCACTGTCGCTCCTGAAGGTATATCCCTTCCGGACCAGTTCCTCCCGAAGTGCGGCGAATCCGTAGATCTCGCCGTTGCAGACCACCGCACACTCACCCAGAGTGAAGGGCTGCATTCCTTCGGGAGTCAGTCCCATAATGGAGAGCCGCCGGAAACCCAGCAGCCCTCCTTTCGTCTCTATGATCTCGGCAGCGTCCGGGCCTCTTGAGATCATCTCATCGAGAGCCTTCGCAAAGGTCTCTTTGCTGCAGCCCGGACCGCACTGCGCCATAATCGAACACATCTGTTCTTCCTCCTTGGTTCCTTTTTATCTGACACTGAAGAGCAGGTCGCCGTAGGAAGGGAAAGGCCAGCACTCGGCGGACACCAGGGTCTCTGCCTCGTCTGCAGCTGCTCTTACCTCTGCCATCTTGGGAAGGACGGTGTCCTTGATGGCTACGCTCTCCTCGATGATGTCTGCCGCTCCTTCCAGCTTCAGGATTGCTTTCTCCAGTTCCTCGCATCTTGCACTGATCTGATCAGCCAGGACAGACAGTCGGGATACGGAAGAGGTCTCGTATGCACATGCCAGATCGGGGTTCACGCCCTTCTTTGCAGCCACGGTACCGGACAGCTTTGCAGCATAATCGGTGATGGCGGGCAGGATCTGACGGTGTGCCATATCCAGCATGGTGTTTGCTTCGATGCGGACGGTCTTGCAATAGTTCTCCAGCATGATCTCCACACGGGATTCCATCTCCTTCTTGGTGAAGACCTTCTGGGAAGTAAGCATCTCAACGTTCTTGGGATCCAGCAGGTGAGGCATGCAGTCGGGAGTGGTGCGGTAGTTGCACAGACCTCTGACCTCGGTAGCTTCCTTCACCCAAGCATCGTCGTAACCGTTGCCGTTGAAGAGGATCCTCTTGTGATCGGAGATGGTCTTGCGGATCATCTCGTGGAGATCCTTCTCGAAGTCAGCGCTGCCTTCCAGACGATCGGCGTAGATCTTCAGGGACTCAGCCACAGCTGCGTTCAGCATGATGTTTGCACATGCAATGCTGTTGGAGGAGCCCAGGCTTCTGAACTCGAACTTGTTGCCGGTAAAAGCGAAGGGAGAAGTACGATTTCTGTCCGTATTGTCTCTGGGGAATGCGGGAAGCACATCCACGCCCAGGCGGATGGTCTTCTTCTCGGTTCCGTTGTAGGGTACATCCTTCTCAATGGCTTCCAGGATAGCGGAAAGTTCATCGCCCAGGAAGACGGAAATGATGGCCGGAGGTGCCTCGTTGGCGCCCAGTCTGTGATCGTTGCCTGCGGTGGCAACGGAAAGTCTCAGCAGATCCTGATAATCGTCCACAGCCTTGATGACTGCACACAGGAACAGCAGGAACTGCGCATTCTCGTAAGGGGTCTCGCCGGGAGAAAGGAGGTTAACACCGGTGTCGGTAGCGATGGACCAGTTGTTGTGCTTACCGCTGCCGTTTACACCGGCGAAGGGCTTCTCGTGAAGCAGGCACACCAGACCGTGTCTGGATGCTACCTTCTGCATAATCTCCATCATCAGCTGGTTCTGATCGGTTGCCAGGTTGGTGGTGGAGTAGATGGGTGCCAGTTCATGCTGTGCGGGGGCAACCTCGTTGTGCTCGGTCTTTGCCAGTACGCCTAATTTCCAGAGTTCCTCGTTCAGGTCGTTCATGAAAGCCTGTACGCGGGGCTTGATGACACCGAAGTAATGATCGTCCATCTCCTGACCCTTGGGAGCTCTTGCACCGAAAAGGGTTCTGCCGGTGAAGCGCAGGTCGGGGCGCTGATCATACATTTCCTTGGTAATGAGGAAGTACTCCTGCTCGGGACCCACGGAGGTGGATACATGCTTTGCGGATGTATTTCCGAAGAGTGCCAGGATACGAAGTGCCTGTCTGTTCAGTGCCTCCATGGATCGAAGCAGGGGGGTCTTCTTATCCAGTGCCTCACCGCCGTAGGAACAGAATGCGGTGGGAATGCAAAGAGTCTTATCCTTGATGAATGCGTAGGAAGTAGGATCCCATGCGGTATATCCTCTTGCTTCGAAGGTAGCGCGGATGCCGCCGGTAGGGAAGGAAGATGCATCGGGCTCGCCCTGGATCAGTTCCTTGCCGGAGAACTCCATAATGACACTTCCGTCAGGAGACGGCGCGATAAAGGAATCATGCTTCTCCGCAGTGACACCGGTCAGGGGCTGGAACCAGTGGGTGTAATGAGTTGCGCCCTTTTCCAGCGCCCACTCCTTCATGGCCTGTGCGACGGACTCTGCCACCATGGAATCGATCTTCTCGCCTCTGTCGATGGTTCTGCGCAGGGATGCGTAGACCTTGGACGAGAGCCTGGATCTCATCTGACGATCGTCAAAAAGCAGTTCTCCAAAGTAATCCGGTACATTTCTTGTTTCCATGTTTTGTTTTTCTCCTCTCATTTTCTAAATCGATTCGAAAAAGCGTCCGATCCGTTGCTCCGACGCCGGCAGGGAACCGGTTCGAAACAACAAAAAAAGACAAAGGCGCCTTTTCTGCATGTTACAGAAAAGACGCCTTTGCCTTTTCAAGTGATACAATACTACTCTCCCCCCGGAGTGTCAAGACCCATCATCCATAGGTACGTAAGATCTTTTCGGCAGTCTCCCGCTTGCTGATGCACAGGTCCATAGCCTGCTTCTGGATGTATCTGTGGGCGTCCTCCTCCGTCATCCCGCAGGCTTTGATCAGAGCCCACTTTGCGCGGTTGACCAGACGGATCTCCTCCATCTTCTCCTCCAGCGTCATGGTCTTGTTCTGCAGCCCCTTCAGCCTTTCAATGACACTGCAGGTAGCGTTCAGAAACTGCTCCAGATGAGACAGCTCCATGGGCTTTTTTGCAACCATGACACCTCTGTCGGACATGGCATAACAGATCTCGTCATACATCTCACCCCGCACCAGAAGAAGGGCAGCCCGGTTGCTGTCGGTACAGACATCGACGGCGAATTTGCGGCCGAAATCGTCCGGAAGGGGTGCGTTGATGATGACCAGATCATACTCGCGCTCCACCAGCATGCGGCGTGCTCCGGCGATGGTATCTGCCTCCGACACGGTGCCGTACCGTTCGCCTTCGAGAAGTGGCATCATTGCCATATTCATTTTTTTTGCTGCGGATACCAGCAGCACGCTGTACACATGTTTTTCGGGACTCATTCTTTACCCTTGTCCAGATAAACCTTCAGAATATCTTCCGGCAGACACCCGCCGATAAAGGCGCTTTCCGACGCCAGCTGCGCAGCTTCCTCGTAGGACCCCGGGAGTTTTTCCAGCCCCAGGCCGTCCGCATTTTCGCTGCGGTAGAGATTTACGGTAATGGGATCCGGGGCCTTGGCATGATTTTTCAGGCCCTCCAGTCCCGCATAGATCAGCAGTCCCAGTGCAATGTAGGGATTGGTGGTGGTATCGGGAGATCTGAGTTCTCCTCTGCGCTGCTCTCCGAAGGCTGCAGGGATCCGGATCAGGGCAGACCGGTTCTCATACCCCCAGCACACGTATGCAGGCGCTTTCCTGCTGCCCAGCCTCTCGTAGGACCCCTTGACGGGATTCAGGAAGAGGGTCATCTCTTTTGCCCGGTTCAGGATCCCGGCGGTCACCTCCTCCTCGTCCGCATCGGGCGCAGACCCGCTGACAGAGAAATTGATGTGCATGCCGTTCCCGGGTGCACCGGGGATGGGCTTGGGTGAAAAATCCGCCCGGACGCCGTTTCTGCTGGCGATGGCGGAAACCACGCTGCGGAAGGTCATGGCATCGTCTGCAGCCTTCAGTGGCTCGGTATAACGGAAATCGATCTCATTCTGGCCGGGGCCTTCCTCATGATGAGAGCTCTCGGGATTAATCCCCATCTGCTCCAAAGTCATGCAGATCTCCCGGCGGATGTTCTCGCCTCTGTCCTCGGGACCGATGTCCATGTATGCGGCATTGTCGTAGGGAGTATCGGTCCTGCCTCCCTCCATGTCATTGTCGAAGAGATAGAACTCCTGCTCCGTGCCGAAGCGGAAGGTAAATCCCGCCTCCTCCGCTGCCTTCTGTGCCTCCTTCAAAAAGCGCCTGGTATCACAGGGGAATGGGGTTCCGTCAGGCCAGGTGATATCACAGAACATCCGCACCACCCTGCCGTGTTCCGGTCTCCAGGGCAGGATCGCCAGAGTCCCGGGATCGGGATGGAGAAAAATGTCAGATCTGTCATATCTGTCAAATCCCTCCACGGCCCAGGCGTCGATGGGAATGCCCTCCGCGAAGGCTCTGGGAAGCTCCGAGGGCATGATGGAGAGATTCTTCTGTTTACCGAAAACATCGCAAAAGGTCAGACGGATAAATTTCACGTCCTCCTCTTCCACGAACTGCATCACTTCCTGTTGTGTGTAATTCATATCATCCTCTTTCCGGAAAAATAAAAAAGGCGTCACTTCCCTAAGGAAGGAACGCCTTTGTTCACCTTACCCATTATGTCTTACAAGGCGTCATCTGTCAATTCCGATTTCAGCCGTTTCGGTATCCCATAAGGTACTCATCCACTTCTGCCGCGCAGGCACTTCCTTCCGCCAGGGCCCACACCACCAGGCTCTGACCCCTGTGCATATCCCCTGCGGAAAAGACCCCGGGGATATTGGTGGCATAGCGCTCTTCCGGCGTTGCCACGACGCCGCGACCGGTCATCTCCAGTCCGAGGGCTTCCGGCAGGAGCCGCTCGGCACCGGTAAATCCTGCGGCGATCAGGAGCAGATCGCATTTTAACTGCTTCCGGGAGCCTTCCTTTTCCTTCAGCTTTCCATTCTCAAAGTACACCTCCACGGTTTCGATGCCGGTGATGGTGCCTTTCCGGGAGAGCACTTTCTTCACCGTGGTGGAAAAGACTCTGGGATCCGCACCGAAGACCTCCGCAGCCTCTGCGTGGCCGTAGTCGGTGCGCAGGGTTTTGGGCCACTCCGGCCAGGGGTTGGATGCCGCACGCTCTGCAGGGGGCTTGGGCATCATCTCCAGAGCCGTCACTGAACTGCACCCCTGCCGGATCACAGTGCCGATGCAGTCGTTTCCCGTATCTCCGCCGCCCACGATGACCACATGTTTCCCGGCAGCATCAAACGCCTTTGGCAGGGGGCCGTCCCCCATCACATGTCTGGTGGCAGCGGTAAGATACTCCACCGCAAAGTGCACGCCCTTCACACCCTCCATGCCTTCCGCCGAAAGGCTTCTGGGCTGTTTTGCGCCGCAGCACAGGACCACGGCGTCGAACACCTCCTTTAAATCCGCAGGACTGACGTCCACTCCCACATGCACGCCGGTCTTAAAGACGATCCCTTCCTCTTCCATGAGCTTCCGCCGCCTTAAGATCACTTTCTTGTCCAGCTTCATATTGGGGATACCGTACATGAGCAGTCCGCCGATGCGGTCCTCCCGCTCATACACCGTGACCGCATGCCCCCGCTTCCGCAGGGCATCCGCAGCTGAGAGTCCCGCAGGACCGCTGCCCACCACAGCCACCTTTTTGCCGCTTTCCACCGCGGGAGGCGCACTCTTCATCAGGCCCTTGCGGTAGCCGGTCTCGATGAGATAAAGTTCATTGTCCCGGATCGTGACAGGATCGTCATTTTGTCCGCAGATGCAGGCTTTCTCACAGAGCGCCGGACAGACTCTCCCGGTAAATTCCGGGAACCGGTTGGTCTTCAGGAGTCTCGCCAGCGCGTGGGAATCCTCTCCCCGGTAGATTCCATCGTTCCATTCCGGGATCAGATTGTGCAGTGGACACCCCACTACCATGCCGCTGAGGTTCATGGCGGACTGGCAGAAGGGTACGCCGCAGTTCATACATCTGGCCCCCTGTTTCCTCCTGGCCTCCTCCGGCTGCACCGTGTGGAATTCCTCATACCCTCTGATCCTTTCCCGCGGGGGGATCTCACGGTTCTCACTTCTTTGATATTCCAAAAATCCGGTCTGCTTTCCCATAATCCAACCTTCCGTTACGCTTTTTTGCCTCGCACTAAACTGCCGTTCCCGTGATCTCTTTGAACGCCTCCAGTTCCGCGCTCTCTCTGGAGATCCCCTGCTCCTCATACTTGCCGATGGTGCGGATCATCCGCTGGTAGTCTTTGGCGATGACCTTCTTAAAGTTCAGGATCTCCTGATCAAAATGCTCCAGGATCTCCTTTCCCAGCTTCGAATCCGTATCCTTCACATAGTCCGTCAGGATGGCTTTCAGCTCCTCACAGTCATACTTCTCCGTGAGCTCCTCCAGCTCCACCATGTCCTTGTTGATCCTGCGGTAGAGGCTGTGATCTCTGTCCAGGACGTAAGCGATACCACCGCTCATACCTGCCGCAAAGTTCTTGCCGGTACTGCCCAGGATCACCACGCGGCCGCCGGTCATATATTCCAGACCATGGTCACCGCAGCCCTCCGCCACCGCCGTTGCACCGGAGTTCCGGACACAGAAGCGTTCTCCTGCGACACCGCAGATGTATGCTTTCCCGGAAGTAGCGCCGTAGAGGGCCACGTTCCCGACGATGATATTCTCATCTGCGGCAAAGGTACTCTCCTCGGGAGGACGCACCACCAGCTTTCCGCCGGACAGCCCCTTGCCGAAGCCGTCGTTGGCGTCTCCCCAGAGCTTTATGGTAAGGCCGTGGGGGAGGAACGCGCCGAAGGACTGGCCGCCGCCGCCGGAAGCCTTGATGAGATAACGCTCCTCGGGCAGCTTTTCGCAATCCGCTCCGTATCTGCCCACGATCTCCGATCCCAGGATGGTACCGAAGGTCCGGTCCGTGGAACTCACCTCCACGCTGATCTCGGAGCGGTCCTTTTTCGATGCATGCGCCTTCTGAAACCAGGGCAGAAGCACCCGCTCATCCAGCGTCTCCTCCAGTTTGAAATCATAGCTGCGCTCCGGATCAAAGCGGCTTTCCGCAACCCCGGCATAGCCGGGGGTCAGGATCCGGTCGAAGAGGATGGTCTGCGCATGGGGCTGAAGGAAATGATCACGCTTCCGCAGGCAATCGGTCCTGCCGATCATCTCATCCACGGTCCGGAAGCCCAGAGAAGCCATGATCTCCCGCAGCTGCTGCGCCACGAAGATCATAAAGTTCATCACATGTTCGGGCTTCCCCGCAAAACGCTTCCTAAGCTGCTCGTTCTGGGTTGCGATGCCCACAGGGCAAGTGTCCTTGGAACAAACACGCATCATCATGCATCCCAGGCTCACCAGGGGTGCCGTTGCAAATCCGTATTCTTCCGCTCCCAGCAGTGCCGCGATGGCCACATCCCTGCCGGTCATGAGCTTGCCGTCGGTCTCGATCCGGACTCTGGTCCGCAGGCCGCTCTCCAGCAGCGCCTGATGGGTCTCCGCCACGCCCAGCTCCCAGGGCAGTCCGGCACCGTGGACGGAACTGTAAGGTGCAGCGCCGGTTCCGCCGTCATATCCGGAGATGAGCACCACCTGGGCACCCGCTTTGGCCACACCGGAGGCGATGGTGCCGACTCCCGCCTCGGAAACCAGCTTTACGGAAATGCGGGCCTTCCGGTTGGCATTTTTCAGGTCATAGATGAGCTGTGCCAGGTCCTCTATGGAATAGATGTCATGATGGGGCGGCGGGGAAATCAGCTGCACGCCCGGGGTGGAGCATCTGGTGGCAGCCACCCAGGGGTAGACCTTCTTCGCCGGCAGGTTGCCGCCCTCGCCGGGCTTTGCACCCTGGGCCATTTTGATCTGGATCTCCTCCGCGCTGAGGAGATATTCCTCGGTGACTCCGAAACGGCCGGAGGCCACCTGCTTGACTGCGCTGTTTTTCTCTGTGCCGAAACGGTCAGAGGCCTCACCGCCTTCACCGGTGTTGGATCTGCCGCCCAGCCGGTTCATGGCGGCGGCGATGGTCTCGTGAGCCTCCCTGGAGAGGGAGCCGTAGCTCATTGCTCCCACCTGGAAACGCTTCACGATCTCCTCCGTGCTCTCCACTTCGCTGATGTCCACAGGATCCCCCACGGGGACAAACTCCAGCAGGCCTCTCAGGGTATGAGGGTGCGCCGCATCATCCACCAGCGTCGCATACTCCCGGAACTTCTCATAGTCGCCGGTGCGGACCGCCTGCTGCAGCAAAACGATGACCTTGGGGCTGTAGAGATGGTCTTCCTTGCCCTTGCCGCTGCGTAAGTTATGAAAGCCCACGCTGTCCAGCACGGGGTCCACGGGCAGTCCCATGGGGTCGAAGGCTCTGTCGTGTCTGTGGGCGATGCCTTCCTCCAATTCAGGGATCCCCACGCCTCCGACTCTGCTGGCGATCCCGGTAAAGTAACGGTCGATGACCTCATCGGACAGGCCGATGGCTTCAAAGATCCGGGCGGACTGATAGGACTGGATCGTGGAGATGCCCATTTTTGCCGCGATCTTCACCACGCCTCCCAGGAGTGCGTGATCGTAATCATCGATGGCAGTGTGCAGATCCTTGTCCAGGAGTCCCAGGGTGATCAGCTCTTCGATGCACTCGTGGGCCAGGTAAGGATTCACCGCTCTCGCGCCGAAGCCCAAAACGCAGGCTGCCTGATGCACGTCTCTCACCTCTCCGCTCTCCAGGATCAGAGAGACGGCGGTCCTCTTTTTGGTGTGGACCAGATGCTGCTCTACTGCAGAGACCGCCAGCAGCGACGGGATGGGAACATGGTTTTCGTCCACGCCCCTGTCGGAGAGGATGATGATGTTGGCACCACCCGCCACTGCCCGGTCCACGGAGAGGTACAACTGTTCCACTGCTTTGGAGAGGGATGTGTGCTTATAGTAAAGGAGGGAAACCGTTTCCGTCTTGAAACCCTTACATTTCATGGAACGGATCTTCATAAGGTCCACACCCGTAAGGATTGGATTGTTCACCTCCAAAACAGTGCAATTGTCACTCTTCTCCCGCAGAAGGTCCCCGTCGGATCCGATATAAACGGTGGTGTCCGTCACAATCTTCTCACGGAGAGAGTCGATGGGCGGATTGGTGACCTGCGCAAACTGCTGCTGGAAGAAGCGGAACAGGGAAGGATCATTTTCCGACAGCGGTGCCAGGGGAACATCGTGTCCCATGGACACCGTGGGCTCCGCCCCGTTCGTAGCCGCCTCCAGGAGATAGGTTTTGACCTCCTCGTAGCTGTAGCCGAAGACCTTGTAGAGTCTGTCGCGCTCCTGCTGGGTATGGACGGGAACCTGATGGTTGGGAATGGTCAGATTCTTCAGGTGGATCAGATGGGCATCCAGCCACTCCCCGTAAGGGTGCGAGGATGCGTAGTATTCCTTGCATTCCTCGTCGGAGATGATCCGTTTTTTCCGGGTGTCCACCAGCAGCATTCTGCCGGGGGTGAGCCTGGATTTTTTCAGAATATGTGCGGGGTTGATATCCAGCACTCCCACTTCGGAGGACAGGATCAGCCGGTTATCGTCCGTGATGTAATACCTGGAGGGTCTGAGGCCGTTGCGGTCCAGGGTGGCGCCGAAGAGCTCGCCGTCGGTGAAAAGAATGGCCGCAGGACCGTCCCAGGGCTCCATCATGGTGGCATAATAATGGTAGAAATCCTTCTTGGTCTCGCTCATGAAGCGGTTGTTCTTCCAGGGCTCCGGGATCAGCGCCATCATTGCCAGCGGAAGCTCCATGCCGTTCATATAGAGGAATTCCAGCGTATTGTCCAGCATGGCGGAATCGGATCCCCTGGCGGAGATCACGGGGTAGATCTTCTCCTTTTCCGCATCCAGCAGAGGAGAATGCATGGTCTCCTCACGGGCCAGCATACGGTCGGAATTGCCCCGGATGGTGTTGATCTCTCCGTTGTGAGCGATCATGCGGTAGGGATGAGCCCGCTCCCAGCTGGGAAGCGTGTTGGTGGAGAAACGGGAGTGGACCAGCGCAATGGCGGTCTCGTACTCCCTGCTCATGAGATCCTCATAGAATCTCCGGAGCTGCCCCACCAGAAACATGCCCTTATAGACAATGGTGCGGGAGGATAGAGAGCAGATATAGGTATCTTCCGAGCTTTGCTCGAACTCTCTGCGCACCACATAGAGCCTTCTGTCAAAGTCCGCGCCCTTATCCAGATCATCCGGTTTTTTCAGGAAGCATTGCCAGATGGCGGGCATGCAGTCCCGGGCTCTGCCCCCCAGGATCTCCGGGTGGGTGGGAACCTCTCTCCAGCCGATGACGGAGATCCCCTCCTTCCCTGCGATGACCTCGAACAGTCTCCGGGCAAAGGTGCGCTTCAGATCGTCCATGGGCAGGAAAAACATTCCGATGCCGTATTCTCCCGGGCCGCCGATCTTCATTTTTTCCTTCTTTGCCACGGCGGCGAAGAAAGGGTGAGAGATCTGAAGCAGGATCCCCACGCCGTCGCCAACCGTTCCGCTGGCGTCCTTGCCGGCCCTGTGCTCCAGCTTCTCTACGATCGTCAGCGCATCATCCATGACGGAATACTCCGGCACTCCGTCGATCTTTACCACTGCGCCGATCCCGCAGGCATCATGCTCTCTGTCATAAGAAATTCCGCCTATCATCTCGCTCATCCTTTCTGTATGTCGGTTGCTTTTTTCATAGCGTATCGCTTGCGATACGCCTGCGCGAGCGCGGTGTCGCAAAGCGACAATCCACATTTCCGCGCGAGACGCATCCCGCGGAGCGTTTTTTGCATTTTAATGCAAAAAAAGGCAAAGTCACTCCAATGGTTTCATCCATCAGAGACGACTTTGCCTCTTGCAGAACATACTATGCTTTTCGTTTTGCTTTGTCAACCAAAAAGTTTATCACTTTAAAGCGTTACAAACCCGGCACGTTTCCACTGCCTTGAATCGCTCAGGCCGGCTGCTTCTGCCGCTGGCTGAACAGTCTCCTGCGGGGCGCCCTCTCGCTGACGCGCTGCGCCCTGCTCTCAAAAGCCGTTGCAAGCAGGATCGCGACAAACATCAGGCCGCAGCCCGCCATCTCCCGGAGCGTCAGCACTTCGTGCAGGATCAGCCATCCGGAAAGGGTTCCGAACAGTGACTCCATGCACATGATGAGGCTGGCCACCGTGGGCTTCACCCCTTTCTGCCCCACGATCTGCAGGGTATAGGCGATGCCGTTGGAAACGATGCCCGCATAGAGGATGCTGGGAAGCGCTGCCAGAATGGCATTTATCTCAATCTCTTCGAAGAGCAGCATGCAGACCGTAGAGATCAGCGCCGTCCCGAGAAATTGCATGGCAGAGAGCTTCAGCCCGTCGGTCTTGGGCGAAAAATACCCCACCGCCATGATCTGGATGGCAAATCCCACTGCGCACAGCAGGATGAATAGATCGCCTCTGGTAAGCGTGAAGCTGTCCTTGATGCAAAGCAGGTACATGCCCACCAGGCACAGACCGACGCTGATCCAGAGCTTCCGGTCCGGCTTCTTCCCCACAAAGGTGGAGATGATGGGCACCAGGATCACGTACAGTGCGGTGATGAGGCTGGACTTTGCAGTGCCGCAGGGATCCCCCTCCGCCACGTAGAGGCCGATGCCGTACTGCTGGAGCGCGCTGCCCAGAAAGAGGGCGCCGCCGCAGCAAAAGCCTGCGATCAGGAGGACCTTTCTGCCCTCCTTATCCCGGGCCTTCTGGCGCTGGACCAGCTCCGCGGAATCCACGATCTTACCCTTTCCGGCCTTCCGCTCCTCTCCCACGGGAGTCAGGAAAGCGGTGCGCAGCTTCTTACGTCTGTGCAGATCCCGGATCAGGATAAAAGGAAACAAAAATGCAGTTCCGATGTAACATCTCAGTGCAAGGAATGTAAAGGTGCCTACGTGTCCGGCGCCCAGGTTCTGGGCCACGAAAGTGGTGCCCCAGAAAAGGGCTGCGCCCAGGAGCGCCAAAACGCAGACAGCAGATTTTTTACCCGTTGTCATAGTCAATCCCTCCGTCGGTATTTACTATCACTCCGGGATCACATCCTCCTGCGTTCAAAGAAAGCGGGCATTCCGTAAGGTACAGTAAGTGTAGTCGCCTTCCTTATAAGTATCAAACTCACCCTGAACGGTGACCGTATCTCCCGGCTCCGGATAATCCTCCGGATAGCGGTAGTCCTCCGTCAGTTCAAACTCTATGCCCTGGGAGCAGCACGCCGTCGCGTCCATGATAATGCACGCAAAATAGGTCGCGTCCGTCCCTTCGTCATGATAGCAGGAATAGTAGCCATCCATGCGGATGGTCTTGCCGATGTAATTCTCCGGAGTGACCATCATGTCATACACCTCCGAATACACCATGGTACTCGAAAGGATGGTCAGATCGATATCCACATCTTCCGATACAGAGAGCGCTTCGTCCGTCTTCTCCTCCGGCGCAGGGGCACCGTCATCCACACCGCTCTGCCGGTAGGCAGCGGTCTCGGGAGCCAGGGGGCTGCCCGAATCCGGCGTGATCACGGGGCCTTCCCCGTCAAAGTAGAATTCCTCTTCGGCGGCAGCGGGGGTCTCTCCCTCTTTTGCCGCATCCTCCGCAGCCATGCCTGCCGCAAGGGCATCATCCACCGCGGAAGAAGGACTCGCGCTTCTGTCCTTTGCACTTGTATCACTGTAGGAACCGCATGCCGTCAGCAGAAGGAAAAGCAGCAGGCATACGGAGACCTCGATCCTTCGTTTCATCTCAAATCTCCTATTTAAATGATGGAGGCAAAAAAAGGAAGGCCCTTCCGCGCCCCCATCGGTTTTATGAGTTATTTTCTGCCCTCATTCTATGGCAAATCCAGTGTTTCCGCAAGGAGACTATATCCCTTAAAAAAGTTTTTTGAGAAATTTTGAAAAAAGATGTTGACACTCCTACGACAGTCGTAGTATATTCACTTCGACAGATGTAGTACGACAGTCGTAGTACGACAAACATAGCACGGCACACGTAGTACGACAGTCGTAAATAAATAGAGACAGGAGGAAGCCAATGGTTGAAATCAGCAGTGATGTGATCCGCGGCTACAACGACACCATGATCCTGAGCATCCTCATGAAGGAGCCGTCCTACGGGTACGAGATCTCCAAGCAGATCAAAAGCATCTCCGACGGGAAGTACATCATCAAGGAGACCACCCTCTACTCCGCCTTCACGAGAATGGAAAAGAACGGATACATTGAATCGTTCGTAGCGGACCCCGATCCCGAAGGGAACGGAAAGAAGCGCACCTATTACCGCCCCACCGAACAGGGAAAAGCTTACTACAGCGAAAAGTGTGCGGAATGGGAACTGACCAAGGAAGTGGTCGAGAGATTCATCAACAATAAGGAGAATGGATATGGAGACAATTAAAAGTTATCTGGAAGCAATGTTTGCGGGATTACCCAACACTGCGGAAGTGCGCAAGGCCAAGGCTGAGCTGCTCCAGATGATGGAGGATAAGTACAACGAGCTGATCGCCGAGGGAGCAAGTGAAAACGCAGCGGTAGGTACCGTGATCTCCGAGTTCGGTAACCTGGACGAGCTGGCAGACGATCTGGGCCTGAGCACCGCTCTGGAGGTGGCACACGACATTTCGTCGGCTACGCCCCGCAGGAACCTGACGCTGGACGAGGTGAAGGATTACATGTCCGCCCGGATGAAGAAAGCCTTCCTCATCGCGCTGGGTGTCATGCTCTTCGTCATCTGTGTCGTCTTTCCCATCCTGATCACCGGTCACGGCGCAGCGGGCGCGGGAATGATGTTCGTGGATATCGCCATCGGCGTAGGACTGGTCATCTACGGAAGCTTCGTCGGATCTGAGTTCAAATACATCGAGCAGGAGCCCTGCAGCATCGATCTGAACACTGCCAACTACCTGAAGGGCGAGAGACGTCATTTTCTCCCCATCCGCTCCATCTGCGTCGCAGTGGCGGTCGTGCTCTTCATCATCTGCTGGGTACCGAATCTCTTCGTCTCTATGGGTCTGTCCACCCTGGGTCCTGCCCTCATGTTCCTGATGATCGGCATCGGCGTGTTCCTTCTGGTCTACTCCGGCATGATCAGCAGTGCCTTCGATAAGCTCCTGGGCGTCAACGATGCCAAGACCGTCAGCGGCACCTACAGTGAGGGAGAAGGCGGCAAGCGCCCACTCCGGTATAAGAACAAGACCGCGGAGACCATCGTGACCTGCTACTGGCCCGCTGTCACCAGCCTGTACCTGATCGTAAGCTTTCTGACTTTCCAGTGGCATCTGACCTGGATCATCTGGCCCATCGCCGCAGTGGCACGCAGAGCAGTGGTTATGAACTGTGAAGCGGAGGAGTAATGTTTGAAAGAAAACGCTGATGCGCTTTTCTTTCAAACAGAAATTGGTGCGAATAAAATACGCTTCGCGTACGCACCAATTTCCCAACTCAGAGAAATCGCATACGCGATTTCTCTTCTTGGAGGAATAACCATTATGAAAAACAACACGAGCAAACTGATCATTACCATCCTTACCATCACCACCATCATCGCCATCATCCTGGGCATGTACATCCATGTGTACCGTGGCTTTGGCGGGTTTTTCTTTGGCGGCAGCAAAGAATCCGTTTCCGATACCCTGACCTTTGAAGGCAGTGTCAGCGCACTGGATCTAAATGCGGACTTTGCCAATGTCACCATCCTGCCGGGAGACGGTCCCCTCACCGTCAGCTACACCATGCCAAAGGAAATGATCCCGGACATCACCTTCGGCAACGGAAAGCTGATCATCACCCCCAAAAAGGGTGTCTTCATCACCCATTTCAACTGGAATACCGAGTACAGCATCACCGTTACGGTGCCGGCAGGCACGGACCTGACCTCCCTGAAGTTGGATTCGGATGCGGGCAATATCTCCGTCAGGGATGTGAACGCTGCAACTGTTTCCATCGAAGTGGATGCGGGAAATGTGAATATCTCCAATCTGACTGCAGATGCCTTCCTGATCAATTCCGATGCCGGCAATCTGCTCCTGGACAAGGTGGCCGCGACAGAGATGACTCTGGAGACCGATGCCGGGAATATCGACCTGAACGCCTCCAATGTGCAGACCTTCAACGTGGATCTGGACGCAGGCAACCTGGAGATCATAAGCTCCGTCATCGATACCATCAACGCCGACACGGACATGGGCAACATCGAATCCAGAGATGCCGAGATCCATTCCGGCACCTGCACCACCGACATGGGCGACATCGATCTGCAGGGAAATATCGGCGACGTGAAGGTAAAAACCAGCCTCGGCAAGGTTCGTTAACTGAACCTTACTGATATACATTCTCCAAGAAAGCGGGATACCTCAGGTATCCCGCTTTCGCATTTTCACTCTTTTGCCGCCGGAAGCGCTCTCCCGCGCTGCTCAGGCAATCTTCCTTACGCCTGCTCCGGCACCGTTTTTGACGATCCTGTCAGATCCTGGATCCAGTTCCCCTTCCGCACCAGGTAGAGGCCGTATCCCGCCTTGATGAAGTCCAGGCACTGCACCAGCAGGTAGATGGTGAGGATGGGCATGGCAGTGTAATGCACCATCAGATAGGAAAAGGGCACCGGGATCAGCCACAGGTAACCTGCGTCAAAAACAAAGGTGATCCAGGTCTTGCCTCCGGAACGGATGGTAAAATAGGCCACATTCTCATAGGCAAACAAGGGAGAAAAGCAGGCCGAGATCCGGATCAGTCCCGTTGCCAGCTCCCGCACCCCGGGCTCCGTATTATAGATCTCGGGGAAGAATCCCGCACAGAGGAACATGAGCGAACCGGTGACCACACAGGCCCCCACGGAGGTGATGGCCAGTCTGCCCGCATCTGTCTTCACCTCAGGATTCCCGGCCCCCAGCTCCTGACCGAGGATGATGGCCGTGGCACTTCCCATAGAGAAAAAGATGACATTGAACAGGTTGGACAGGGTATTGCTGATGTTGTTGGCAGCGATGACCTCCAGTCCCCGCACCGCATAATTCACTCCCAGTGCGGCGATGCCCATGGACCAGAGGGTCTCGTTCAGCAGAAGCGGAAATCCTTTCCGCATCATGTCCAGCGCCAGAGCTCTGGGGATATGCATACTGCGATAAGCGCTCCGGATAAAGGCGTGCCGTTCGCTGTGCCTGTGTGTATAGATCAGCACGATCCCCGCCTCAAAGAGTCTGGCAATGGCAGTGGCCAGAGCCGCGCCCACGACTCCCAGGGCCGGAAGCCCCAGCTTCCCGTAGATCAGGAGATAGTTCAGGATCAGGTTCATGACGATGGCCACGATCCCCGCTTTCATGGGCAGCATGGTGTCATCGCACTCACGTAAGGTGGAGGCATAGGCCTGGGTCAGGGAGAAGGGGATCATCTCTAAGAACATCACGCTTAAGTACTGCTTCCCGTAATACAGCACCTGGGCCGCATCTCCCGCCTCCCCGTTCTGGTGCATGTAGAAGGTGATCAGGTCCTCTCCGAAGAAGAACAGGATCCCGATGGCCAGCAGGTCGATGACCGCCACAATCAGGATCTTGAACCGGAAGGTGTGACGGATGCCTTCCACATCCTGCTTTCCGAAGAACTGTGCCGTAAAGATCCCGGCCCCCGCCAGTCCGCCGAAGAGACATAAGTTAAAGATAAAGATCAGCTGGTTTACGATGGAGACACCGGACATGGGGTTGGTCCCCACCTGTCCCACCATGATATTGTCCAGGAGGTTTACGAAATTCGTGATGGCATTCTGGATCAGGATCGGCACCACGATCACCAGCAGGTGCCTGTAAAACGCTTTGTCGCCAAAATACTTTTTCATTGCACTACATCGTTCCGGTTTTCCCGGATACACATCTCCTATTTCTTCCGAAGGAGCTTTCCGATCCCTTTGCAGGGATGACCGTTCAGAAGGTCGATGAGGCCCTCCAACTGCCCGCGGCTGATGGCACCGCCGGAAGAAGTCTGCAGCGCATAAAACGGCATCTCCATCAGAGTGGCATCGATCATATCGGATTGTCCTTCTTCTTTTCCTTCCACGTCTCCAGCCATCCTGCGGATCACGGAAGCCAGGATCCTGCCCGTCAGAACGCCCTGCACATCGCTCAGGCAGTTTCCCGCCGTGAAGGGACGCTTTGCGGGACCTGCGGGTAAGGGAACGGGCCTTCCCAGGAGCGAAGCAAAATCCTCCACAGGGACGTCAGGCTGCGGGATCTCTCTCGAGGTCAGCTCCACCGTCATCAGCGGGACTAGTTCCTCCATGGATCCGCCCACCAGAAGGGCATACGCTCCGGGCTCCGCGTAAAAAGCGCCGATTCTCGTATGATAATACCCCAGGTCCCGGGTGTCAACGGAAATTTCCACCGTTTTTGTCTCCCCGGGATCCAGGCGGGTTTTGGCAAAGCCCACCAGGGTCAGCTCCGGTCCGAAGACCGTTTCGTTCCGGTGCTTTGCAAACACAAAAGAGATCTCACTGCCGGAGACGGTGCCGGTATTTTGCAGGGTAAAGCGGGCCGCGATCCAGTCACCGAAGGCAGCCTCTTTCGTAAGGTTTTCCGCACCGTAGGAAAACCCGGTATAGGACAGTCCGTGACCGAAGGGAAAACGGACCTTCTCCGGATGGCTCTGATAGTACCGGTAGCCCACATAGACAGACTCCCGGTACAGAACATGGCATCTGTCCCCGGGGAAATCTCCCGCGCAGGGCGCATCCTCCGCGGTGCGGGGCCAGGTCTCCGCCAGCTTGCCGGAGGGATTGCATGCTCCCGTAAGGAGAGAGGCCACCGCCGTTCCCACACCTTCTCCGCCGAGGTATGCCAGCAGGATCCCCTGCACATACTCTGCCCAGGGAATCTCTATGGGAGCGCCCCCCATGAGGACCACGGCAACCTGCTTTGAAACCTTACAGATCTCCCGGATGAGCCTGTTTTGCTCCTCCGGCATCTTCATATTGCGGCGGTCGATGCCTTCGGATTCGCAGCGTTCCGGAAGCCCCGCAAAAATGACGACCTTGTCACATGTGGAGGCGACGCGGATTGCCTTCTGCAAAAGGGCTTCCTGCGCCCCTTCCGATGCACCTGTCCCAAGAGGATAGCCTTCCGCATAGGTGACCGAAAGGCCTGCTTTCTGCATGGCATCCAGCGGCGTATCCACCCGTAGGGCATGCACCTTGGAGCTGCCTGCTCCCTGGTATCTGGGGGTCTTCGCAAAGGCACCGATGACGGCGATGCGCTCCTTCCCCAGAGGGAGGATTCCGCCCTCATTTTTCAAAAGCACCATGGACTGCTGCGCTGCCCGAACGGCAACCCCGTGGTTATCGGCAGGATCGGGAAGATCCGTCTCAGACACTTCCTTTCGCGCCTCCGTCAGGGTCAGCACCAGCTCCGTGACTCTTTCCGCTGCCCGGTTCACGGATTCCTCCGGGAGACTTCCGCTGCGCACCGCATCTATGACGCACCTGTCATTTTCCCCCAGACTGCCGGGCATCTCCAGATCCAGGCCTGCTGCCACCCCCAGGGCTCTGTCATGAACAGCGCCCCAGTCGGAGATCACGGTCCCTTCGTACCCCCACTGCTCCCGGAGGATCTCCGTCAGGAGATGTCTGTTCTCGCTGGCGTATATACCGTTTACTTTGTTGTAAGAGCACATGACCGTGGCAGGTCTGCTTTCCTTTACGGCGATCTCGAAGCCCTTCAGATAGATCTCATGCAGAGTCCTCTCATCCACCTCGGCGCTGATCATCATGCGCCGTTTCTCCTGGTTGTTCACCGCAAAATGCTTCAGGGAGGTCCCCACCCCCAGACTCTGCGCGCCGCGGATAAAGCCGGCGCCCATACGGCCGGCTACCATGGGATCCTCGCTGTAATATTCAAAGTTTCGCCCGCACAAAGGGCTGCGCTTGATGTTGATGCCGGGGCCCAGCAAGATGGAAACCTCTTCCTTCCGGCATTCCGCACCGATGGCTCTCCCCACTTCTTCGGTTAACGAAGGGTCAAAGCTGCAGGCCAGCAGAGAGGCCGTGGGAAAGCAGGTGGCGGGAACGCTCTCGCCGATGCCCAGATTGTCCTGGGTATTGACCTGCTTGCGCAGACCGTGAGGGCCGTCACTCACCAGGATGGAGGGGAGCCCCAGGCGCTCCACCGGCTTGGTATGCCACACGTCCAGCCCGGAGAGGAGTCCTGCCTTTTCCTCCAGCGTCATTTTGGAAACCATGGCCAGGGCGGCCTCTGTATGCTTACCCATGCTTTTTCCTCTCCGCGATCTCCCGCACCAGCCGCTCATACTCCTGCTCATCGATCCGGTACTTTGCCTTCAGGATAAGCCATGCGGCGATCATGACCACCAGGGGGACGAATACCATCCCCGCCCGGAGCATCAGGGTCTGGGAAGGCTGCACCGCTGCGATAAAGGCATCCGCCTGCAGAAGGGCCGTCTCCCGATCCAGGGTACCGCTGCCGATCTCCACCTCCAGGGCGCTGATGCTCTGGCTCACGGCATAGATCCCGCTGATGATGAGGATGAGAGATGCCGCTCCCTGGTTCAGAGCGCCGGAAAGCTTGGATGCAAAGGACCGGATGGCGGAGATAATGCTGTCATGCCGCTCTCCGAACCGGTACTCGTCGTATTCGATGGTGTTGTTGACCATCACGATGACCGCCAGGTTGAAGAGCCCCTGGCAGAAAAAGATCACAAAACCGACCACGTTCAGAAGCACCACGTTCATGGGGATCACGTAGCCGAAGGATAAAAAGAGCAGATAGCAGACCACCAGACAGATAAGGCACGCCGTGATGATCCGCATCCTGGAGATCCGGGCCGACAGTACGGGATAGACAAACTGTGCCGCCAGGGTTCCCAGACCGTACATCACGGTAAACAGTGTGATCAGGTCTCCCGCCGTGGAATAACCGAAGGCAAAATAGAAAAAATTCACCGCCAGAAGGAGCAAAAGCTGCTGCCCCACGCAGAACAGGATGTAGGCGATGCCCACGCTGATGAGCTGGTCGTTTCTGGCCAGGATCGAAGCCATCCCCCGCAGGGTCACCTTCGTCTCACTGTCCGTCCGCTCCTGCTCCGTCACGCCCCAGAAGGTCAGGGTCTGAAAAGCGATGAAGGCACAGGCCACGATCAGCGCCGTCACCCGGAAAGCCATCACCGCATTCCCAGCGATGACCACGGGGACGATGCCGGCCACGGAAAACTGCCCGATGCAGACAAAGATCCCCATGAGGGTCACCAGGGTATCCCGCTCCCCGGGATCACTGGACAGGCTGGGCAGCATTCCCCAGTAGGCGATGTCATTGACGGTGTAGGTCATCCCCCACAGGAGATAGGTGATACAGAAAAACAGGACAAACCCCCAGCCGGAAGGCCGGATGGTGAACATGGCGATGATGACGCCGGCATTTAACAGCGCCCCCGCCAGGATAAAGGGACGGAACTTCCCACCCTTCAGATGGGCATTCTCGATGATCGTACTCATCATCAGGTCATTCACCGCATCCCAGATCATACACACCACCATCGCAGCGGAGATCACGGAAAACTGTGCCACCGTCAGCTTGCAGGTGTACTGGATGTAGGTCAGGACGAACATGCTGACCAGCACGTAGGCTGCGTCTCTGCCTGTAGCGCCCACACAATAGCTCCACTTGGTTCTTTTGCTGATGCTTTCTGCCTTACCGCTCATGTCTTTCCCCCCATGATGAGAATTCGCGCAGACGAATCTTTCCAATCCCCCTCAGATTTCCTTCCGCACGCGAATCTTTCAAGCGCCCTCAGATCTCATTCCGCATCCGGATCCTGGGCTCGCACGATCTCCCGGGCCTCCTCCAGAGAAATCCCCTGCTCTCTGGCGATGCGTGCCAGGTCCTCGTATTCATACTTTCTGCGCTTTACGCCGTAGCCCGTGGAGGTTTTGACACGAACGTCACCGCAGGTCGTATGCACATGGTCCATCTCCCGCTCCAGGATGTAACGCTTCATCACCGTCTCCCGGACCCCGATGGTGGTGGTATAGCGGTAAATGAGGCGTATCATCTTCTCCCGGTCCTCCATGCTGCAGATCACCCGGAGCAGCAGGCCGGGACGGCTCTTCTTCATCCCGACGGGAACGGTATAGACCTCTCTGGCCCCTCCCGCAAAGAGCTTCTCCATGGCAAATCCCACTTCTTCTCCGGTCATGTCATCCACATTGCAGGAAAGCTCCAGCACAGAGTCCGTATCGTCCTCCGTCTCTCCCAGCATGGCCCGGACGCAGTTGGCAACAGGGAAGTCCTTCTTCCCCATGCCATACCCCGTGGCACCTACCCGCATGACGGGCATGTCACCGAAACGGGTGGCGAAATGCCGGAGGAGTGCAGCACCTGTCGGAGTGCACAGCTCCCCCTCCACCCTGCCGCCGTAAATGGGGATCCCCCGCAGGATATGGGCGGTGGCGGGAGCCGGCACCGGCAGGATCCCATGGGCACAGCGCACCTTGCCGCATCCCACATGGACCGGGGACACCACCACCTGCTCCGGTGCGATCTCCCGCATCAGAAGGCAGACGGCTGCGATATCCGCAATGGCGTCCATGGTCCCCACCTCATGGAAATGGATCTCCGTGACCGGAACGCCGTGAACGGTGCTCTCCGCATCGGCGATGAGGCCGTAGACATGCATCACATCCTCCACCACATTTCCCGGGAGATGTATATGCTCCTCCACAATATGCCGGATGTCCGCCATGCTGCTGTGATGGTGGTGATGCGCGTGGTCATGGTCGTGGTTATGTTCGTGGTCGTGATCGTGCCCGTGGTCATGGTCGTGATCATGGTCGTGCTCATGGTCATGCTCGTGGTCATGCCCATGATCGTGGTCGTGATGATGTTCGTGATCATGCTCGTGATCATGATCGAACATCTCCTCGTCCTCTTCCACGCCGGCCACCGTAACTTTCATATGGGTTCCCATGATGCCGCACTTTACGGACTTTTCCGACGTAAATGTCACATCCGGGATCCCCAGATCATTCAGTTTCTTCACATAGCCTTCCGGATCCGGCAGCAGTTCCAGCAATGCCGCCGTCAGCATGTCTCCCGCGGCCCCCATGCCGCAGTCCAGATACAGTGTTTTCATATAAGTACCCCCTTTGTTTAAAACACGGATTGCTCCGTTGCTGCGCAACTCCCGCAATCCTTCAACCATTCGCAATCCGCTGATTTCCTGCTTGCGCAGAAAATCGCTTCTTGCTCATGTTTGTGCGGGTCATGAAGTCATCCTTTTTGCTCCGTGCGAGCACGGTCAAAGGGATGACTTCATTCCCCTGGTTTTGTCACGTGGTTGATCAGTGAAGCCTGATAGCCGGCGCCGAATCCGTTGTCGATGTTCACTACGGACACCCCGCTGGCGCAGGAATTCAGCATGGACAGCAGGGCGGAGATCCCGTGAAAGGATGCCCCGTAGCCTACGCTGGTGGGGACTGCGATGACGGGGCAGTCCGCCAGGCCGCCGATGACGCTGGCCAGTGCTCCCTCCATTCCCGCGATGGCAATGATGACGGTAGCGCTCATGATCTCATCCAGATGGGGCAGGAGCCTGTGGAGCCCCGCGACACCCACATCATAGATCCGCTGCACTTCATTCCCGAAGCACTCCGCCGTCAGCGCCGCCTCCTCCGCGACAGGCACGTCGCTGGTGCCACCGGTGGCCACCACGATCCTGCCCAGCCCAGTGGGCGCCGGGAGCTTTCCGATGATGCCGATCCGCGCATCCGCGTGATAGTCCAGTCCGGGGAGATCTGCCAGCGCCGCCGCTTTTTCGGCATCCATTCTCGTGATCAGGATGGGCTCCTGACCGTTTTTCAACATATTTTCCGCGATCCCCCGGATCTGCTCCGCCGTTTTCCCGGCGCCGTAGATCACCTCGGGTGCTCCCTGGCGGAAGGCCCTGTGATGGTCCACCTTAGCAAAGCCCAGATCCTCAAAGGGCTCCCGTTTGATCTGCAGAAGGGCATCCTCCACGGACACGCCTCCGTCCCGTACCCCCTCCAGTAGTCTCCTGATCTCTGTATTCATAAAACCCCCAATTACGCATCCTATTGCAAAATACTTTTCCGCAAAGTGAAAAAGGCGGTTCTGTCCCGAGGGCAGAACCGCCAGACCGCAAGCTTATTTCTTCAGAAGCACCTTTTTCACGGCGCCCTTAGGATCCTTCACCAGCAGGATGACGACCCAGATCACCAGGCCCAGTGCCACCACGGAGATCCCCAGGAAAAAGTCATTGAGCATATCCGCCGGTTCCGGTGTAAAGTATGCTTCACGGAGCTCCGCATATTCAAAGATGGCATCCACCAGCCACATCAAAGATGCGCCCCAGTACATAAAGCAGAGTATGCTGACCTTCATCTCATCCCCCGGTGCATTTCTGTACCAGACCACGGTAGAGATCACGGCCGCAAATACCGCTGTCAGTAAGGTCATGGTGTCCCCTCCTTATGCCTTGCTCTCCGCTTCCTCCGCGGTCTGCTGCGCTGCCTTCTTCTCCACCGCGCTGCTGACGGCTACCATGCCCAGCCACACCACCGTGACAAGGGCAGCCATGGTAACGCCCACCGTGGACATCTCATGCAGCATCTCCGCAGCGTCTGCAGGATCCGAAGCAGCGGTCAGGAACGGGAACCAGGGCACCACCTCACCGTGCCACACATGCTCGAACGCAAGGAGCCCGGAGCCGCCCCAAAGCATATTCCGCAGCCAGGAGAGCTTCCTAGTAAAAGGAACCTTGGGAGCCTGGACTTCCTTCAAAGCTTCTTCCCGATTACCGGAAGAGAGCGCCTTCTTCTCAGCCACATGCTCTGCGATGGTAACGATCACCGCTTCCGTTGTAGGTACCAAAAAACATCCCATATTTCAACCTCCAATACAAAAAATAATCAGGCCGGATTATCTTTCCTCTACCCTTAAATCCTAACACAGTAAGGGCCGATGTTTCAACCGGAAAGCGAAGCATCGGCCCTCAAAATATCCTGTTTTTTGAGATCACAAACTCAATCCAGCCGGAGGATCATTTCCACGACGCGCTGTGCGCAGGAAAGCAGGTCCTCACGGGTCAGGGCGCCCATCTCCATGGCGCGCTTTACCCGCTCCGGGTAACCGTTTGCCATCTTCATATCGTTCCCCGCCAGGATCTCCTTGTAGTGCTCTGCCCGGTTCCACCAGTCGGAGGTCACCATGCCGCGGAAGCCCCACTCTCCCCGGAGGATGTCCGTCAGAAGCTCTCTGGACTCCGAAGCGCGCTGCCCGTTGATGGCGTTGTAAGCAGACATGATGGTCAGAGGATCCGACTCCTTTACGATGATCTCAAAGGGCTTCAGGTAAATCTCACGCAGCGCCCGCTCCGAGACTCTGGAGTCGCAGTTCTTCCGGTTCACTTCCTTATTGTTGGCTGCAAAATGCTTGACGCTGGCTCCCACGTGATGGGACTGGATGCCCCGGACCATGGCAGCCCCCATCTTACCGCTCAGCAGGGGATCCTCGGAATAATACTCAAAATTGCGTCCGCACATGGGATTGCGGTGGATATTGACGGCAGGGGTGAGCCAGATGTGCAGGTTGTTCTCCTTCAGCTCCGCGCCTCCCGCTTCGCCCACAGCCTGCACCAGCTCCCGGTTCCAGGTAGATGCCAGCATCGTAGCGCAGGGCCACGCCGTGGTGGGAATGCCGCAATCGGGATTCAGCCTTACGCCCGCAGGGCCGTCCGCCGTCATGACGGAAGGAATGCCGTAGGCAGGCTGGTTTCCCATGCCCCAGGTGTTGGCCACGCCTGTATTGGGCTGCCCTCCCAGGAGATCGATGAGTTCCTCGTCGGAGAGCTGCTCTGTGAATTCCCTTGCGCTGAGCTTCCCTTCGTACACATCCATCAGGGGACGAACGCCCTCTGCGTAAGGATGCATCATCATAAAGGCAGGTCTTCCCTTGGCGGCGGGTACGATGGCCTCCTCCGATCCGGGACTCATTTTTTCAAAAATGCAGGCGTTGATATCCCGCTCCGGTCCCGTCTCCAGGGCTTCAAAGCTGCCGTCGGAGAGCATTCTCTTTGCCAGGTTCACGGGGGCTAAGTGGGACTCCAGCTGCTTGCATACCGTATCTTCCTTCACCGTATACACATAGTCCAGCAGCGCCGCCTCCCGGACGCTGCCGCCCAGCAGAAAGCGATAGTCTCCTGCTTCCAGCACGTATGCGGACTTGCGGATCTTGCCCAGATCGTCATAGGAAGCCATCTGCTCCGGAGATACGCTCAAGTCCAGGATCCTGCTTTCACCGGGGGCCAGCTCCGCCGTTTTTGCAAAAGCTGCCAGCGCGAGGGCGGGCTTGCCCAGCTTCCCCTGAGGTGCGGCATAATACAGCGCAGCCACCTCTTTTCCGGGCACGGAGCCGATATTCGTTACCCGCACCAGGAAGTGAATCCCATCCTCCGAAGCCTCTGCCTTCCACAGCTCTCTGGCAAACTTCGTGTAGGACAGACCGTGGCCGAAGGGATAGACCACACGGTCCTTCGCCCCGGGAATGGTCTCAAAGTACCGATACCCCACATAGATGTCCTCGATGTAGTCCACGTGAAAATGGGACTCGAAAAACCCTTCCGTGGATGGATAGTCCTCCAGCTTTCCCGCAAAGGTATCGGGGAGCCTGCCGGAAGGATTCACCAGGCCCAGGAGCACGGATGCCGCAGCCTTGCCGCCTTCCATACCGCCCTGCCACATCACCAGGGCAGCCTTCACCTGCTTCCGGTCCCGGATCCAGGTGGTGTCGATGACGCCGCCCACATTCAGAACCACCACCACACGGTCAAAGGCGCCGCAGACAGCATCCAGAAGAGCTTCCTCCTCTGTCGTCAGATAAAAGTCCCGCTTGGGGAAGAGGCGGTGCAGCTCGCCGGGCATGGTGGTTTCACCCGCCCAGGGGTTGGGCTCACCGGTGTAATCCACCTCCGCTCTGTCGGAGCCTTCCGCGGAAAAGCGGGAGATCGTAAGGACCGCCGTATCCGCAAAGCGGCGGGCGCCGGATACCATCTCCGCCGGCAGCGCAGGCTCCGCGATCATGCCGGGCGCACAGCCTTTGGCGTATTCTCCCTGCACATAGGATCTGTAAAAATCACAGACAGGGCCGTAAACTTCCGCCCCCAGCATCGTCAGTCCGTCGTACAGACCATGCACATATCCGGTGTACACATCACCGCTGCCGCCGCCGCCCTTCACATAGTCAAAGGTGCCTTTGCCGAACAGTGCCAGCTTCCCTCCCTTGGCAAGGGGAAGGATCCCGTCTTCGTTTTTCAGAAGAACGCAGCCTTCTTCCGCCACACGGCAGGAAAGGGTTCTGTGCGCCTCGCTCATGGTGACCTTTTTGTCGCCATTCAGGGGAACGCTCGGTTGATACAATGCTCTGGCCCATTTTTTCATAGATTTTCCTTCCTCCATCGTTTGCATTTTGCAGCAAACGCCATTGTTTTTATAGGTTTATCCTACCATCCTATGCTACAATAGGGATGTCCCGTTTTTTGAGAAAAGTGCTGTTTTTTTAGGTAAATGCCATGTTTGACAAAAAAATCGCTTTGTTCATATCCCATATCTACGGAGACTACCAGCGGAACCTGACCCAGGGCATCATCGACAAAGCCCTGGAATACGGCTACCAGACGGAAGTCTACACCACCAACGACGGCGAGGACCTGGGCGGACTGACGGAGACGGAGCAGTGCATCCTGCAGCTCCCGGCTTTTGACCGGCTCTCCGGTGCCATCTTTGCCTCAGGGACCTACGCCTCCGCAGAGCTGCGGAGCAGGATCTCGGAGCGGCTCTCCGCATCAAAGCTTCCGGTGATCGAGGTCAACGACTCGGTTTCCGTTTTCCAGCGGGTCACCATGGACAACAATACCATGATCGGGACCCTTGCGGAACATTTCATCAAAATGCACGGTGCAAAGCGGATCTGCTATCTGGGATGCAAGGGGGAGCCGGACATCTCGGATCTGCGGCTTTCCATCCTTCGCTCCTTCCTGGAAAAAAATCACCTTCCCTTTTCGGAGAAGGATGTCTATATCTGTGATGAGACCCCGGAGGATTACAATGCGGCGCTTTCCGCTCTCACGGAGAACGGCACCGCTTTCCCGGATGCCATCCTGTGCTACAATGACCGCCTGGCTTATGAACTGATCATCGCTGCGGAGAGCAGGGGCTACAAGGTGCCCGGAGACTTCGGCGTTTCCGGTGCGGACAATACCACGGCGGGACAGAATATGATCCCGCCCCTCACCACCGTCTCCTACCCGGTCTACGACCTGGGACAGCTGGCCGTGGATGATCTCTATGCCCTGACCAAAGGGAAGGAACTGGTGAGCACAGCCGTTTTTGCAAAGGTGATCTACGGCGGTTCCTGCGGCTGCAGCAGCGGCGAAGGCAGAAAGATCCACCTCTACGCCCACGCCCTTCAGTCGAAGATCGCGGATCTGGAGCGCTCCATCATCCGCACTGCCCGGGTCAGTTCCTGCTTCGGCGAGCTGTCGGAGATCGAGGACAGTCTGGATCTCATTGCGGAATACACCCGGGATATTGAAAACTGCACCGGCTTCTATCTGGTGCTGAGCGCAGACTGGAACAGGCTCTCCGAGCGCATCCTGACCCTCACCGGCTCCGAGGAGCCGGAAGGAGCGGTCTCCGAGGATCTCATGACACTGTATCTGGCGCTGCAGAACGGGAAGAGGCTCCCGGGGTGCACTTTCCAAAAAGGGACCCTGCTGCCGGACTTCCTGCCTGCGGACAACGAAAATGCCCGGATCGTATCCCCGGTCTACCACCACGGATCCTCCATCGGCTACGTGGTCATGACCTTTGAAAACAACCGGATCCGCTATCCCTTCCAGCTGATCCAGTATCTGGTGAATCTCTCCCAGCTGCTGGATATGCTGCGGAACAAAAAGCGCTCCCACGCCATGTCCGCCCACCTGGAAGAACTCTACATGCGGGACTCTCTCACAGGTCTCTACAACAAGGCAGGCTTCGAGTATTACCGGGATCGGAAGGTGGCTTCCGGTCCCCTGGATCTGGCGGTTCTCTTCGTGGATATGAACGGGCTCAAAAAGATCAACGACGAAAACGGGCATGACGCCGGCGATTTTGCCATCCAAGTGCTGGGCCAGGCCATCCACCGTGCCCTGGAGGAGGACGCACTGGCAGGACGCATCGGCGGAGACGAGTTCCTCATCCTCCTTCCCGGTGATCTGAGCGCAGGGGAAGCGGCCGCCAAGCGGATCCGTTCCTACCTGTCCAATTACGGCAATGTGGGCAGCGGCAACTATTCCATATCCGCCAGCATCGGCGTGGCCGCGGGATCCGTGGACGGAGCCGATGCGCTGGAGGCACTGGTGAAAGAAGCCGACTGGGAAATGTACCGGGAAAAGCACAAAAAATGACTACACTGTCATGTTTTTCCGATACTCTCCCGGCGTGACCCCGCAAAGGGCCTTGAAGATCTTCATAAAGTTCTTTTCGTTTTCATAGCCCACCATCTGGCTGATCTCGATCACTTTCAGGTCCGTCTGCTCCAGGAGCTCACGGGCCTTTGCTATGCGGATCTCCTTCAGATAGTTCACGAAATTCTGCCCCGTGTATTGCTTGAAGGAGTAGGAAAAAAGCGAATAGTTCATGGATACCAGATTGGACACCACTGCCATGTTCAGGTCCGAGTCATAATGCTCCAGGATGTATTGCTGCGCCTGGACGATCTTCTGACGGATGCCGATGTCGTCCGGTCTGTCTCCCAGTCGCTTGTTCAGATCCAGGAGCCAGTCCATGAAGCCTGTCTGATACTCTCCCAGATTCTCGTACAGATGCAGCACCTTGCTGCTCTCCAAAAATGCCCTGTCCTCATCGGACAAATTCTCCCGGTATACCTCCGACAATTGCAGGATGCACTGCTCCATCTCCGCGGAGAATTCCGGGAGCTCGATCTGGAACCGCTCCAGCGCCGTGAAAAACAGACGCCAGCGGCGGATCACTTCCTCGGTCTTGTCCGTGCCAACCACCTGGATCCTGCGGGTGCGCTCGCTTTCCGTCAAAAGCTCCTTCGCCTTCTCCCGCAACGCTTCCGGTGCGGGATCCCATGCGTCCTCGCCGAAGGTGCAGGTCACGCCCTTTACAAAGGCCAGCCTGCGCATGGCCGCAGCCTCCTCAAAGGCTTCCCGGATCTCGCCCAGCCCTTTGTGGACGCCGCCCACTCCCACACATTTCTCCGATAATTCGTTTTTCAGAAAGGCCTTCACGTAGGTCTCCTGCAGGACGATGACTTCGCCCTGGGAGGTCTCTCCCACCAGAAAGCCATGGTAGGTGTCGCTCAGCGGCTCCCCTTTGTAGATCAGGATCCGGTATTCGTCCTGGAAAAAGAGGGGCTCGTACTTGCTGATGATGAGCTGACGTGCCTCCTCCGTCACGGCAGGGTTCGCCACCAGGTCCCGGAACTGCCGGATTCCCAGCTCCAGCTCCTTGGAGTGCTCTGCGCTTCGCTGCTGCAGTTCCTCATCCAGCTTCCGCAGGACCTCCGCGATCTTCTCCCGCTCCACGGGCTTTAAGAGATACTCCTTCACCCCGTTTCGCAGCATTTCCACGGCATAGGAAAAATCGTCGTATCCGCTGATGGCCACGATGAGGGGCTTGTCCTCCATCTCACCGATGCGGCGCACCAGCTCGATGCCGTCCATCTTCTGCATCCGGATATCCGTAAAGACCACATCCACATGCCGCATGGACAGAAGGTTTAAGGCATCCTCTCCGTTGGAGCATTCCAGGATCACTTCCACGGGAACGCCGCTGCGCTGCACCATGGCCTTGATCCCCTGCCGGATCATTCTCTCATCTTCCACGATCAGTAAACTATGCATCAGGTCAGTCCCTTTCTCTTCAGCACCCGTCTGGGAAGCCGGATGGATACCTTCGTGTACTTCATGGGCTCGGAGTACACCTCCAAACCGTACTCACCGCCGAAGGTCAGCTTGATCCGGTCTTCCACGTTTTTCAAACCGACACCGTTGCCGCTTCCGCTGCTTCCGGGATCCAGCTCTTCCACCTCGCCCCGGATCCGTTTCATCAGATGCTCCAGCTTCTCCGCATCCATGCCCTGCCCGGAATCCGTGATCTCGATGCGGAAGTCCTCCCCCTCACTCCAGGCCTTGATATAGACGGTGGTATCCGCCGCCACAGGCTCGATGCCATGGACCACGGCATTTTCCACGATGGGCTGAAGGGACATTTTCAGGATCTCCTGATCCAGCAATTCCTCCGGCACATTGACGGAAAGGATCACCTCGAAATCGTTCCGCAGGTTCATGAGGAGCACGTAATTGCGGATATACTCCAGCTCCTCCTCCAGAGGAACGCTGTTGTGGCTCCATTTGATGCTGTAACGCATCAGCTTCCCCAGGGAGGTTATGGCGTCGGAGATCTCGTATTTTTCATCGATCTCCGCCATCATCTTGATGGACTCCAGGACATTGTAGATAAAATGGGCGTTGATCTGGTTCTGAAGGGAACGGAGCTCTGCGTTTTTGGACAGGACCTGCTTCTGATAGTTGCGGATCATCCGGTCGATGAGCACGGCCGCCAGCACCAGCACAAAGGTCATGATGAGCACAAAGAGATTCCTGCGCATATAGACATCCCGGATCTCCCGGCTGATGTCCCTTACGGCATACACCACGGTATCCATGACCCGCACCGGGTATCTGGCGATGATCACATAGCTGTCCCCCAGCTTGCGGTAGATCACCTCTTCGGAAGCCTCATTCTCAGGGCCGGCAAAAGCCTCCCGGACCATCCGGGCCTCCTCCTCCCTGCCCTCCGGCAGGATCTGTCCCTCCGGTGTGGAGAGGAAGCCCCATTCCGCTTCCCCGTTCTCGTAGGTTCCCCGGAACATGGTCTCCATGGTCATGGCGGACTCCACGTATCCCATGACACCCCTGTCATGATCCCTTACCGCGGTCACCCTGCTCACCAGGGCGTTCCCCTGGTCGGACAGAAGGGAGGAAAAGAGCGTGTCATGATAATCGAAATGCCACCCCTCCGGTTCCGGACCGTACCAGTCCAGCCGCTGCATCCGAGAACCGGAGTACAATATGGGCACCATCTCCTGCACATCATCCGTCACGGAATAGACCCGCACCGCATAGAGCAGGGGATTGTTGTTCACCAGGCGCTCCAGATCGGAGATTTTGGAGTTGTGGAACTCCAACATATCCATCACGTCCATCTCGGAGCCTTCCTCCGCCAGCTGCAGCACCTCCAGGAGTCCCTCGTCCGACAAAAAGAAGCGGGTACACATGTTAATGGACTCGATGTTGGTCTCGATCCGGTCGTACTCACCGGTGATCCTTGCCTCCATGGCATCCGTGTTTTCCCGGACCACGGTCTTTTCCAGATTGGCAAAAAGCACGCCCGCAAAAACGGCAATGGGAATAAAGATCAGCGCCAGGATGATGGGCGTGAGTCTGCTGTTTAATTTCCAGACGATCCTCTCCTTCATTTACCGAATCCCCAAACGTTCCTTGTTCTCCCGCATCTGCGCGGTTTCTTCTTCCATCAGCTTCTCGTATCCGAGTAACTGCCGCTTTTCCACATACTCCGCCAGAATCTCGTCAAACGCCTCGTCGGAGGTTGCCAGCAGAAGCTTCGGCAGGGTGGATCCCCAGAGGGATCGGACGTCGGAATTGATCCGGCCCAGCTCCGTGTCTTCCCGGATGATCACGTCATACTGGGTAAGGTATGTCGCGTAGGGATAGGTCCATTCCGCCATCTGCCGCAGCGGCTCCTCCAGTTCAATGCCCCAGCTCATCTGCATCACATTGTTCTGCAGCATCCAGAACTTGCTGTCGGCTCCGTAGATGGCATTGTAGGTCTCCCGGTCCGTGGCCAGGATCCGGGCCACATCCTCCCGGATGACGGGGCGTCCGTCCACCATGTCATAGGTCTCCCCCTCGATCCCCAGGTAGGTCAGTTTCTGACCCTCCTCGCTCAGGAGGAAATCGATGAAGCGGATCGCCCGCTCCGGATCCTTGCAGTTTTTCGTGATAAAGGTCTGGGTCCAGCCCGCGATGCCGTTGACCGGCAGGACGGGGTCATCCCCATTGCTGTTCCGGGGACCGTCCACGGCGATGTAGATCATCCCGGGATCCCTGGCATAGAGGATCTTCTCCTGATCCGCGATGTCGGTGCGCTGATAGAGCATGCAAAAATACCTGCCCTCCGCCACCTTCTCGCTGGTCTGCATCCGTTGGTCCACAAAAATATCTCTCTTCAGATAGCCTTCACTCCCCAGCTTCCGGAACATCTTCAGCCAGATCAGGTATTCTGGATCCGTTTTCCGGTCGTATTTTTGCCCGTCCTTCTCATAAGGCACCGCCAGGAAATTCTGGAGATACTGGTCGAAGGAGACACAGCCGTCCGCCTCAAACTCGTGGGCTCCCACCGGGATCAGCGGCTTCCCGTCTACCTCAGGAAAACGCTGGGCTGCGGCCACCACTGCGTTGTAAAAGCCTTCCGGCGTGCTCATGTCCGGCTCACCGATGGCCTCGTAGATATCCTTCCGCACCAGGAAGGTCTGGTTGGAAGGGATGTTGTCATGTCCCTCCACATCCCCGGGGGTGAAGCTGGAATTGGGATAGCCGTAGATATTCCCGTCGCTTAGGGTATACCAGTCCCGCACCAGGGGATCCGTTACCTCATAAAAAGAAGTGTCGTAGGCATCCGCCAGCTCGTTTAGGGGATACACCAGCCCTCTGTCGATGAGCTCCTGGATCTGGGGCTCCCACCAGCCGATGGTGAGGATGTCCGGCAGGGTCCCTGAGTCCATGAGGGTCTCCAGCTTGTTTTCCTCATTTCCCATGGGCACGGTAAAGTTCACCGAAACACCGGTCCTGCGGGTGATCTCTTTGGATACCATATCCTCTCCCCAGCGCTCCACGAACCAGGAGTAGTTCACATACCAGTCCATGGTGACGGGATCCTCTCCGGAGGGCTTTTCCCCCCCGCCGGCAGGCGCTGCGGCGCAGCCCCCCAGGAGCATTGTTGCTGCCGATAGGAGTACTGCGGATCTATGGAGTTTTCTCCTGTATGTCTTTCTCTTCATGGAATACCTCGCATCCTGCGTTTCTCATACCAATATCATAAGCCATGGGAGCAGGTTTTGTAATCCTTTTTCGCAGTTTTCCGCAAAGGGCGGGGCCTGATATAAAAAAACCGGGAGTCCCTTCGGACTCCCGGAAAGCTTCGCATCGTTATTCCTTGACGGCACCTGCGGAAATGCTGCTGATGATGTATTTGGAGAAGAAGCAGAACACCAGCAGGATGGGGATCACGGAGATCGCTACCGCCAGGTAGGTCGCGCCCTGGTTTCTGACCATATCCAGGGATGCTCTCAGGGTGGCCATCATGACAGGAAGGGTGAATTTCTCATTCTTGTTCAGAATGATCATCGGAAGGAGGTAACTGTTCCAGTTACCGATGAACCCCATAATGCCCATGGTGGCCATCGCCGGAGCGATCAAAGGGAGGATGATCCTGTGGAAGGAATAGAGCTCAGGTGCGCCGTCTATTCTGGCCGCTTCCACAAGAGAGGGCGGAACGGAGGACAGGATATACTGCCTCAGGAAAAATACGGTTCCGGGTGCGGCTATGGCGGGCAGGACCAGCGGCACGTAGGAGTTCACCAGGTGCAGCTTGGTACACAGCTGATAGAACCCGATGAGGGACAGCTGACCGGGGATCATCATGAACACCAGGATGGCGCCGAAGATGATCTTGTTGCCCTTGAATTTGTACATCGCCAGGCCGTAAGCGGTGAGCGCGGAAAAATACGCTCCCAGAAGGGTGGCGGGGACAGCCACGATCAGGCTGTTCCGCATGCCCAGAAACAGGTCAAAATAATCGGAGAGGATCTGCCAGTTTTCCTTCAGGTAGGAACTGGGTATGAAGGTAAAGGAAGTGGAGATCTCCGCACCGCTTCTGGTGGCGTTTACCAGCATCAGCAGGAAAGGAAGCAGGCACATGGCTGCCAGCAGCACAAGCAGCAGATAAAGGATTCCTTTTTTGATCGCGTATCCCATCTTATGCCTCCTTTCTCGTAAACATCTTTATCTGTAAGAGCGATACCAGCAGGATGATCAGGAACAATGCGTAAGCCACTGCCGAAGCATAGCCTGTCTGTATGGTACCGGCTGTGAATCCGAATTTGTAAAGGTACATCATAACGGTCTGCACCGATCCGTAGGACGGGGAGGATGCGTTGGACATCAGGAAAGGCAGATCGAACATCTGCAGTCCGCCGATGAGGGAGGTGACCGCTACGTACATCATAATGGGCCGGATGAGCGGAAGGGTGATCTTCCCGAAAATGGTCCATCTGCCGGCGCCGTCAATGGCCGCCGCTTCGAAATAATCCTTGGAGACGCCCTGGACGCCTGCCATCAGCATGATGAAGGAATTGCCGAACCACATCCAGGACTGGATCACGGCCAAGGTGTAGCCGGCGGTGGAAGGCGATCCCAGCCAGTCAACGGGATTGTATCTGGCTCCCACGAGCTTGTAGATCCCATTGATCATGATATTAAAGGTTCCGTATCTCCAATCCAGAAGGGTATTGAAGAGGAATGCCACGGAAGTGGCTGCAATGAGGTTCGGGAGATAGTAGAGCACGCGGAAGACCGGAAGGCCTGCCATCTTGTACTTTACATCGCTGAATACCATCATCAGCAGGAACGCAAGACCCAGCTGGAGGACGATGTTGACACTCCAGATCCGGACCGTGTTCCAGAGGGCTTTCCAGAAGAATTTATCCGTAAAGACCCGCTTGTAGTTGGCAAATGCGACGAAATGCGCGTCTCCCATAACCTTCAGGTCGGTAAAGCTGAGGTATAAAGTGCGCAAAACGGGATAAACGCTGAAAATAAGGAACACCACGACGAAAGGTGCCACAAAAAAGTATCCCCAATTGTTGTATGCGGTTAATTTGCTTCGTTTTTTCTTCGCTACCATAATACCCCCAACTGTCTGTTTCAAAGATTTAAGGCGAATATCGTTCTCCCCTGAGGGAGAGAGGACCGGCTTTGCGCAGGCCCTCTCGGTTTGGAATAAGCATATCCGTATTGCCGGATTTCTTATCTGTTCAGCTGAATCTCAGGATAGGTGGACTGAATGGTGTCATAGAAGGTGTTCAGTGCCTCTTCCTTGGTCGCCTGGCCGGTCTTGATCGCACCGATCGCTGCGCCCCATGCGTCGCCGATGACCTTGTCATACTTGGTAACCTTGGAGTAGTCGATGCCCTTAGCCTGCTCAAGCCAGAAGCTGTACAGCTTCTCACCGCCGTAGATCGGGTTCTCATCGTCCTTGTGCTTGTCCAGTGCGGAGATCAGGGAAACGGTATCACCCTGGGATGCCTCGATCCACCAGTCAGCGGTTTCCTCGTTCAGAGTGCAGAACTTCACGAAATCCCAAGCGGTGTCTTTTCTCTCGGACAGAGAGGAGATGCCGATGTAGGTGCCGCCGCCGAAGCCATATGCGGGACCTGCGCAAACGCCCCACTTACCGGAGGTCTCGCCCACGTTGTCTCTCATGGTCAGAACGCCCCAGGAAGGAAGACCGAATGCAAATACGGTGGTTCTCTCCAGGTCTGCGGTTGCCTCTGCGAAGGACTCTGCGTCCCAAACGTTGACGCTGTCATCTTCGTAGTTCTGGATCTCTGCGGTCAGGATGGGCACATCGCCGCTCATCGCCTGGAACCAGGGAGTGGACCACTGGTTTGCATATGCGGTGAGGTCGTTCTGATACAGGGAAACAACCAGATCCATGTAATCAAATCTTGCTTCGGAAACATTCAGTGCGCCGTCAACAACCCATGCGCTGTCGCCGGAGAAGTAGTTGATCTCGGAATCGGAAGCGAAGATGCGATAGCCCTTTGCCTTCAGAGCCTTTGCGGTCTCAAGGATGGTGGGATAATCAGCGAACTTCTTGCCGATCTCATCGGGATCATCGGTGCCGAACACTTCCTGCGCGATATCTCTTCTGTAGTAGATACCTGCGGGAGTGATCTGGTAGGAAATGGCTCTCTGGACACCGGAAGCATCCTGGCCGACCTTCCAGACGTAATCAACGATCTGGCCTTCGTAATCCTTCGCACCCAGCTCATCCAGGTTTGCGAAGAAGCCGTTGTCGAAGAAGTCCTCAAGCATCTGAGGCTCGCCTACGATGATGTCGGGCTCCTTCTCGCCGCCCATGATAGCGGTCTGCACCTTGGTGGGATACTCTGCAGGCTCGATGACAACCGTCTCAACCTGAACACCGGTCTTCTCGGTATATCTCTCTGCGAACTGCTTCAGATCCGCTGCCAGCGTCCATACAACCAGCTTGCCGTCTCCGGTCACGGTTGCTTCGGTGCTGTCTGCAGCGGCGGAAGAAGTAGAGGTGCTGCTGGAGCTGTCGGAAGAAGAACTTCCACTGCTTGCGGATGCCCCTGCGTCCTCGCTGCCACATCCGACCATGGAAGCGGTCATCAGTCCGGCGAGAACAAGTGCCAATAACTTTTTCATTTTCATATGAATACCCTCCTAGTAATCTCTCTGAGTACGTGAGCCGTACTCCGTGTTTCTGAGATGATTATAGGAGGGTATAAAAAGTGAAAAAATGATCCAAATTTTAAAAAGGTGTTCTTTTTTTACCGGGACGGATTCAGAAGTAAACATCCAGGGAAGCAAATCCGCCATCCCGCATAGTCACTGCATTTTCTCCGGTCAGCGTCTCTCCGGGGTGCTCTTTTTTTACCCCTTCGTGATCCGTGGTGACCAGCTTTCGGATCACATACGTGCCGGGGAAGTAGTCCCTGCTCTCCGAGAAGTGATAGCGGATCATCGCCCCGCTCATAAACCGGGCGCTGACGGCAAGATCCTCTCCGATCAGATAGGAAGGGATCGCCGGGCTGAGTCGGAAGGTCAGTTCTCCGTTCTCCGGAACGAAGGGGCGGAGGCCGAACATCATAATCTTCCACATGCTTAAGAATTCAATGGTAGATCCGCTGAGTCTCGCCACAAAACCCTTGCCGTGGATCCGCTCGTCCGGATTTGCGCTGCTGGCGATAAAGGAAGAATTCTCCAGAATGCTCCGGCCGTAGACCTTCGGATCCATGAAGGGCACCAGGGCGGTGCGCAGATCCTCCGCATATTCAGGATACAGGCCTGCCTTCAGGAGTTCCAGCAGATACTTGTATTCCATGTGCAGCCAGATGGACTCGTTTTCCAGCCAGCCCGGGGTGAAGCATCTGCAGCGCCCCAGCTCGTAGGAAGCATCCTGCATGGAGTCGTTCACCTTGTACATTCCCAGCTTCTCATCATAGAGGCCGCTCCTGCGGATCCGCTGATAGAGATCCCGCTTCCGCTCCGTATCCTCTCCCAGTTTCAGATACCGCACGGGGCCCTCCAGGAACCGGGGAACGGTACGAAGCCGGAATGCGGTGGGATGGATCCCCTCTCCGCTGACGGTGTAGTCCTCCACATCATAGTAGAAATAAGTGGGGCAGATCCCCTCTCCCAGGGCAAGGGCTCTCTCGATCCCCTTTGCGACGACCTGCTCCATTGCGGAAAGGTGCTCCGCCAGAGCTGCAGGGTCTGCCTCTTCCACGGTACCGGACAGCCCTTCATAGATCTCCGCGCGGTAGCTCTCCTTCCGGTCGTTCACCCGATTCCAGAGATCGATGCCGGTGATACCTTTCTTCAGGATCTCTCCCAGATCCCGCAGGAGGGATGCCAGCTCACCGAAGAGTTCCACCGGCTCGGAAAAGCGGCGGAGGCTCCGGATCGTATAATGCAGCATCCTCTGAAGCTCATAGGTCTCCGCCATGGAGGAGCCCAGAAGGCCGGGGAGTCCGTTCAAGGCATCATACCAGCCCGGCTTGCCGCCCTCCATCTCCACGCCCAGCTGCTCCGGATCCAGCGCCGCGAACTTTAAGGTACACAGCAGCACCAGCTTTTCCAGGAGCGTACCTTTGTACACTTCTCCCGCTTTCGTCAGGAGCATCTGCGGGCCGCTCTTTTTTTCATTTGCTTCCGCGGTACCGTCCAGGGCGCGGTACTGGCGGATGCCGTTCTCCGTCTCCTGATAGCGCCTGCTGCGTTTCCGGATCCGGACGCCGGAGGAAAAATAGGGATAATCCTTCTCATAGAGAAGCGCCTGCTCCCGGTCCGGATAAAGGGACAGATATTCCTCGATCAGGTCCAGGTTGTAGGTCCAGTGGTCGCTCCAGTATCCCTCTCCGAAGGAGGCGTTGACATCCGTGTCGCTTTCCGTCAGGATCTGCCGGAAGAGATCGTCTCCGCAGACGCCTGCCAGGGCGCCGGGGGTAAAATGCTTCCCCACGGTCACTTCCCGGACTGCCTCGGGATCATAGTCGTCATACCGGTCTTCCGCTCCCTCCAGGATCCGCTCCAGCCGCTCCTCGGGAATGGTGAAGGTGGTCTTCTCGATGCTTAGCGGATTGTACCCGTCGGCCTGGATCAGGGAATAGAAACGCTTGATCACGGACCTGCCCGTAAAGGGAGCAAAGAACACGTCCAGCCGCCTGTTCTGATTCACATCCCGGTAGTTGCCGTTGCCCTGGGAGTAATACTCGGGAGACATGGCAAAATAATTGTATTCCCGCTCCAGGTCTCCGTGCTTTCTGGAATAGACATAGATGGAACGCTCACCTGCGATATGCACCGGAAGACCGCCGCGGAGCACATTGTCCATGAAGGTATAGCGGGTGTATTCGTCAAAGGCAGGATCACCGGTGACAGTCCTCACCCGCTCCGTTAATTCTTCCGTCAGCGCCGTAGCCCGCTCCTGCTTTGCGTCAAAGTAGGCGGGAGACAGCTCCCCCTCTGCCAGGAAGGAACGGAGCGTCTCCATTTCATCCACCTGTCCGATGAGCTCATAGAAGACGATGGCTTCTCCGGGTGCCAGGGTTTTCTTTTGCCCGAAGAAGGCAGCGGGCAGAAGGTTGGAACGGTTCTGCCGCGATGCCAGGAGATTCTCCAGTCCCCCTTCGATAAAGCCAACGGGACGGGTCAGACTGTTATCATAGGAAAAAATGACATCCGGGTCATAAAGTACGGGGAGTTTTTCTCCGTCCGCGCCCAGACCGATGGCAAAGTTCCCACCCTTTACTTCCGTCACGCTGGCGGTGTCCACCATGCTGGCTCTGACTCTGTAGAAAGGAACATTTTCCTCGCACATCTCCACCTGCATCCAGGCCTTCCCCAGCTGTGCCATGTTTTTCATGGTATCCAGCGAGACGCCGTAGGGGATCAGGGCAGGCATGCCGTCCAG
>JAILAF010000041.1 GCA_024681775.1 Lachnospiraceae bacterium
GTACCGATAAAGCTGGGGAAGGAGAAGCTGCTGTAGATCACAAAGAACATACATGACACCAGAGTCATGCCCAGTTTTTTGCTGTTCCCCACCAGCAGATCCCAGAGACGAAAGCCGAAGCCCGTTACAAAAAGCGCCACCAGAGCGGGATAATAACATATTTTGTTTTTCCTGCCGAAAAGGATGAGCCGGGAACGGACCCGCTCGCGCAGCGTCTTCTTAAACATAGGGTGTCCTTAAGCAAGTGCGTGGAAGATGATACAGTTGGGCTGATTCACCGAAACGGGTCTGCCGTTCAGCACCATGGTGTGTGCCTCCAGGTCGATGGAGAAGAAGGTCATAGTATTGGTCTCGTGGTTCAGGGAGACCAGATACTTGTTGTTGGGGAAGATCTCCGCATCCTTGGGATACTCTCCCGCCACGGGAAGCAGGAAGTTCCTGCTGATATGACCGGTCTCCTGGTCCACGTTAAAGACGGCCACGGAATTGTCCCCCGCCAGGGAGGTCAGCAGATATTTGTAATCCTCGGAGAAGCTCAGAGCGCTGGCCGCATAGGTGCTGCCCTGCTCCATCTTCACAATCTTCTCGGACTGGATCTTCTCGAAAACGGGAAGGCCGTCCTTGTATTTGTAGGAATGCACGTCGATGGTGCACTCCTGCTCGTTTACGATATAGATAAACTTGCCGTCCCTGGAGATCTTGATATGACGGGGCGCAGCCTCGATGTCGCAGCGGATGATGTCCACCAGGCGGACCTTGCCGGTCTTGGTGTCCAGGCTATAGACATTCACATGATCCGTCCCCTGGTCCGCCACCAGCAGGAAACGGTTGTCATGGGTCATGCGGGCACAGTTGATATGAGGACGGAAGTTCCGCTCCACCATGCTGCCCAGTCCCTTGTGGTAGATCTCGTCGGTGATGGCACCCACGGAGCCGTCGTCCTTTAAGCGCAGCACCGTCAGCTTGCCGTCATGATAACCCGCCACAAAAAGGTACCGGTCGGTGTAATCCGTGGAAATATAGCAGCCGCGCATACCGTTGATGGGTGCGTAGTTGATGATCTTCAGGGTGCCGTCGGGCTGGATGGTATAGGCCTCCACACCCATGTCCGTGATGGAATACAGATACTTCCGGTTGTGCGAGATGGTGACATAGGAGGAATTGCTGATCTCCACCTTGTCCTTCTCGATGAAACGACCTGATTTCATATCCACATCATAGACCTTGATCCCGTGATTGTCTCCCTGGGTGTAAGAAGAAACGTAAGCAACGTATTTTACTTCCTTGGACATGATGCACCTCCTGCATTCCATAGTTGTAATTATTTTAGCACAGGAATCATAAAAATACAGAATATTTTTGAAAAACACGGCTTTGACCTTTGGGTAGGTTTTCAGTATACTGAATAAGATTTCATGCAGTGAAACGTTGAAAAATATTCAGCCCTGAAAGGAGCACACAAATGGCCGGATCCGGTTTCGGAAGAATCTACAGAATCACCACCTGGGGAGAGTCCCACGGCCCCGCACTGGGCGTCGTCGTGGACGGGTGCCCCGCAGGCCTGCCGCTGTCCGAGGAGGACATCCAGGTCTTTCTGGACCGCAGAAAGCCCGGCGCTTCCCCCCTCTCCACACCCCGGAGCGAGGCGGACAAAGTACGGATCCTTTCCGGCGTCTTTGAAGGCGTCACCACCGGCGCTCCCATCAGCCTCATGGTGGAAAATACCTCCCAGTGCTCCGCCGACTACGGGGAGATGAAGGACACCTACCGTCCCGGTCATGCGGACTTTTGTTACGATGCCAAATACGGCATCCGTGACTACCGCGGCGGCGGACGCTCCTCCGGCAGAGAGACCATCGGCCGGGTGGCAGCAGGCGCCATCGCATCCAGGATCCTCTCCGAGCTGGGCATCTCCGTGGAGGCTTATACCACATCCATCGGCCCCGTACAGGTCCGTGAGGGCGTCTACTCCAGAGAGCAGGTCCTCTCCTGTCCCACCGCCATGCCAGATCCAGAGGCAGACAGGAAGGCTACGGAATACGTAAAGCAGATGGCAGCGGAGAAAAACTCCGTGGGCGGCACCATGGAATGCATCATCCGGGGCGTGCCCGCCGGCATCGGCGATCCCGTCTTTGACAAGCTGGACGCGCTCCTGGCCTCCGCCGTCATGAGCATCGGTGCGGTAAAAGCCGTAGAGATCGGCGACGGCACCGCGGTAAGCACCCTCACCGGAAAAGAAAACAACGACCCCTTCACAACGGAAAACGGTACGATCACCAAGACCACCAACCACAGCGGAGGGATCCTGGGCGGCATCAGCGACGGCACCGACATCCTGGTCAGGGCCTCGGTAAAGCCCACCCCTTCCATCTTCTCGCCCCAGCAGACCGTAAACAAAAACGGGGATCCCGTCACCCTCACCATCGCAGGGCGACACGATCCCGTCATCATTCCCAGAGCCGTGGTTGTGATGGAAGCCATGTGTGCCATCACCGTTCTGGATGCGCTGCTGGTCAATCAAAGTGCCAGAATGGAGTACCTGAAGGATTTCTATTGTTCGTAATCCGGCAGACACGTTTCTTTGGCACTGTGAGACTGACGCTCCGCAGCTTATTTCGATTTTTTCTTCTTCACCAGCTCCTCTTTGATCCTGCGGAAGGCTACTTCTTCCCCTTCCTCGGCCAGGAGCTCCAGGTAGTGCTTTAATTTCGCCAGGGTCTCCGGATGCACCGGCGTCCGCTCCACCCGGTCCATGAGATAGGCCAGAGGACTGGCATCCGTGTAAGCATCGCCCATATAGACCTTGGAGGCCGCGATGCGGTCCATGATCATCTCTGCGATGTAGCGGTCCGGCATGGGAACCGGCACCAGTGTCGGTTCTCCGGGCTCCCGTCCTTTCGGATTGTAATCGATCCAATACTCATAATGGTGCTTGTTGCGCCCCTGATGATGAAGCCATGCGGTAGAATACCCTATGGCTTCTCTTTCTGCGTTGTTGGGGCTGCGGGTGCCCTGATAGTACCGGACTCCCACCAGGAATTCCGTGGGGCTGTATTTGGACAGATCGTGGGTCAGTCCCTGATAGTACAGGCCCACCCGAAAGCAGCCTCTTCTCACATATCTGCGATGTCTGGAGACCGTTCTGAAATGTCCCCAAAAATTCTTCCAGGTACTCATTTGCTCTTCGTTACTTTCTCAGGCGCTTCCTCCAGGCAGTATACACCGATGGTCCTGGGAGGCATGCGCAGTGTCAGATCCTTGGAGACAGCGGGTGCGCTTACTCCGGGTGCCGTGGAGAACGTTCCCTTCCAGGCATATCCCTTGGGGGCCTTCGGCAGTGCCAAATCCTGGTCCTTCCAGTAGAGATTCACTGCCAGGTACAAAAGGGCAGGTGCGCTCTTTTTCCGGGCGCTTTCGGCTGCGGCATAATGCTCGCAGTACAGCAGTCCCACGGTCCTGGAATAATGGTCCATGGCCGCTCTCCAGGCGCTCTCGCCGTGGTAGGACAGATCCGGGAAGCCGGTGTGATCCCCATCCAGCATGGAAAGCTCCCGTCCGGTGTGCAGGATCCGGTGCTCCTTGCGGAAAGCGATCATCTCCTTCACGAAGCGATAGAGCTCAGCGTTTTTCTCCAGATCCTTCCAATCCAGCCAGGTCACCTTGGAGTCGATGCAGTAGGGATTGTTGTTTCCCTTCTGGGAATTGCCGAATTCATCCCCCATGAAGAACATGGGTGTTCCGGCGCTCGTCAGCAGCAGGAAAAAGGCGTTCCGAAGCTGCTGCTCTCTGAGCTGCAAAACCTTCGCTTTTCTGGTGGGACCTTCCTCGCCACAATTCCAGCTGAAATTGTAATTGCTGCCGTCCCGGTTCTCCTCGCCGTTTTCCTCGTTGTGCTTCTTGTCATAGCTCACCAGATCCGCCATGGTAAAGCCACGGTAGCTGGTGAGGAAATTGATCCGTCCGAAGCCCGCAGGCTCCGCCTTCTGGATCCCCAGGAAGGAAGAAAGAGACCCTTCGTCCCCCTTCAGAAGCCGCCTTGCGGGATATTGATAATCTTCCTGATACAGGCCGATGCGGCGCTGTTTCGTATAGTCGTAGGAAGCCCCACCCAGACCGGGGACCCCCTCCAGGTGATCGCACAGAAGCTTCGTCTCCGACAGCAGCGGATCCATGGACAGTCCGCCCATGGGGATCTGCTCTCCCACCAGATGGAAGCCGTCGATGTGATAGTTCAGCACCCAGTAGTGGAGCACCGCCAGGATCATCGCTTCCGGCGCGTCCTTGTCAAAATAGAACTGCAGGATCACTTCCATTTCCGCCGCGTGCAGGTCCCGCACCAGGTCGCAGACCTCCTTCACCGCATTCCCGGTACCGATGTAGGAAGGCTTCGGGACAAAGTATCTGCCGGGAGCATAGCCCCAGTAATTGGTCTTCCCGGAAAGGATCTCCTTCTGGTTCTTGTCATTGATGGCTTCGTCAAAATCATAGATGGGCTGCAGGCACAGGGTTGTCACACCCAGGTCCCGCAGATAGGGGATTTTCTCTCTGAGTCCCTCCAGGGTGCCCTTCTTTTTCACATGGGAGGAAGGGGAAGCGGTAAAGCCACGGACATGGAGCTGGTACCAGATGCTGTCCTCGAAAGGATGCCGCACCGGCCGGTCTCCCTGCCAATCGTAGGTAAAATCGGGAAAAACGGCTTTTCTGACACCGCCGTCAGATAACTTCAAAAATCCCTTGGCCAACGGATCTTCCACTTCTACGCCGCCGCAGGAAAAGGTATAGGAGATCCGACTGCTCTTTACGCCGGGAAGGTGCAGCATCTGCATGGATCCGCAGCGCTGACCTTCGGAGAAAGCATGACGCTCCAGAAGCGTTTTCCCCTGTCTGTCATACAGGAGCACCTCACAGTCCTCCAGATCCGAAAGCAGCACAAAGGTAACGCCGCCGGGATCCACGAAGCTCCCCTGCAGATAACTCATTGTCGTCCAGGATTGATTGCCCATAAATCTCCCTCATCCCGCCTGATCAGGCGGACCGCGTGCAAAACGGAAGGCATGCGATCCGAAAGATCCTATCATCACCCCCAATTGTGCACAAAATCGTTACAATTATACCGTATTGCAAGAAAATCAGCAACCGATTAAAATGGTGGTGTACCTTACCAATCACCTATAAGGAGGACCATTATGGCATCCAGAGATCAGATCGCAGAAGAAGAAATGACCGTCAGCCTGGAGCTGGATAACGGCGAAACCGTAGAGTGCGCCATCGTCACCATTTTTGAGATGGAAGGCAGGGACTATATCGCACTGCTCCCCACCAGCGAGACCAGTGTGGGGGAGGCCGGAGATGTGTGGATCTACCGCTACAGTGAGAATCCCGACGATCCCAACGAGGAACCGGAACTGACCTACATCGACGACGAGGACGAGTACGAGCGGGCATCCGACGCTTTCGACGAGTACCTGGACTCCTGTGAATTCGACGAGCTGGTGGATTCCGAGGATTCCGAGGACTGAGCGCCGTATCTTACGCCGCGCAGGTTTCCGAACCCTCCGATCCGTCTGAAAGAGGTCGCATCCGGCATGGACCGGACAGGAAACCGCTTCAACCCAGGCAATCCCGGAATGCTTGATTTTCCAGGAGCGGCCGCAGGAAGCGGGAAGGGATCCGGGGACGCTCGACCGAGCCCGTGAGATAGTACATCTCCAGACGGTCCTTCGCCCTGGTCATGGCTACGTAAAAGAGCCGCAGTTCTTCCTGTAACGTCCGGTCCGACACCATCCTGCCGTAGGGGAATACCCCTTCATTGCAATCCGGCAGGATCACCGTTTCAAATTCCAGACCCTTTGACGCATGTGCCGTCATGAGATGAATGCCGCAGGCCTCCGCACCTGCGGCATTTGCCTGTCCCAGATGGGCTTCATAGTCCTTCTGCTTTTCTTTCCATTCCCCGAGGCTGCGCAGGCCTTCGCAATCCCTGCTCAAAAAATCCAGCACCTGCAGGGCTTCTCTGCATTTTTCCGGATCCTTTTCATAGGTCATCCGCACCCACGCTTCATACCCGATGCTCCGCCGCAGATACCAGATCCTGGCGGCAAAGGGCGCCTTCCCCAGCATCCGGAGCTGCCGGATCAAGCTCTCCGTGCGCTCCACCCGCTCCGCCGCATGGGGAAGATCCGGCCTTGCTGCATAGAAACGCAGGGCGTTCTCCAGAGGCTCCCCCGCTCCCGTAAGCGCCTCTCTGCTGATATAACGCAGGGGCTTGGCGATGATCCTTGCGACGGCCTCCCGGTCTCCCGGATCCTCCGCCGCCCGGAAGTAGGCAAAGACATCCGATGCCACGGGATGACTGTATATACTGGTGGCGATCTCCTTCATCACATAGCGGATCCCCTGCTCTGTCAGGCGGCCTGCAAAGGCCTGCATGGACAGATTCGTGCGAAAGAGCACCGCCGTTTCCCTACCGTTCTTCACTGCTTCCCGGAGCCTGCCCATCAGGTATGCTTCCTGCTCCGTATCAGCAGCAAATCCCCGGATCTTCAGCTCTCCCGCCTCCTTCCGCTGGGACCGGAGATGCTTTTCAAAGCGCTCCTTTCCCGTTTCGATCACGGCATTGGAAGCTTCCACCAGGCGATATGCGGACCGGTAGTTTTCCTCCAGGAGCAGGGTGCGCGCTCCGAATTCCTCCAGGAAAAGCTGCATGCAGCCGATGTGGGCGCCCCGGAACCGGTAGATGCTCTGGTTCTCGTCCCCCACGCAAAAGACCGCCGTCTCCTTCCTGCACAGGAGCTTTAAGGTCTCGTATTGCACCGGTCCGATGTCCTGGAACTCATCCACCAGGATATGGGAAAATCGCTCCTGCCAGCTGCGCCGAAAGCCTTCATCCGCCTGCAGCGCCGCACGGCATTCATAGACCATGTCATCAAAATCGATGCGTCCTCTGCGGCGCTTTATCCGGTCATACTCCGAAAGCAGGTCGGAAAAAGCGGGACGCAAAAGCTCCGGCAGCAGCGCCAGGGACTCTGCTTCCTCCATGGTATTTTTGTAATAGGATACGGCCTCACAAAGAGATGTGACAAGGGTGTCACGACTGCCCGCTTCCGACAGTTCGGCGCGGGAAAAACGACTTTTTAAACAATCACCCAGAACAGCTTTCTTTTCGTTTTCTTTTAAGAGCTTCAGTGCGGATTGTTTGCGGGAAGACCGCAGAATGTGATAATAGACGGAATGAAACGTTCCGAAATTGACGGGATAGGGAAAATCGCTGCTTTTTTGAAAGCGTTCCTGCATATGCAGTGCGGCATCCCTTGTGAAAGTGATCACCAGGATCTCCTCCGGCGGGACACCGAAGTCCCGGATCAGCGTCAGGATCCTGTGCGTAATAACAAAGGTCTTGCCCGACCCGGGACCTGCCAGAAGCAGCAGGTTCCCGGGAGGAGCATTGACAGCTTTGGTCTGGGAAGGATTGAGTCCGGGCTGCTCAGGCATTCTGCAGCTTCTCGATCCCTACACGGATACGGCGCAGGGACTCTTCCTTTCCAAGGAGCTCCATCAGCTCGGTGGCGCCGCCGGGGGTGGTCTGCTTCCCGGAGACTGCCGTGCGGATGGGCCACATCAGATAGCCGTTCTTACAGCCTTTCTTTTCGATCACTTTCAGGAGGGTGGCGTACAGCCCGTCATTGCTGTAGTCCTCCTGTGCCTCCAGAACGGGAAGCACCTCGGTCAGCACCTCCAGAGAGGTGACTGCATCCGTTTTCATCTTCTTGTGGGTATACAGGGCGATATCGTAATCGGGAAGTTCCTTCAGAAAATCCACCTGCTCGGGGATATCACAGAAGGTCTCCACCCTGGTCTGCACCATGGCAGCGATCCTGCGGTAGTTCCAGTTGCCGGGCAGCGCCTCCTGCAGGATGGGCAGCGCCTTCTCGTAAAAGGCCTCCGGATCCATTGCCTTCAGATACTCGCCGTTCATCCAGCGGAGCTTTACGATATCAAAAACCGCAGGGGACTTGCTGATCCTGTGATAATCAAAGGCCTCGATCAGCTCCTGCAGGGAGAAGATCTCCCGGTTGTCCTCGGGACTCCAGCCCAGCAGCGCCACATAGTTTACGATAGCTTCGGGAAGGAAGCCCTGCTCCAGCAGATCCTCGAAGGAGGAGTGGCCGCTTCTCTTGGACAGCTTCTTGTGGTTCTCATCGGTGATGAGGGGCAGATGGATGTACACCGGCACCTCCCAGCCGAAGGCCTGGTACAGGCGGACATACTTGGGGGAGGAGGACAGGTACTCATTTCCTCTCACCACATGGGTGATGTTCATGGTGTGATCGTCCACCACATTGGCAAAATTGTAGGTGGGATAACCGTCGGACTTGATGAGGATCATGTCATCCAGCTCGCTGTTGTCCACCGTGATATCTCCGTAGAGTTCATCCGTAAAGGTGGTGGTTCCTTCGTTGGGGATGTTCTGGCGGATAACGAAGGGCTTGCCTGCCGCCAGGTTTGCCTCCACTTCCTCCTTGGATAGCCCCAGACAATGCTTGTCATAGATGGTGATAGTCTTGCCGTCCACCACTTCTGTCTTCAGGGTCTCCAGGCGCTCCTTGTCGCAGAAGCAATAGTACGCCTCTCCCTTATCGATGAGCTCCTTGGCATACTTCATATAAATGCCGGTCTTCATACGCTCGCTCTGAACGTAGGGGCCGTAGCCGCCGTCCTTGTCGGGACCTTCGTCATGTTCCATGCCCGCCTGCTCCAGGGTGCGGTAGATGATCTCCGTTGCCCCCTCCACAAAGCGCTCCTGGTCCGTGTCCTCGATGCGGAGCATAAAGCTGCCGCCGGCGTGCTTCGCCACCAGGTACTCATAGAGTGCGGAACGTAAATTTCCCACATGCATCTTACCCGTGGGACTGGGTGCATATCTGGTTCTGATCTTCTGCATAATACCGTATATCTCCTTTTACCAGCTTTTTACAAAGGTGTTGATGTAATTGTCGAGGCAGTACTCGATGACCCGGGTAGCCTCCTGCCAGTCGCCCACTTCCTTGACTGCGGTCTCCTTGTTCTCCAGGAACTTGTAGACACGGAAGAAATGCTGGATCTCCTCCGCCACATGATCCGGCAGCTCGGAAATGTCGTGATAGCAGTTGTAATTGGGGTCATTGAAGGGCACGGCGATGATCTTCTCGTCGCTCTTACCGTTGTCCATCATGCTCATGACGCCGATGGGATATGCCCGCACCAGGGTCAGCGGCTGCACCGGTTCGGAGCACAGGAGCAGGACATCCAGGGGATCCCCGTCGTCGCCGTAGGTTCTGGGAATGAACCCGTAATTGGCAGGATAATGGGTGGAGGTGTAGAGGATGCGATCCAGGATCAGCATACCCGTCTCCTTATCCAGTTCGTACTTGTTTTTGCTTCCTTTGGAGATTTCGATCACACAGATAAAATCTCTGGGGGTAACGCGGGAAGAACTGATGCTGTGCCAGATGCTGCCATTGATCTCTTTCATAATATCCCCTTTCGCCGGGCTTTTTTAGGCCGGTTGCCGCGTGCCCGACCTTAAGCCGGCAACCCTCGTATTTTATCGCTTATCCGCGGATTTGTCCATTGCCCCGGATCTGATACTGATAGCTCGTCAGCTCCCGGAGACCCATGGGCCCTCTCGCGTGCAGCATCTGGGTGCTGATGCCGATCTCCGCGCCGAAGCCGAATTCAAATCCGTCGGTAAACCGGGTGGAGGCATTGACATAAACACAGGCCGCATCCACGCCGTTTAAGAACTGCTCTGCCGCTTTCGGGTCCTCCGTGACGATGGTCTCGGAATGGTGGGTGTTGTAGCGGTTGATGTGCCGGATGGCCTCCTCCGTGCTGCCCACCGTCTTCACGGACATGATGTAGTCCAGATACTCTCTGCCGTAATCCTCCTCCGTGGCGGGGATCATGCCGGGCAGTGCCGCGCAGGCTTCCTCATCCCCGCGGAATTCCACGGGCCGCTCCTTCAGCGCTTCCTGCAGCATGGGCATAAATGCGTCCTTGATGTCCCGGTGCAGGATCAGGCTCTCCGCCGCATTGCAAACGGAGATCCGCTGGGTCTTGGCATTTTTCACGATCCGGACCGCCATCTCCAGATCTGCGGCCCTGTCCACATACACGTGGCAGTTGCCGGTTCCGGTCTCGATGACGGGAATGGTGGCATTTTCCACCACGGAACGGATGAGGCCGGCGCCCCCTCTGGGGATCAGCACATCCACATATTCCTTCATTTTCATGAACTGCTTCGTCACCTCGCGGTCCGTGGACTCGATGAGGGAGACCGCATCCTCTGTGATGCCTTCCTCCGCAAGGGCCTTGCGGATCACGGCGATGATGGCTTTGTTGGTCTCCAGAGCATCACTGCCGCCCTTCAGGATCACCGCATTGCCCGCCTTGAAGGTCAGGGCAAAGGCATCGGCGCAGACATTGGGTCTGGACTCGAAAATGATGCCGATAACCCCCAGGGGGACGGAAACCTTGCTGATGTGGAGGCCGTTGGGACGGTCGAACTCCTCCAGCACGCAGCCCACGGGATCCGGGAGCTCCGCCACCTGGCGCATACCCTCCGCCATAGCTTCGATCCGGGCATCCGTCAGACGAAGTCTGTCCTGCATGGCTTCCGACATGCCATTTTCCAACGCATGTGTCAGATCCAGCACATTGGCCTGCAGGATCTCCGCACTGTCCGTTACCATCTGCTCGGCAGCCTTCAGCAGCAGTCTGTTCTTCTCTTCGGTTTTCAATCCGCGAAGGGTTGCCTTCGCTTCCCGGGCTCTCTCGCCCAAAGCTTTCAGATCATACATAGGGTCATCTCCATATCTTATTGCAGATATCGTTCCTGCGCCGAAAGGCACAGGGCTTACAGACTGTTTCCCATGGGACGTGCAAATCACACCAGCAAAAGCTGTGCGGGGCGGATGTCCGTCCCCTCCACAGGGAGGGCTTCCGTCATCTGCTGCACATACCCCACCGCGATGGTATGGGGGATCAGCTCCGGATGGGCCTCCAGATATCTGTCGTAATAGCCCCCGCCGTATCCCATGCGGTTCCCGGCACTGTCAAAAGCCAGGCCCGGCAGCAGGATCAAAGGCGCTGCACATTTTTCCGACGAAAACCTGTCATTGCCCGCAGGCACGCAGATCCCGTATTCTCCCGGCACCAGATCCGCTTCTGATGTGATCCGATAAAAGGTCATCTCCCCTGCTTCCGTCCGCGGCAGATACACTGCCTTCCCCTGAGAAAGGGCATCCGCAGTAACTGCGGAGACATCCAGCTCGGAGCGGATGGGGGCGTAGGTCAGGAGGCAGTCGCAGGTCGTGTATGCATCCATCTCCCGCAGGGCCCCTAAGAGCCTTCCTGCAGCTGCGTTTCTGTCCTCCTCCGGAATAGCATCCCGCAGGGCACGCATCCGCTTTCGGCATTCCTTTTTTTCAGCTGTCAGACCGGACAACGCATTCATCCTTTTTTCTTGTGCAGGCCATCCACAAAGACCGGCAGGTCAAAGCCGGGATCCTCGTGTGCCAAAAAGAGGGTTCCGATCTGCTCTCCGTCGATGATGCGATGGATATTGGACAGATCGTTGCTGTTGCTGATGACCATGTCCGCGCCGGACTTGGTGGCGATCCGGGCGGCGATCATCTTCGTATTCATTCCGCCGGTGCCTACATTGCTGCCGGTGGAAGCCTTGCCCATGGAGAGATACTCCTCCGTCAGCTCGTTCACCTGTGAGATGAACTCCGCATCCGGGTTGGTCCTGGGATCGTCGGTGTAGAGGCCGTCGATGTCGGAGAGCAGGATCAGCAGATCCGCTCCCACCATGGCTGCCACGATGGCAGACAGGGTGTCGTTATCTCCGATCTCGATCTCGTATGTGGCAATGGTGTCATTTTCGTTCACCACGGGGATGACACCCATCTCCATCAGTTCCGCAAAGGTGTTGGTTGCATTCACACGGTTCATGTCATCCACGATGGTATTTTTCGTCATCAGGATCTGTGCCGTGATCTGGTTGTACTCACCGAAGAGCTTTTGATAGATCTCCATGAGTCTCGCCTGTCCGATGGCGGAACAGGCCTGCTTTTCCGCCATGGTAAGGGCCACGCTGCCGCCGCTGCCCTTAGGCTTTAAATGCATGGTGTTCCGGCCTGCCGCTATGGCACCGGAGGATACCAGGATCACATCCATGCCGCGGTTCTTCATATCACAGAGCTCCCGCACCAGACGCTCCATGCGGACATAGTCCATACCGCCGGTCTCGCTGTGCTGGAGGGAGGAAGATCCGATCTTCACCACCACCCGTTTTTTATGCTTTAAGGCTTCTCTTTCCTTAGAGGTCGTGTCCATTGCTGTCTCCTTGGTTTTGAGTTAATACTATTTATACTCCAGAGGAGTTTTTTCTGTCAATCCGTGGGTTTGCAGGTGCTGATCACCGCTTCCGCCACCCGCAGGCCGTCCATGGCTGCGGAGGTGATGCCGCCGGCGTAGCCCGCGCCCTCGCCGCAGGGGTAGATGCCGCTCACATTGGACAGGAGGGAATCGTCTCTGGTGATGCGCACGGGGGACGAAGTCCTGCTCTCCACGCCCGAAAGGATCACGTCCTCCCGGTCAAAGCCCTTGATCTTCCGTCCGAACTGCTCCATGCCCTCCACGAAGCAATGGTTCATCTCCGAAGTAAGGAGTCCGGAAAGGTCACCCCAGTTGCAGGCACCTTTGTGTTGGGGAGTGATGACCGTACCGGCCGCGGGTGTCACCGTTCCGGCCGCGTTTGCTGCATCAGTCTCGATAGCCGCACTGTTCGCAGTTCCGGCTGCGCAAGCTGACTCGGATATGCTCTCTGCCCCTACCGGCATACCGTCCTCTCCCAGAGTCTCTCCCGCTTCCGCCAGGATCTCCTCCTGGGGCTTTCCTGCCTCTACGCACTTCCGAAACAGGCCGTAGCGCTGCATGGGCACGGCACCTCTTCCGATCTCGTAGGCCCGATGCTCCAGATCCCGCTGGAAAGCGATCCCCGCCAGGGGATGGTCGGAACCGAAGTCCTGAGGATACACGGAAATGATGATGGCGGAATTGGCATTTTTTCCGGCACGTCCCGAATAACTCATGCCGTTCACCACCGCTTCCTCAGATTCCGTGGCAGCGTTCACCACATAGCCCCCGGGGCACATGCAGAAGGAGAAGACCCCTCTGCCGCTCTCCGTCTGGGCCGTCAGCTTATAGGGCGCACTGCCGAGGGCAGGTACGCTGTCCGCGCCATACTGGCTGCGGTTGATCATCTCCTGGGAATGCTCGCAGCGAAATCCCACGGCGAAGGGCTTCTGTTCCATGGCAAGGCCACGGTTATACAGCATTTCCATGGTGTCTCTGGCGGAATGCCCGGTGGCCAGCACCAGGACCTCCGTTTCAATCTCCCGGCCGTCCTGCAGCACCACTGCCTTCACTGCGCCGTTTTCCGTCCGGATATCCGTGATGCAGCTATGGAACAGTACCTCGCCGCCCAATGAGATGATCCGCTCCCGGAGCTTTCGCACCACCCGCACCAGCACGTCCGTACCGATGTGGGGCTTGGCATCGTAGAGGATCTCCTCCGGCGCGCCGCACCGGACAAAGGTCTCCAGCACCGCTCTGCCCCGTCCTTCCGGATCTTTCACCAGGGTGTTTAACTTTCCGTCGGAAAAAGTTCCCGCGCCCCCCTCACCGAAGGACACATTGCTGTCCGGCTTTAAGACCCCCGTCTCCCAGAAGGCTTCCACATCCGCGGAACGCTCTTCTACAGGAGCGCCGCGCTCGATCACGATGGGAGCAAAGCCCTTTTTGGCCAGGGCCAGGGCACAGAAATACCCTGCAGGGCCCGCGCCCACCACCACCGGCGGATGGCTCAGAGCCCGCGCTCCCGTCTCCGGCAGCGCGTAAGGCTTCCGGTCGCTCACGTGGACATTGCCTGCCAGGAACCGCTTCTTCGCCGCCTTTTGCAGAATCTCGTGCTCCTTCTGAAATGAAGCTTCCACGGAAAAAACGTAGTACAGATCCGGTTTCTTCCGGGCATCGATGCTCCTGCGCAGGATGGACAGGGAGGTGATGGCCTGTGGCCGGATATCAAATGCGCCGCACAGATATGCAATGATCCCCTGCTGATCCGCTCCCACAGGGAGCTTGATCTGATCGATCCGTATCACTTGCTGCCTCCTTCCGCCGCCTTGCGCCCCGCCAGGATACCGGTGCTCCAGGCAAATTGCAGATTATAGCCGCCGCAGATGCCGTCCACATCCAGCATTTCACCGGTGAGGAACAGGCCGGGATAATGCCGGAGCTCCAGGTCTCCGGTCACCTCCTGCAGGCTGACGCCGCCGGTGCTGGTCTGGGCATGGGCAAAATCCGCCGCGTGCAATACACGGAACTTACGATACCGCAGGAGCTTCCATACCCCCTGCAGCTTCGATAACTCTTCTCCCGCAGGTGCGGAAATCTGCATCTCCGCATCCACCCCCGCATCTTCTAACGCGCACAATAAAAGCTTCTCATGGAGCACGCCGGAGAAAACTTCCAACGCCGTCTCCCCGTTTGCGGAAGCGACACGCCTGTCAAATTCCGCCTGCCATTCCTCCTCGGACACCTCCGGCAGGAAGTCGATCCGGGCCTCCACATAGTGCCCGCCTTCCGTGGCAATGGCGGCGTGACGGCTGACGGTAAAGACCGGGATCCCGGAGATCCCATAGTCCGTCAGCTGAATCTCCCCCGCATCGCTCCCCAGGCAGACACGGTCGGACCAGAGGGATACGCGCCCGGCAGCCCGCACGCCGGCAGCCTTTTCCAGGGGCTTTTTCACATACAGCGCGCAGAGCGCAGGTGTGGGGGGATTGCTCAGGACTCCCAGCTTGCTGAGGATATAGTAGCCCTTTCCGTCGGAGCCGGTCTTGGGCACCGCCATACCGCCACAGGACAGGATCACCCGGTCAAAGCGCTCCACACGGGACTCGCCTTCCTGGGTAAAGGTCAGTTCATAGCCGCCCGGCACCTGCTTTACATCCTTTACCAGGGCTTCCGTCAGGAGAAGGACCCCCGCCTTCCGCAGGCCCAAAACCAGGCATTTTAATACAGCGGCCGCAGAATCCGACAGCGGATAGACATAGCCCTCGCGGTCATGGGTAAAAAGGCCCAGCTCCCGGAAAAAGGCGATGGTATCCTCCGCACCGAAGCGCGCCAGCACGCTGTCCACAAAGGAAGGATCGGCGCAATTATAGGCAAAGCTGCCCATGCGCGTGTTGGTCAGATTGCATCTGCCGTTCCCCGTGCTGAGCAGTTTTTTCCCAGGATCCGTATTCCTTTCAAAAAGGGTGACCTGCGCGCCGCACCGCGCCGCCTCGATGGCGGCCGCCATGCCGGAAGCGCCGGCTCCCACGATCCCGATCCTCATACTCATCTCCTACAGGACGTGTAAAAGCTGTCCCAGTCTCTCCAGATATTTCCCGGTGGGCAGGACATGGATCTCCCGGTCAGAGAGATTCCGCAGCACCAGCAGCAGACACAGATACAGAAATGCCATACCGAAGAAGGTCACCGCCACTGTAAATCCATTGCCCAAATGCGGCGCGATCAGGGATGCGATCCCCATCTGGACCAGTCCCAGGACACAGCCGCAGCATAGCGGCAGCAGCACCGCCCACAGCAGATCCACGTTCATCCCCTGCCGGAAGGTCAGGATCAGGAACATGGTCAGGAACATCACACCCTGGGAGATCAGAGAGGACAGTGCAAGCAGCTGCGCAGGGTCCTTCACCTTCCCGGCGATGAGCAGGCAGGCCACCGCAAAGGATACCGTCCCCAGGAGCTGAGAAAGGATCCAGGCCGGTACATGATCAAAGTCCTGCAGGGTATCAAACATCCAGCGGTTCATGGCAGCCAGTGCAAAGGCACCGGCGCCGCAGATGATAATGCTCTGCAGAGATTTCCCCTCCCCGGGCAGCAGGAGCTCCCCGATGGGACCGGACAGCGCCGCCAGATAGGTCAGCCCGAAGATCCCGTACAGTGCACTGATGTGAAATCCCGTGCGGTACAGGCTCTTGACATAGCGGAACTCCTCACGGCGAATGGAGAAGGAACACTTCTCCCGCACCAGACTGACGCTCATGCCCAGGATATTCCCCAGGATCATGGGAAGCAGCAGGCAGCAGCTCGCATAGACACCGTATCTGCCGGACAGAAGCAGGCTCGAGGTATTCCCCGTCATCACGGGCACCAGGAAAAGCGCAGGCAGATAGGGCAGAACCGCCAGAACGGAAGAGGCCGCCATGGGCGTTCGCTGTCTGCACAGCCCGTAATACAGAGGGAGCTTCCGCTCCTTGTTGCGGATGTACTCTCCCCCCTCCAGAGGACTTCTGGAGCTCAGCAGCGCAACGATGAGCAAAAACAGCACCGCCAGCAGGTGGCTGGCCAGATAGCCCAGACACACCCCCATGCAGGCGTAGATCGCCACATAATCGTCCACCCGCACCAGCGCGCTGACCTTCTCGCCGTAACCCTCCATCAGGTGCAGGAAGAGGAACCCGAAGATCAGGAAGGAGGCCTGCCGGATCACGTGGGCAATCGCTGCCGCACGCTCCGCTTTCCGCCCCTCACAGTAGCATTGCAACGCCTGCTCGACGCCGATGAGGAAAAAGGCGGGTGAGAGCATCCATCCCAGCAAAAAGCCTCTGGACAGATGGGCTGCGCCCCGGAACAGGAAAAAGACGGACGCGCCGAGGAAAACCGCTCCCACCAGGCCCTGTGCGGGTCCTGCGATCCGCATCATACGGAAGACCTGGAGCGCATTTTCCGTCTGCCCCTTGCCGAAGCGGCTCCGCATCATCCTGCCGGCGCAGGAAGCCATCCCCTCCGCGAAGAGTCCGCGGAAGAGTTCAAAAAACAAGAAAGCGCAGGCCAGGTACCCGATGCCCTCATCCCCGGTGCTGCTCCGAAAGATCCACATGGCAGCCAGACCCAGGAGATTGGAAAAAAATATGATTTTCTGCAAACCGGATCGACCCAATTTATCCCTCCGTCCTGGTGATTCCAAGGCTTTCCAGAATCGCCTCCTGTTTTTCTTCCATCACGATGCGCTCCCCATCCTCCATGTGGTCGTACCCCAGAAGGTGCAGGAGGCTGTGAGCCACGAGAAAGGCCGTCTCCCGCTTCTCGGAATGCCCATACTCCGCTGCCTGGGAGCGGATCCGGTTCACATTCAGGATCACGTCCCCCAGCACCAGATCTCCGGTGACGGGATCAAAGACCTCCGGATCCCCCTCCCGGATCTCCGAATAATCCGCAGGTGCGGGATACTCCAGATTGGGGAAGCTCAGCACATCCGTCGCCTGATCGATGGAGCGGTAGTCCCGGTTGTATTCCCGGATGCCCTCGTTGTCCGTGATCAGCACGTTCACGCAGACATTTTCGTAAGGAAACGCCTCCGATTCCAGCGCCCTGCGGATGACGGTACCGATGACCTCTTCCGCATCAAAGGAAAACGACGCCTCTACTTCATTCTCAACGTAAAAAGTCATAATACAGTTTCTCCTTCTTGAAGAGGGCCCGCATCTGTACCATTTCTCTGACGGAAATGTCACATTCGATAAAGACTCTGCTCTCCTCAAAACGTTTGAAAATGGCATCGATCACCGCATCGGAGTCGATGCTCTCCGCCCCCTTCTCGTACATGTTCAGGATGCTGGTGATCACCGTCTGGGAGCAAAGCAATACCGCCGCTTCCCTGGTGATGATGGGGCGTTTGGACTTGCTCACGGCATAGTCCGTGAATTCATTCAGCACTGCCCGCACAGGGGAGGTAAACTGCATCTCATCGTAGAAATCCTGTCTGGCGGGATCCGTCAGAGGCGTCAGCCTGTGATAATACCCCACGCACTTTAACACCTCTCCGTCCATCCCCAGACTGGATGCGATGCGCTCGCAAAAATACGCGGTGTGAATGCTCTGGAGATACCCCTTTTTGTCCTCGGTGCGCATGGCCACCAGCCGCGGGTGCTCCGTGTCGTTCAGATACAGGAAGAGATCCCGGTCATGATACAGCTCTCTGGAGACATAGACCCTGGTGCCTGCCAGCAGCAGGAGCGCCGAGATCACCAGATTGGCCGAGGGCAGCAGGAGCTGCTCTACGCTGAGCCTTGCATTGATGGTGAGCAGGATGCCCCCCAGCTCGCTGACCCAGAGAAATCCCAGCGACAGACAAAAGGGAAGGATGAGCTTTTGCTCCTTGCGAATGGGCAGAAATACCAGGATCCCGAAGATCCCGCTGAGCAGATACAGGAAAAACACACCGACCCCGGCGCCCGTCAGCAGGGTGGTAAAGGTCAGAAACACGGTGCCGGCCACCGCGCCGATCAGCGGCGCAGAGTACAGCCCCAGGATCACATACACCGGCAAAAAGAGCCAGGTGGTATTGGGCAAAAACAGGCTTAAGGAAGACAAAGCAAGTGCGATCAGCGCCGTGATCCAGAAGCGCCCAAGGTGCTTGCTGTCATACTTTGGATCCAGAGGGTGATAGGGAAAATGCAGGCGCACCGCCAGTCCCATCATGCCAAAGCCCAGGGCGGTAAAGCACAGGATCTGCAGGAGCTCCTGCACCGCGAAGCCCTTCACAAGTCCCAGACCGAAGGCTGCGCCGGTTCCCAGGATCACCGTGGCGATCTGCGGACCGTACCAGATCAGAGAACGGAAGGAACTGCTTTTTTCACTTTTCTGTTTTGCTCTGTCCTTCGCCTTTCCAGCCATGGATCACCGCTTTCTGCCGCCGGAAGCTCTCCTGCGACTGTCCCCGGAGCTTTCCTTCTTCTGACGCTCCTCGTAGGATTCGTATGCTTTGACGATCTGCTGCACCAGGGGATGGCGCACCACATCGCGATTGGTCAGGGTACAGAAGGCGATGCCCTCCACCCTGGAAAGCACCTTGGTGGCGATATCGAGACCGGACTCCGTACCCGGCGCCAGATCCTTCTGGGAAGCGTCGCCCGTCACCACCACCTTGGAGCCGAAACCCACTCTGGTGAGGAACATCTTCATCTGGGCAGGGGTGGTATTCTGCGCCTCATCCAGGATGATGAAGGCATTGTCCAGGGTGCGGCCTCTCATATAGGCGAGCGGAGCCACCTCGATAAGCCCCTTCTCCATGTTTTTCGCAAAATTCTCCGCACCCATGATCTGATACAGCGCATCATACAGCGGGCGCAGATAAGGGTCTACCTTGCTCTGGAGATCGCCGGGGAGAAATCCCAGCTTCTCTCCCGCCTCGATGGCAGGTCTGGTGAGGATGATCCGGCCTACCTCCTCCTGCTTGAAAGCGGTGATGGCCATGGCCATGGCGAGGTAGGTCTTGCCGGTACCCGCAGGTCCCAGTCCGAAGGTGATCATGTGGGAGCGGATGGCATCCACATACTTTTTCTGCCCCAGGGTCTTGGGCTTGATGGGCTTGCCGGAGAGGGTGTGGCAGATCAGGTCTCCCTCGATGACGGAAAGCACGTCTCCCTCGTTTTCCTTACTCATTTCCAGGGCGTAATTCACATTCTGGTCCTGGATCTCGTTTCCTTTGTTGGAGTAGTTCACCAGCTGCAACACCACATCCTTGGCCCGCAGCACGTTCTCCCGGTAGCCGCTGATCTGAAGCTGTCCGTTCCGGTCCACCACCGTCACGTTCAGATCCGCTTCCACCTTTCGGATATTGGCATCATTGCTGCCGAAGAGGTTCCGAAGTTCCTCCGCGGACAGGTCGATCTGAATCGAAAATGTCTCCATAAATCTCCTATTACAGTATGCCCCGGATCAGCTTTCTCGCCGGGACTTTCTCCTCCCCGATCTCATAAGCGGCGATAAAACGCTTTGTCGCAGCCTCCGCTTTCGCCGCATCGGAGGCATACATAGTGGCAAGGGAGTCTCCCTTTTTCACCGCATCTCCCACCTTCTTGTGCAGTACCATACCCACGGACAGGTCGATCTCGCTCTCCTTGTTCTCGCGGCCGCCACCCAGCATCAGGCTGCAGATACCGATCTCGTCGCAGGCGATCTTTCTGACATATCCGTCACATGGAGCCGGAATCTCGGTGACCAGGGGCGCCGTAACCAGCAGGGAAGGGTCACACGCCGCAGCGGGATCTCCGCCCTGGGCCTCCACAAACTCCGCCAGCTTACGCAGGGCGCTGCCGGAGGTAATGCTCTCTTCCAGCTTTGCTCTGGCCTCGCTTTCCGTCTGTGCCACCTGTCCCAGCAGGAGCATCTGCGTCCCCAGGGTCATGCACAGCTCGGTGAAATCATCCGGTCCCTTTCCCATGAGAGTCTCGATGGCTTCCCGTACCTCCAGGGCGTTGCCCACGGCTCTGCCCAGAGGCTGGTCCATATCGGACACCACGGCCGCCATCTGCCTGCCTGCCATCCGGCCGATGGAAAGCATCTCCCTTGCCAGTGCAAAAGAGTCCTCTTCCGCTTTCATGAAGGCGCCGCTGCCGGTTTTTACATCCAGAACAATGGCATCCGCGCCGGCCGCCAGCTTCTTGCTCATGATGGAGCTGGCGATGAGGGACATATTGTCCACGGTGGCGGTCACATCCCGCAGAGCGTAGAGCTTTTTATCCGCAGGAGCCAGATCCGCCGTCTGTCCCATAATGGCGATACCGATGCGGTTCACATTGTCGATGAACTGCTGCGTGCTGATGGAGGTGGAAAAACCGGGGAAGCTCTCCAGCTTGTCGATGGTGCCGCCCGTATGTCCCAGGCCTCTGCCGCTCATCTTCGCCACGGGCACGCCGCAGGCTGCCACCATGGGTGTCAGCGCAAGGCTCGTCTTGTCCCCCACACCGCCGGTGGAATGCTTGTCCACCTTGATGCCACGGATCGCGTCCAGGGAAAGGACATCGCCGCTGTCCCGCATGGCCAGAGTCAGCTCCAGGGTCTCCTCCGGCGTCATCTTCCGGAACCAGATGGCCATCATGAGTGCGGACACCTGATAATCAGGGATCTCTCCCTTCGTATAACCTTCCACAAAATACCGGATCTCCTCCGGCGTCAGGGTTCCGCCCTGTCTCTTTTTCATGATCACATCATACATCCGCATGATTATCACCTCAGGCTTTCTTCGATGGCTTCGCAGCCGTTTTACGCTTCCCCGCGTAGGCGCAGATATCCTTTAAGACACATTTGTCACAAAAAGGATCCGTCCTGGCGGTGCATACGGCCCTGCCGTGGTCCACGAAGCGATGGCACAGATCATTGCCCTCCTCCGGAGGAACGATCTTGCGCAACGCAGCCTCCACCTTTGCAGGATCCTTCTCATCCTTCACCAGGCCGATCCGGTTGCTCAGGCGGATGCAGTGGGTATCCGTCACCACCGCTGGCTGTCCGAAGACATCCCCCAGGATGAGATTGGCACTCTTGCGCCCCACCCCCGGCAGGGACAGGAGCTCCTCCATGGTATCCGGCACCTTCCCGTCAAAGCGGGTCACCAGCTCCTGCATGCAGGCCTTGATGTCTCTCGCCTTGCTGGGCCCTAAACCGCAGGGACGGACGATCTCCTCGATGACATTTACGTCCGCATCCCCCAGGGCTTTGGGGTCCGGGAACCGGGCAAAGAGTCCGGGAACGATCCGGTTCACCCGCTCATCGGTGCACTGAGCCGCCAGACGGACGCTCACCAGCAGTTTCCAGGCGTCGTCGTAGTCCAGGGTGCACTCTGTTCGGGGGTATTCTTTTTTCAGCCGCCGGATCACCTCCAGGGCCAGGTCTTTTTTCGTCATCCAACCATTCTTTCTCAGAGGTCCATATAGGCTCGCTTCGGCATACATGCTTTTCATCAGAGGTCCATATAGACTCGCTTCGCTCCTCTATATGTATCGCGTTCCAAAAACCTTGCGGTTTTCGGAACACTCACTTGTGGTACGGTTCGTTAGAGTTGATGCGGAAGGCGCGGTAAATCTGCTCCAGCAGGATCACCCGCATGAGCTGATGGGGAAAGGTCATACGGGAAAAGCTCAAAGCCAGATCGGACCTGCCCGTGATCTTCTCCGAAAGCCCCAGGCTTCCGCCGATGACGAAGGTCAGATTGCTTTTTCCCCGCAGGGGGAGATCCGCAAGACGCTCCGCCAGTTCCTCGCTGGACAGCTCCTTCCCCTTGATCTCCAGGGTGATGAGGTAGGTGTCCGCCGGCATGACCGAGAGGAGCCTCCCCGCCTCCGCATCCAGGATCTGCTCCTTCCGGGCCGGGGTGGGGGCATCGGGAGTCTTTTCATCCGCCACTTCCAGGATCTTCAGACTGCAATACCTGGACAGACGCTTTTCATACTCCGCCAGGGCTTCCCTGAGATATTTTTCTTTCAGCTTTCCCACCGTCAGCAGGGTGATGTGCATTGCCATGCGGTCAGTCGTCCTTTCGGGGGAAGAGCTCGTCGTAAATCTTTTCATCAATGAGCCGCTCTACCATCCCGGGATCCAGGTTCATGAACTGCTTGTTCAGGAGTCCGAAGATGATCTCGGAGCGGTGGAAGTACAGATGCTCTCCCTGCCTGCGCTCATCCTCCGGCAGATAGCTGTCGATCTTCTCCGCCGTCAGATTCTCCTTCGTCCATTGCAGCAGAGACTCTTCCAGGGTATGCTCGCTTTTTGCCTTCTTCTGGAAGACGACGGACTGTCGCAGGGAGATGATCCCCATGACCAGGAAGAGCAAAAATACCGCGCTCAAAACACCATAGAACAGATAGGGGCTCCCCATGTGGAAGGGGAGGATTCCCAGAATACCCAATATCACAACAACAATGCCCAGGCCTCCCACCACCAGCAGGATCCAGCCGCTGGAGCGATTCTCCTCCGCCTGCTGGGCGCTGGGGCGATAGTAGCCGGCCGACATCCGCTGCTCCGGTTCCTCCCCCAGGAACTCGGAAGCAGGCAGGGGCTCTTCATCCCATCCTTTGGGATAAATGACAGGATCGTCAGGATCCGTCTTCGCATCATCCCGGTACTCCTCCGGGATATCCTCCAGAGAGGGCACCAGGTCCACGTGACACTCACTGCAGGTAGTAAAGCCTTCTCTGTACTCCATCTTACATTTCGGACACCAAGGCATATGGATTCCCCCAAAACACGCTGATACAGCGCTTTTTTTATTATTTGCTCAGGAACTCGTGAATCCCCTTTGCAGCTGCTTTTCCGGCACCCATTGCCAGGATGACGGTCGCTGCACCGGTCACCGCATCACCGCCTGCGTAGACGCCTTCCTTGCTGGTGGCGCCGTTCTCCTCGCTGGCCACGATGCACTTGTACTTGTTGACCTCCAGGCCCTTGGTGGTGGAGGAGATCAACGGGTTCGGAGAAGTTCCCAGGCTCATGATGACCGTATCCGCTTCCAGAACGAACTCGGATCCGGGCACCACCACGGGACGTCTTCTGCCGGACTCGTCGGGCTCGCCCAGCTCCATGCGCACACACTTCATACCGGTGACCCAGCCCTTCTCGTCGCTGAGGATCTCGGTGGGATTGGTGAGGAGATCAAAGATGATGCCCTCCTCCTTAGCGTGATGAACCTCCTCGACTCTGGCGGGAAGCTCTTCCTCGCTGCGGCGATAGACGATGTGCACCTCTGCGCCCAGACGCAGCGCCGTTCTGGCAGCATCCATTGCCACGTTGCCGCCGCCCACAACAGCTACCTTTTTGCTCTTCATGATGGGCGTATTGGAGTCCTCGCGGAAGCTCTTCATCAGATTGCTTCTGGTAAGGTACTCGTTTGCGGAGAACACACCGTTGGCATTCTCGCCGGGGATGCCCATGAACTTGGGCAGGCCTGCGCCGGATCCCACAAATACGGCGTCGAAGCCCTCCTCCTCGATCAGCTCATCGATGGTGATGGACTTGCCGATGACCACGTTGGTCTCGATCTTAACGCCCAGGGAGCGGACATTCTCGATCTCCTTGGCCACCACGTCCGTCTTGGGCAGACGGAACTCGGGGATACCGTAGACCAGCACGCCGCCGGGCTCGTGCAGTGCCTCAAAGATGGTGACGTTATAGCCCATTTTTGCCAGGTCGCCGGCACAGGTCAGGCCGGAAGGGCCGGAACCGATGACCGCTACCTTCTTACCCTTCTTCTCTGCGGTGACCTCGGGCTTGATGCCATGCTCGGAAGCCCAGTCGGCCACGAAACGCTCCAGCTTACCGATGGAGACAGCCTCGCCCTTGATGCCGCGCACGCACTGTCCCTCGCACTGGGTCTCCTGGGGGCAGACTCTTCCGCATACCGCAGGGAGTGCGGAGGACTCGGAAATGATCTGATATGCTTTCTCGATGTTGCCGGCCTTCACCTCCTGGATAAAGCCGGGGATATTGATGGCCACGGGGCAGCCCAGGATACATCTGGCGTTCTTACAGTTCAGACATCTGGAAGCCTCTTCCTGCGCCTCCTCCTGATTGTAGCCGAGGCAGACCTCTTTGAAATTCGTTGCTCTTTCTTTCGCATCCTGCTCTCTGACAGGTACCTTTACATTTACATCTCCCATGTTTTTTCCCTTCCGATCTGCAGCTTTTGCAGAATCTGTGTTCTTTTTATTCGCAGTTTCCGCAACCGCCGTGATGGGTATCTCCCTCTTCCAATGCCAGCATTGCTCTGCCCTCCTGGGTCTTGTAAAGCTGGGTCCTGCGCATTGCCTCGTCAAAGTTCACCTTGTGGCCGTCAAACTCGGGACCGTCCACGCAGGCGAATTTCACCTGGCCGTCCACGGTGATTCTGCAGGCGCCGCACATGCCGGTGCCATCCACCATGATGGGGTTCATACTGACGATGGTGGGAATGTTCAGGGTCTCGGTGAGCTTGCAGACAAATTTCATCATGATCATGGGGCCGATGGCGACGCACAGATCGTAATGCTTGCCTTCCTTCTCCACCAGATCCTGCAGGGTCTGGGTCACCATGCCGGAGCGGCCGTAGGAGCCGTCATCGGTGGTGACATACACATTGCCGGCCACAGCCTTCATCTCTTCTTCCAGGATCACGATGTCCTTCGTCTTGGCACCGATAATGACATCCGCGTCGATGCCGCGGCTGTGGAGGTACTTTACCTGGGGATACACGGGGGCAGTGCCCAGACCGCCGGCCACAAAGACGATCTTCATGGCTTTGAGCTCCTCATCGGTCTTCTCCACCAGCTCGGAGGGGCATCCCAGAGGTCCCACCACATCGTGGAAGGCTTCCAGCTTCAGGTCCTTCGTCATTCTCCTGGTCTCGGCGCCCACCACCTGAATCACCAGGGTAACGGTTCCCTTCTCCCGATCATAGTCGCAGATCGTCAGGGGAATGCGCTCGCCGTCCTCATCCATGCGGACGATGACGAACTGTCCGGGCTGACATCCTCTGGCAACCATAGGAGCCTCGGTCTCCATAAGGGCAATGCTGTTTGCCAACTGTGTTTTCTTAACAATCCTGTACATAGTTTTCTCCCATTTTTATATTGTTTCTTGTGGCAAAATGAATTTTGCCACAAGTTTGATCGCTTACATAAGCGAAACATTCGAAATCAGTCCAGTGCCATGATGGTCTCACCGAGATAGTAGCCATGTTCCTCCTCGCTGTAATAGAGGGGCCCGGTCTCTCCCGTCAGGCAGTTCACACCGTAAAAGGCCTCGGTGGGAATCCAGGTATCATTCCCCTGGAGATGGTATTCCCGGTAGAGGTAGTAGTCCGATCCGCCGATGCTGACAGGCACCTCATAGCGGTAATCGCAATTGTCTCTGGAAGCTCCCGTCAGCAGGAAAATGCAGGCTCTGGCCACCTCCATGGAGAGGTTCGATTCTACGGATACGTCATATTCCTCCGTGAAAACTTCCGTCTGCATCCCCCGGTCATCCATGACAAAATACTGAAGGATACTGTGTCCCTCCGGCAGAGGAAGTACATCCGGGAAGAGCTCGCTGGACAGATCCGGGGACTCCCCGTTTAAGGTGTAGTAGATCCGCAGCCCTTCCGGCAGATCCGGGAAAGAAAGCATCACCGCATGGTCATAGGCACCGGACAGATCCGACAGAATCGGTACCTCCGCCACGCTCCCCGCAGCCTCCGTGATATGATACACGGCGCTCAGGACAGGCCCCTGGATCCCCTGACTGCTCTTGGCATAGACCTTTACCTCCGTATCCCCTTCCGTGAGGAGGATGGGATACTCGTAGAGCGTTCCGTTCTGGACGGGATCGCTGCCGTCGGTGGTAAAGTAGATCTTGTCTCCCTCTCTGCCTTCCAGCTTCAGGAGCTGTGTCTCGTTATAGTACCCCTGGGCGGGGCTGAAGGAGACCATGGGACTTAAGTATTCCGCATATTTGGTCTTCAGCTCTTCGTAGCCGGATTTTTCCAGGAAATCTGCGATACTGATGTAATCTCCCAGCTCCGTGTAGATGGAAACCAGCTGATCATAGGCAGTGAGCGCCTGATCCTCGGTACATTCCGGAGAGGCCAGGAGATCCCAGAGGGTACTCTCCGCCATGATGCTGTTCCCGGAGAGCATGTAGGCTTCCGCCAGCTTTTCCAGCACGACTGCGTCCTGTGGATCGGATTTTAAAAGATCCTTGTAGGCCGTGATCCCGGCGATATAGTCGCCGGAAGCAACCGCCTTCTCTCCCTTGCTCAGCCTCGTATCCTCCAGATTCAGATACTTCAGGTAGACCAGACCGCCCGCCACCAGCAGGAGCAGCAAGAGGAGCGCCGCCACGATCCAGATCACGGGGGAGGGAAACTTTTGCTTCAGGTTTCCCGTTACGGAGATCAGGGGTTTTCTCCGGGCCGGTTTCCCGGCTGCCGGCTTTTTCCCGGCGCCCTGCGGGCCCTTTGCCTTGCCGCCCTGTGCCTTGCTTTCCTCCCCTTCCATGGCATCCGCCACGGAGCTTTGCAGCATATCCGTCATGTTTTTCATGACCTTCCGGTAGGAGGCATCCAGCTCGGGTTCGAATTCCGGCACGACCTTGATCTCTTCTCCGCAGTTTTCGCAGTAGAGCTGTCCTTCTTTCATTTCTGCTTTACAGAATGGACATATCATAATCACACCGAAATTTTCTTTTGTAATGCGACAGATGTCAGACAGTTATGCATCAACATGGCGATGGTCATGGGACCCACACCGCCGGGTACGGGGGTGATGGCGCCGGCTACGGGCTCCACGGAATCAAAGTCCACATCGCCGCACAGCTTCCCGTCCCCGCCACGATGGATGCCCACGTCGATGACGGTGGCACCCTCCTTCACATACTCCGCGGTGATCATCCGGGGCTTGCCGATCGCCACCACCAGGATGTCCGCACGCTTCGTCACTTCCTTCAGATCCTTCGTATGGGAGTGGGTAACGGTGACCGTACCGTTCTCCTGCAAAAGCAGCATGCCCATGGGCTTTCCCACGATATTGCTGCGGCCGATGACCACGCACTCCTGTCCGTCGATGGCGATGCCGGAGCGCTTCAGGAGCTGGATTACGCCGGCGGGGGTGCAGGAGACAAAACCGGGCTTGCCCACGGAGAGGCATCCCACATTCTGGGGATGGAATCCGTCCACGTCCTTTAAGGGGGAAATCCGGTCCAGGATCTCCTCTTCGTTCAGCCCCTTGGGCAGCGGGAGCTGCACCAGGATCCCGTTCACATCCGCTCTGGCATTCAGGTCATCCACCAGCGCCAGGAGTTCCGCCTGGGTGGTTTCTTCCGGCAGTTCATAGGAAAGGGACTTTATCCCCACCGCTTCACATGCCTTCTTTTTATTGCGCACGTAGACGCTGCTGGCGGGATCCGATCCCACCTGCACCACCGCAAGGCACACCGAAACGCCCTGCTCTGCGAGCTGCGCCACCTTCTGCCGGACCTCTTCCTTTACCTGGGCGGCAATGGCCTTTCCGTCAATGATCTTTGCCATATTCCCTCCTTTTATGCAAAAGATTTCTATCTTCCTCAAAATCCGTCAGGACGCCATCAGAACAGTCCCGTGATCTTACCCGACTCATCCACATCGATCCTGAGGGCAGCCGGCTTCTTGGGCAGGCCCGGCATGGTCATGATGTTGCCGGTGAGCACCACCACAAAGCCTGCGCCTGCGCTGACATACGCGTCACGCACATGTAAGGTAAAGCCCTCGGGACGGCCCAAAAGCGTGGGGTCATCGGACAGGGAATACTGATTCTTTGCGATACAGACGGGCAGATTACCAAAGCCCAGATCCGTCAGTTTCTTCAGTTTCGCGCCGCTGCCGGCATCGAAGGATACATCCGCAGCACCGTAGATCTCTCTAGCTACCTTCCGGATCTTCTCCTCCAGGGGCAGCTCCTTCTCATAGAGGGGTTTAAAATGTCCGGGGCGCTTCTCCAGCATCTCCAGGAGCTTCTCTGCCAGCGGGATGCCGCCCTCGCCGCCCTTGGCCCAGACCTCGGAGAGGGCGAATTCACAGCCCTTGCTCTCCACGAACTCCCGCACGAAATCGGTCTCTGCTTTGGTGTCCGTCAGGAAGGAATTCAGGGTAACGACGACAGGAATGTCATATTTCTGGAGATTCTCGATGTGCTTTTCCAGGTTCACGATACCCTTCTTCAGCGCCTCCAGATTCTCCTCGGAGAGCGCGTCCTTGGGCACGCCGCCGTTGTACTTCAGGGCTCTTACGGTGGCCACCAGCACTGCGGCATCGGGAGAAAGTCCCGCCTGCACGCACTTGATATCAAAGAATTTCTCCGCACCCAGGTCGGCGCCGAAGCCCGCCTCGGTGATGCAGTAATCTGCCATGTGCAGGGCTGCTTTGGTAGCGCGGACGGAGTTGCACCCGTGGGCGATGTTGGCGAAGGGACCGCCGTGGACCAGCGCCGGGCTGTGCTCAATGGTCTGCACCAGATTGGGCTTCACCGCATCCTTCAGAAGGGCCGTCATGGCGCCCACCGCACCGATCTGCTCTGCGGTGACGGGATTTCCGTCCAGGTCGTAAGCCACCAGGATCCTGCCCAGGCGCTCCCGCAGATCCTTCAGATCCGTTGCCAGGCACAGGATGGCCATGATCTCGCTGGCCACGGTGATGACGAAATGGTCCTCACGGACGAAGCCGTCGCCCTTGGCCCCCATGCCTACCACCACGTTCCGGAGCACGCGATCGTTCATGTCCATGCAGCGCTTCCAGATGATCTGTCTGGTATCGATCCGCAGCTCATTCCCCTGCTGGATGTGATTGTCCACCATGGCTGCCAGCAGGTTGTTGGCGGAGGTGATGGCGTGGAAATCGCCGGTAAAATGCAGGTTCAGCTCCTCCATGGGAAGGACCTGGCTGTAACCGCCGCCGGCTGCACCGCCCTTGACGCCGAAGCAGGGACCCAGAGAGGGCTCCCGCAGTGCGATGACTGCCTTCTTCCCCAGCCTGGCAAAGGCCTGTCCCAGACCCACCGTCGTGGTGGTCTTGCCCTCACCCGCGGGGGTGGGATTGATGGCGGTGACCAGCACCAGCTTGCCTGCGGGCTTCTCCGCAAGGGTCTGTAAAAACTCCTCGGAGAGCTTTGCCTTGTACTTGCCGTACAGCTCCAGGTCATCTCCGCCGATCCCGAGGCTCTTCGCCACCTCTTCGATGGGGATCATTTCGGCGCTCTGCGCGATTTCAATATCTGTCATGTTACTTTCTCCTGTCTGTGGAAATAATGTGGCCGGGGCTCTTTACTGATTCAGTGAGTTCAGGTACATCTCGAACTCCTGGGGACTCATGAGGATCTCCCTGCCGGAGGTCCCCTGGTCGGGCCCGATGACGCCTGCATCCGAAAGGGCATCCATGATCCGGGCCGCCCTGTTAAAGCCGATCTTCAGGGCGCGCTGCAGATAACCGATGGAGGCCTTCTTGCCCCCGTCTTCCTTCTGCCGCACCAGTGTCCAGCCTGCCTTTTCAAAGAGCGGATCTCTCTCCTCGTCCTCCGAGGACGCTCCGCCATCCGATGCGCTGCTCTGGGTCTCCTTCCCTACCTGGGACTGTGCCTCCTCCGCAAAATCATTGTGGAGGCGCTGGTTTGCCAGAAACTCCACCACTTTGGACACCTCATCATCCGATACGAAGGCGCCCTGGAGTCTGGCGGGCTTGGTATAGCCCTGGGGGTAAAAGAGCATATCGCCCTTGCCAAGGAGCTTCTCTGCACCGAAGCTGTCCAGGATGGTCCTGGAGTCCACGCCGCTGGAAACCGCAAAAGCGATACGGCTGGGCATGTTGGCCTTGATGAGGCCGGTGATGACATTGACGCTGGGTCGCTGGGTCGCCACCACCAGGTGGATGCCGGCGGCTCTGGCCAGCTGGGCCAGACGACAGATGGATTCCTCCACATCCTTGGAAGCCACCATCATCAGGTCTGCCAGCTCGTCGATGATGATCACCAGCTTGTACAGGTTGGGACCCACATCCTCGCCGTTCATCCGCTGACCGGTGAGATGGTCGTTGTAGCCTGCCAGGTCTCTGACACCCGCGTCGGCAAAAAGCCGGTATCTGCGTTCCATCTCCGTCACCGCCCACTGCAGGGTCGCAGAGGCCTGGTGAGGATCCGTCACCACGGGCATGATCAGGTGGGGGATCCGGTTGTAGACGGACAGCTCCACCACCTTGGGGTCGATGAGGATCAGCTGCACCTCATCGGGTCTCGACTTGTACAGGAGGCTCATGATGAGGGTATTGATACAGACGGATTTACCGGAGCCCGTAGCGCCTGCGATGAGGACGTGGGGCATTTTACCGATGTCCGCCACAATGGGCTTGCCTGCGATGTCCTTACCCACGGCAAAAGCCAGGGTGGAATTAAAGTTTCTAAACTCCTGGCTCTCCAGCAGATCCCGCAATGCCACGGGGGAGTTCTCCCGGTTGGGGACCTCGATGCCCACGGCAGACTTGCCGGGGATGGGAGCCTCGATACGGATGTCCGCCGCAGCCAGGCTCAGCTTGATGTCGTCGGAAAGGCCCACGATCTTGGACACCTTCACGCCCTGCTCCGGGATCATCTCGTAACGGGTAACGGTGGGACCCACGCTCACATCCGCGATGGTGACATTCACCCCGAAGGAATTCAGCGTATCCACCAGTCTCTGACTGATCTCGGCGATCTCCTGTCTGTTGGAGCCGCCCTTCTTTACACCGGGCTTTAAGAGATTGTAGCTCGGGAACTGGTACTTTCCCATGGGCTTTTCATTGCCATGGGCAGGCATCTTCTGCTCTTCCGGCTTTTTCACCTTCGCCCTGGTATCCTCCGCGGGGGCAGGTTCCGGCTCTGCCTCGGCGATGGGATGATACACCGGTGCGGGCTTCGGGGCGGGAGCAGGCGCTGCCGGCTCAGGCTCCGGTTCGTAAGAATCGTAGGGATCGTAAGAATCGTAAGACTCCTCCGGCTGCAGTTCTTCCATGCCTGAGATATTCACTGCGTGAGACTCCCGGACGGGGATCTTCCGCTCCAGACTTTCGGGCAAAAATCCGGGATGAGCCGGACGCTCCGGCTCGTTGTAAACGGGGAAGGGTGCTACGCCGTCCTCCGCCGTATCCTCCATGGTGAGCTCATGCATCTCCTGGGTATGGACAGGGGGCTCCGCCAGACGCAGGATGCTTTCCGCCTCCCGCTGCTGTGCTTTCAGTTCCTTTGCCTCCCGCTTCTGGGCGGCCTTCGCCTCCCGCTGGGCTTCCTTCTCCTGCGCTTTTTGCCTGCGCAGAGCCAGTTTCTCGCTCTCGGTCATGGCTCTGGTGCTGCGATCCGCCACCGGTACCTCCGCAGGACCGGGCAGGCCCGCATTTTCTGCATCTCCATAGGCGTCTGCGCTTTCTCCCGGCAGGGCCATGGCTCCATCCGCAGCATCACCCGGGAGCTGCTCCCGTGCCGCGCTCTCTTCCCCCAGTCCCTCCTGCGGGAGTCCTCTGGATCTCCTGCGATTGTCGGGGATCTGTCTGGGTGCGGGCTCGTAATACTCCTCCCGCTCCCGTCTTCCGTCTCCCATGGAGGCAAAGACGCTGCGGAAAAACTCGATGAGGGACCGTTCGCTCAAAAGGATCAGGAAGATGGCCAGGCATGCGATCATCACCAGAACGGTTCCCACGATCCCCAGGAAATGGGACAGGGCGTAGGAAAGGCTGCCGCCGATGATACCGCCCCCTCCCAACGCTTCCTTGCTCGCCGTATACAGCAGAGGCAGGGAGTAGGTCTCCAGCTCACGGGAAAAACCTGCGATGAGATCACAGGTCATCTCCAGCAACAGGAAGATCCCAAAAGAGGCCCAGAGCTTGCGGTTCATACGCCGGTCTCTTCCGAAAATGCGCTTGATCACCAGGAGGACTCCCAGGGCGATGGGGAAGACATAAGCCATACTCCCGAATACGCCAAAAAGGAAGCCGCTGATCAAGCTTCCGAAACTACCCATCAGATGAAAATTGCAAAGGAAGAGGAAAATAAGGACTGCCAGCTCCATCACCAGGAGCACGGACCGCATGAGCTCGTCTTCTCTCTCCTGAGAGAGGGCTTCCTCCACGGGGGTCATTTTTCTCTTCTGTGCTCCGCCGGAAGTGCTTCCCTGGGCGGGGCGTGAGGCTGTGCGGGATGCGGAAGCGCTGCGATTGCCGGAGGTGTTTCTGTTCCCTCCCGAAGCGCCTGCGCCGGATCCTGCGTACCTGTTTCTGTTACCGGTGCTACTGCCGCCGGAATTGCGGCTGCCGCCGGCTGCCCGGGTGGATCTTCCGTTCCCCCCGGAGCTTCTGCCGGATGTGGTCATATGATCATTTTGCTCCTTGCTCGTTTGTAAAAAAAATCTCGTAATGCACAGCTTATCATGCGAGCATGATAAGCTGTTGTTTAACCCGACGGATTGCTTCGTTTCTTCGGTACACTGGGGTTAAATGTCGTAGTCATCCCCGGGCTGATATCTGTCGTGGGACGGTTCATAGTCCTTGAAGGACTGATCGTTCCGGTCGTAATCCATGTGCTTCTTTTCGGTCTTGGGCTTGGGCATGGGCAGCGGGATCTCCAGGAGTCCGCTGGGGATGTTCTCATCCTCGCTGATCTTCTGTGCCGGTACCCAAGGCTCCTCCATCTCAATGTTCCTGTGCCCCTTCGGACGCTTGGCATGCTTCTCCTGCTTCGCCCGGGCCTTCGCTTCCTTGCGGTCCAGCTTCTCCTGCTCTTTGCGCTCTTTCTCCTTCAGCTTTTCCAAAGCAGCGCGGGTCTTGGCATCCTTCTTATCCTGCGCGGCCTTCGCCTTGGCTTCTGCCTTCTCCTGCTTTGCACGCTCAGCCTCCGCAGCCTTTTCCTCTTTCGCGCGGGCTTTCTCTGCCTCGGCTTCCGCCTTCTCCTTCTCTGCGGCTTCTTCCGCTAAGCGGCGCTCTTCTGCTTCTGCGGCAGCACGCGCTTCCGCCTCCGCCTTTTCCTTTGCCGCCTGCTCTTCTGCCAGGCGCTGCTCCTCCGCAGCCTTGGCTTCGGCTTCTGCCTTTTCCTTTTCAGCGGCTTCCTCAGCCAGTCGCTTTTCCCTAGCTGCCTTTGCGGCCGCTTCCTCCGCCAGGCGTTTTTCTTCAGCCTGCGCTTTTTCTGCAGCTTCCTCCGCCAGGCGCTGCTCTTCCTCTGCCTTCGCGGCAGCTTCTTCCTTCTCCCGCTCGGCGGCTTCTTTGGCCTCAAGCTTCGCACGCTTTGCAGCCTCTTTCGCTTCCAGCTTCTCGCGCTTTGCGGCTTCCTTCGCTTCTTTGGCTTCCTGCTTTGCGCGGATGGCGGCTTCCTTCGCCTCCTGCTTTGCACGGGCAGCAGCTTCCTTCGCCTCCGCCTTCTCTCTTGCGGCGGCTTCCTTCGCTTCCCGCTTCTCCTGCGCTGCCTGCTCGCGCTGCGCCTTCCGCTCCGCCCTTCTTTCCTTGAAGGACTTCTTCGGCGCCTCGACATCCTCGGCAGATGCGGCATCCGCATCTTCAGCCTTCACTGCTTCGGTCTCTTCTGCCTTCGCTGCGTCTTCCGCGGATGCTGCGAGCGCAGCTCCTTCCGCGGCAGCTTCCACAGCACTTTCCGCCTTCTCGGCACCTGCCTGAACATCCGCAGTCTCCGTCACATTCTCAGAAACGCTGTCCGCAGCCTCGCCCTCGGCATCCGCCTCAGGGCGCTTGTAGGTACCGAAGGCTTCCTTGCGGGCCTCATTCTCCTGATCCCGCACCTCGCGGGATGCCATAAACGCTGCCTCGGCAGCGGCCTTCTTCTCTTTCTCTTCCCGTTCCTTCTCCCGGGCTTCCCGCTCCCGCAGAGCACGCTCCTCCAGTAGCCGCTCTCTCTCTGCACGGGCCTTCTCCAGACGCTCCTGTGCCGCCTGCTCCTTCGCGAGCTTCTCCTGTGCGGCCTTGGCCAGTGCGGCAGCCTTGGCCTTTTCCTCCTTTGCCCTGGCCTTGGGACTCTTCAGACGGATCTCGGGACTCCAGGTCTGGGTGGTGTTTTTCTTCACCTTCACACCCTTGAACTTATCCGCAAAGGCGCGGCCGTCGAAACGGTCCTCCATCTTCTCCCGGATCCCCTCGATGACGAGGCCCAGCTCCACACCGATGAAAGGAATGGCCATGGCGCCGGATGCCACGGCACTCTCGGAGTTAAACATGCAGTAGATGCTCAGAAGGCCCAGACCCAGGCACAGCAGCACCCCGTCCATCTGGTCAAAGCGCAGCAGCAAAAGCAGCAGCATCAGCGCGCCGTAAATCCCGAAAAGCAGCGTACCGGGCGCAAAAGCTCCCATCTGCCCGCCCAGGAAGGTGTCCTTCGCCAGATCTCCCAGAACCGTCAGGGGCGAGGTCCCTGCGAGAACGCCGCGCAGCACGAAGATCCCCACGAAGCCCACCACAGCCGACACCAGTGTCGTAAGGAAGGGCGGCATGAGGGGATGCTCGTAGAAATCATTGTTTTTATTGGCAAATGCGATACAAAAGATGATGGGCCAGAGATAAAAGCCCGTGAAATCGGCGCCGGTAGCAGCACCCATGAGAAGTCCCCCGAAAACGGCAAAAAGTCCCCACAGACTTCCCACCGGGAACAGACCCGACAGAAACAGGAGGCTTAAGGAAAGACATACCAGATAAAAGAGCGTCGGAGTGAGAGCACTCTCATACTCCATAGCCCGGGGCGTGAATGCCCAGGCAGCCACCCCCAGCAGGGCGGGCAGATTGCCGAAGATCCGGCGGCAGCTCCCCCACAGCAGGCAGGCGAAGATAAAAGCCAGAAGCCATTGTACGTAGATCAGGGGCTCCACCCGGTTCCCCAGGAGGTAAAAGCTCCCCTTCAGGAGGTAGAAATATCCTTCCGCCGCACCGTTGGCAAAATGCTGCGCGCCCCCTCCCACAGCAGCCAGTGCGGAAAAATCCGTATATTGGACGCTTAAGGATTCAAATGCGTACCGGTAGGAACGGACCAGGCCCGCCGCCAGCACAAGCGCCGCAAATACGATATTCCAGAGGATCCTATTCTTTGAATTCCGATTCTCCATCCGTCAGTACCTTTTCAATGTTATATCTGGGTCTCTGCTTCACCTCGACGTAAACCTTGCCGATGTAGCGGCCGATGAGCCCGATGGCAAAAAGCTGCAATCCTCCGAGGAACCAGATGGACAGGATCATGGAGGTCCAGCCGGGCTGCACATGGCCCGTCACATAGGAGACCATGGCATAGATCCCTGCCAGCACGGCCAGGATCATGATCAGGATCCCCAGACTCATGACCATCTGGATCGGCTTCGTGCTGAAAGAGGTGATGCCGTCAAAGGCAAGCGCCAGCATCTTCTTCAGAGGATACTTGGAAGTGCCGGCCACCCGCTCCTTGCGGTCGTAGAAAACGCTGTCCGTTTCATACCCCAGTGTGGGGACGATGCCCCGCAGATACAGGTTCCGCTCGGGATATTTGGCAAACTGCTCCACGGCGCGCCTGCTCATAAGGCGGAAGTCCGCGTGGTTGTAGACCGTCTTTACTCCCATGGCGTCCATGACCCTGTAAAAGCCCTGGGCCGTAGTGCGCTTGAAAAAAGTGTCCGTCTTCCGTTCCTTCCGGACACCGTAGACAATATCCTTGCCTTCGTGGAACTTGTCCACCATCTGCTCGATGACATCCACATCATCCTGCAGATCCGCATCGATGGAAACGGTCATGTCACAGATGGGTCCTGCGGTGAGGAGCCCGGCGGTGAGGGCGAACTGATGTCCCACATTCCCCGCCAGCTTCAGTCCGAAGATCTGCCCGGGGTGCGCCGCATGCTCCTGCTCGATGAGCTCCCAGGTGCGGTCCCGGCTGCCGTCATTGACGAACATGACGAAACTGTCATTTGAAATTTTACCCGCCGAAACCAGGCGATCCAGAACCCCCCGCAGACTTTCGGAGGAAATGGCAAGCACTTCCTCCTCGTTGTAGCAGGGAACCACAATTCCCAATCTGTCCATATCCATCTCGCTTTACAAGTTTGATACCACGGGATCATTCATCCCAGTTGTGATAGACTGCCTGCACATCATCGTCATCTTCCAGGATGTCCAGGATACGGGTCAGGAGCTTTACGCTCTCCTCGTCCTTCAGCTCTACGTAGTTCTGGGGGATCATGGTAACCTCGGCGCTGAGCATGGGGATACCTGCAGCCTCCAGCGCAGCGCGGACGGGCTCGAAATCGTCGGGCGCGGTGAGGATCTCGTAGCTGTCCTCCTCGTCGGCGAAGTCCTCTGCGCCGGCGTCCAGAGCGGTCATCATCAGATCATCCGCATCCATGTCGCACTCTTCCTTGTCGATGATGATCTGTCCCTTCTCATCAAACATGAAGGAGACACATCCGGGCGTGCCGATATTGCCGCTGCCCTTGGCAAAAGCCGCACGCACATTGGCTGCGGTACGGTTCTTGTTGTCCGTCAGGGTCTTGACGATGACAGCGGTACCGCCGGGGCCGTAGCCTTCGTAGGTGATGTACTCATAGCTCACACCCTGGCCCTCGCCGGCAGCCTTCTTGATACCGCGATCGATGGTATCGTTAGGCATATTGTTGGCCTTCGCCTTGGCGATGACCGTAGCGAGCTTGAAATTATTGGAAGGATCGGGGCCGCCCTCTTTCACGGCAACGGCGATCTCGCGGCCGATGATGGTAAAGATCTTACCCTTGGCAGCGTCGTTCTTCTCCTTCTTGTGCTTGATGTTTGCAAATTTAGAATGACCTGACATAAAAACCTCCGTAAAAACATAAAAATAAGTAAAATCGAAAGCCGCCTTAAGCGGTCTCATACAAAGTACATCATACCATCCGGGGCCTGTTTCATCAAGAAAAACCTACGGGGCGGCAGGCTCCTCCGGGGGCTTTTCCTCCTGCACCACCGGATGTTTCTCCTCCGGGTTGTACCGCATGTCAAAGAGGTTCACAACCTCGGCACCGAAGACATCGTGCATGTAGGAGTAGATCTCGTGATTTTTCGTCTCCATCTCCTGCTTCCGGATCAGCCGCTTTTTCAGTTCGATCCGGATCTCCTTCACCCAGGCCTCGATTTTCTCGATGTCGTCGGTGTACTCCTGCATGGTCTCGTAGCAGCTCTCCATGGTCATGAGCATCAGCTCTTTGTTGATCTGCTCGATCTGCCGGGGGACCTCGATCATGTCATCCTCGTACTCCTCCAGCTTCTCGTTGCACTCGTCCACCAGCCGTTTTTTCTCCTGCAGCTGCTTGGCCGCGCCCGCATTGCCGGAATGGGCCTCGTCCGCCAGGCCGACGATCTCCTCCATGATGCTCTTCTTTAACCGCTTGATCTCCTTGAGCTTCGTGTTGATGCGCCCCTGCTTCCGGAGCAGCTCATTGAGCGCATCCTCCTGGGCCTTCACGTCCTCGTGGCCGATCTTGTTCAGGAGACGGTACCATTTGTTGTCCAGGGTCAGCACCGGGATCTCTTTTCCCGTGAGGGAGCCCTTAAAATCCTCTTCTTTTTCTTTTCCGGAATAGTCACCCATGGGCAGCCTCCTTCATCCGCTGCAACCCGCCTTACGATCCGTCCGCCGCAAGGCTACGCTCTTCTGCCTTATTCCTGTCTGTCTTCCGACGCGTTCTGACTGGAAATGTTGTAGGAAAGCTTCATGAGACTGTCGGAGAGATGGACATTCTCCACCTGCACTCCCTCGGGAACGTTCAGATCCACGTGTGCGAAGTTCCAGATGCCCTTGATGCCGCACTCCACCAGCGTATCCACCAGCCCTAAGGCACCGGTCTTCGGAATGGTGAGGACCGCGATCTCGATCTCGTTCTCCTTTAAAAATCCGGGAAGATCCTCCATGCCCCGGACCGGGATCCCTCGGACCAGATTGCCGATGAGGGCCGGGTTCTGATCAAAGATCCCGCGGAAAACAAAGCCGCGGCGCTCGAAATTCAGATAGTTCCCCAGAGCCGTGCCCAGATTGCCGGCACCGATGATGATGAAGCTGTGGATGGTATCCAGCCCCAGGATCTTGCCGATCTCGTTGTAGAGATATTCCACGTTGTAGCCGTAGCCCTGCTGGCCGAAACCGCCGAAATTGTTGAAATCCTGACGAATCTGAGATGCGGTGACCTGCATGAGCTCGCTCAGCTCCTGGGAGCTGATCCTTTCCACGCCGTTGTCCTTGAGTTCTCCCAGATACCGGAAATACCTGGGCAAACGGCCGATGACCGCCTGTGAGATTTCCTTGCCTAACACTGCTGTTTCCTCCGTATACAGACCTTTCTCCTCTCCTGCATTCCCTCGAAAAATACTATCTGCAGGATATAGACATACGATTTTATTATAGTTTTCCGTTAAATTTTTGTCAATTCATTCCTGCATGTTTCACGCCCTTCCAAAAAACCGTGAAACCCCCGTCATCGTTGACAGAAAATACGGAATCCGATATAAATGAAGGTATGGAAAATCGGGCAAAAACAGACAACCGAATCTACTCCTTCGATCTGCTCCGGATCGGATGCGCCTATCTGGTGATCCTGATGCACACCACGGCCCAGGTGCTCTATGCGATCCCCATGGAACAGACCGGCACTTTTCGCTGGCTCTTCCCGCTGCTGTGCAATTCCCTGACCCATTGCAGCGTGCCGCTTTTCGTCATGCTCAGCGGTGCTCTGTTTCTGAAAAAGGACGGGAATGCGGATCCGAAGCGGCTCTTTTTCCACAGCACCTTACGGATCCTGGTCCTCTACTTCCTCTGGGCCTTCGTGTACGCCTTCCTGTCCCTGTTGCGGAGCGGGGAACCGCTGTCCCATCTGGGAGATGCCTTTACGAATGCCCCTTACCACCTCTGGTATCTGCCCATGGTGGTGGGCCTGTACCTGTTGACTCCTCTGATCAATACGTTTTTAGCCGCTGCGGATGAGAAAAAACTGCGCTATGCGCTGCTGCTCTTCCTAATCTGCACCATCGGCTTCGGGACCCTGCTGGCACTGCCCCTGCCCACCTTCGCCGTGCGGCTCCTGTCGGTGCGGCACGAAACCTGGATCCTGGGCTACCTGGGGTACTACCTCCTGGGGTATTACCTCCGGAACTATCCCCTGCAGGACGGGACTTTCTCCATGCTGCGGTTAGCTGCCGCCCTGTCCCTGCTCCTGGGCTTTGGCGGCACCCATCTGCTGTCCGTCAGCCAGGGACAGTTGAACGTGGCACTCATCGACAGCTTCTCCCTGCTGACCCTGCTGGTATCCGCCTATCTCTTTGCCCTGGTCTGCAGGCACAGTGATTACGCGCCACGGACGCAGCGCGGGAAGCGGTTCCTCCGGGGACTCTCCGCAGACACTCTGGGGATCTACATCTTCCACCTGGCGTTCTTAAGCTTCCTGCCCCTGACCCTCCTCTTCCCGGAGGTCTACTACCCGGTGATCGGCAAGAGCGCTGCAACCATCTACAGCTGCGCCCTGCCGGTGTACGCCCTGCTGATCTATGCGGCGGGAGCGCTCCTGTCCGCGCTGCTGCGCCGGATCCCGAAGGCAGGCAGATATCTGTGCTGATCCATTCTACGAAAATACTCCGCTTTGGGGAGCTTGCAAGAGGTGCTTATGCTTTTATCCTGTCAGAACATCTGTAAGGAATTCGTTACGGGTGTGGTATTACACAATGTCAGTTTCCATATCGAGGAACATGAAAAAGCAGCGATCGTCGGCGTCAACGGCGCCGGCAAGACCACGCTGCTTCGTATTTTGCTGGGGGAACTCGCTCCGGATGAGGGAACCGTCACCACTGCCAAGGGGGCACGGATCGGATATCTCGCCCAGGACGGTGCCGTATCCTCGGAACATACCATCTATGAGGAGCTCCTGAGCGTAAAGCAGGACCTGGTGGACCTGGAAGGTGAGATCCGCAGATGCGAGGAGGCCATGAAGGGGCTGGAAGGCGAAGCCCTGGAGCAGATGATGAAGCAATACGCCTCCATGACGGAGCGCTTTGAGCGGGAGGACGGCTACGCCTACAAAAGCCGCCTCATCGGCGTGCTAAAAGGTCTGGGCTTTACCGAGGAGGACTTCTCCCGCAGCATCTCCACCCTCTCCGGCGGCCAGAAGACCCGTGTGGCGCTGGGCAAGCTCCTGCTGGATCAGCCGGACCTCATTGTCCTCGACGAGCCCACCAACCATCTGGATCTGGGCAGCATCCGCTGGCTGGAGAATTACATCTCCGGCATCTCCTCCGCGGTGCTCATCGTCTCCCACGACAGATACTTCCTGGACCGCATCGCCACAAAGATCATCGAGATCGAGTCCGGCGAAGCCACGGTCTATGAAGGGAATTACACCGCTTATTCCGAGAAAAAAGAAATGTTGCGCAGCGCCCGCCTAAAGGCGTATCTGAACCAGCAGGCGGAGATCAAACACCAGGAAGAAGTCATCGAGAAGCTCCGGAGCTTCAACCGGGAAAAATCCATCAAACGGGCGGAAAGCCGGGAGAAAATGCTGGAAAAAACGGAACGTCTGGAAAAGCCCCGGGAGCTGAACGCCCAGATGCATCTGCGTCTCACGCCCCACAGAGAAAGCGGGAAAGACGTATTGATGGCAGAGGACCTGAGCAAGGCCTACGGAGACCATGTGCTCTTCGAACATGTCTCCTTTGAGATCAGTCGTGGAGAACATGTGGCCATCATCGGCGACAACGGCACGGGCAAGACCACTCTCCTGAAGATCCTCAACGGCCTGGAGCAGCCGGACTGCGGCGACTTTACCCTGGGCACCCATGTGGAGATCGGCTATTACGACCAGGAGCATCATGTGCTCCATGCGGAAAAAACGGTATATGAAGAGATCGCGGATGCCTATCCCACCCTCACCATCACCGAGATCCGCAACACGCTGGCTGCCTTCCTCTTTACGGGGGATGACGTGTTCAAGCGTATCGGCGACCTCTCCGGCGGCGAGCGTGGACGGGTATCCCTGGCGAAACTCATGCTCAGCGACTGCAATTTCCTGATCCTGGACGAGCCCACCAACCACCTGGATCTCATCTCCAAGGAGGTACTGGAGTCCGCCATCCGCAGCTATGAAGGAACGGTGCTGTACGTATCTCACGACCGGTTCTTCATCAACCGCACCGCCACCCGGATCCTGGAGCTGACCCATGAGCGCTTTCTGAACTACATCGGGAATTACGACTATTACCTGGAAAAACGGGAGGATGTGCTGGCCGCACAGAATCTCAGCGAAGAAAGCGACAGCAGAAATGCCGGAAAGGGGATCTTCCCCGGGGCAGGCAGTGCCGCTTCCGGCACCGGAGGAGCCGCATCCGCTTCCAAGGGCGCAATGTCCGCATCCAAAGGATCGGACGACTGGAAGGCCATGAAGGAGGAACAGGCAAGAAAACGAAAGGCGGAAAATGACCTGAAAAAGTGCGAGGAAGAGATCGCACGGCTGGAGGAAGCCATCGCCGCCATCGAAGCAAAAATCGCGGATCCCGCCAACGCCTCCAAATCCGTGAAGCTCCAGGAGCTCACCGCCGACAGGGAAAGCAAGTCTGCCCTGCTGGAGCAGGCCATGGAACGCTGGGAAGTCCTGGCGGAGCAGGTTTGAGTGTGTTCATACGAAGCGAAACAGGCACCCCACGCAGGGGTGCCTGTTTTTATGCCTCTCTTTCAGTTATCAAGGCCGGTCAGGAAGCGCCTTATTGTGCTTTCGGTCTGCCCAGACCATCGATCTGGTTCAGGAACTTTTCAAGTAAAAATCGTCATGTTCATTAAGAGAGGCTGTCAAAAGTCTCGCGGATTGCCTTAATAAATCCCAGAGAATCCAGGATCACGGGATTCTCACAGGAGGAGATCAGGGACAGAGACCTGGTCATCTTGCCATCCTCGATGGTCTTGATGCAGGCCTTCTCCAGACGCTCACCGAATGCCACCAGCTCCGGGATCTCATCCAACTCTCCGCGCTTTTTCAATGCGCCGGTCCATGCAAAAATGGTGGCGATGGAGTTGGTGGAGGTCTCCTCTCCCTTCAGATACTTGTAGTAATGTCTCTGGACGGTTCCGTGTGCAGCCTCATACTCGTAAGCGCCGCTGGGAGAAACCAGAACAGAAGTCATCATGGACAGATCGCCGTATGCGGTAGCAACCATGTCGGACATGACATCGCCGTCATAATTCTTGCACGCCCAGATAAAGCCACCCTCGGAGCGGATCACACGGGCTACAGCATCATCGATGAGGGTGTAGAAATACTCGATGCCCAGACGCTCGAACTGCTCCTTGTACTCCTTCTCATAGATCTCCTGGAAGATATCCTTGAAGGTGTGATCATACTTCTTGGAGATGGTGTCCTTCGTAGAGAACCACAGATCCTGCTTCGTATCCACCGCATACTGGAAGCATGCGCCGGCGAAGCTCCGGATGGAACGCTCCGTATTGTGGATGCCCTGCAGGATGCCGGGGCCGTCGAAGGTGTGGATGGTCTCGCGGATCTCGGTTCCATCCTCACCGGTAAATACCAGTTCCGCCTTGCCTGCGCCGGGAACCTTGATCTCCACGTTTTTATAGACATCACCGTAAGCGTGACGTGCCAAGGTGATGGGCTTCGTCCAGTTAGACACATAAGGGGTGATGCCCTTTACCAGGATGGGTGCACGGAAAACGGTGCCGTCCAGGATGGCGCGGATGGTACCGTTGGGGCTCTTCCACATTTCCTTCAGGTGGTACTCCTCCATGCGGGCAGCATTGGGAGTGATGGTGGCACATTTCACGGCCACACCGTACTTCAGAGTCGCATTTGCGGAATCCACAGTCACCTGATCATCCGTTGCATTGCGGTTCTCCAGTCCCAGATCGTAATACTCCGTCTTCAGATCGATGTAGGGGAGCAGCAGCTCGTCCTTGATCATCTTCCAGAGGATCCGGGTCATCTCATCTCCGTCCATCTCCACCAGGGGCGTCTTCATCTGAATCTTAGCCATACTATTCTCCTTTTATCCCTTTAATCTTTATCTATCTGCCGGAGGGGATCAGTCCTCGGGACGGATCAGTCCGTTCTCCAGCATATTCTCATAAGCGTTGATGATGTGCTGATGAGCCAGGCGCTCTGCCTCCTCCGCATTGCCGCCCCGGATGGCATCCAGGATGGCCGCATGCTCCTTATTGGACTCGGAACCGCGGTTGGCACTGGACAGAGTTTGCTTCCGGACGCGCAGCACATACTGGTGAAAATCCTTCAGCTGATGCTCCAGGATCTTGCTGCCGGCTGCTTCATAGAGGATCTCGTGGAAGCGGTTATCCAGGTCAAAGATCTGTTCCAGGTGGCCCTTCTTTACATGGAATTCTGCGAGATAGACATTCTCCTCCATCTCCTCCAGCTGTTCCTTCGTGATATTGGTGGTAGCCCAGGCGGCTGCCAGTCCCTCCAGGCGGGCGCGGATCATGTAGATATCCCTGACATCACTGTCGGTAATGCCCACCACGTAAGCGCCCTTATTGGGGATGATCTGGATCAGTCCCTCCAGCTCCAGCTGCCGGAACGCCTCGCGCACGGGCGTCCGGCTGACCCCCAGCTCCTCGCCGATGGTTACCTCCCGCAGCTCGCTGCCTACGGCATATTTTCCGTTCAGGATATCCTCCCGGAGGCGGTGAAAGACTCTGCCCCGGAGAGAGTATTTGTCGGTTACTTCCTGCTTTACATCGCCGGTGTTCATTTTGACTCCTTTTCTGTCCGGCCATCCTCCGAACCAATGATCTCGTCAATGATGAAGGGAGGTCTCTTGCGGGACGCATCCAGAGAGCGCCACACGTACTCGCCGATGATGCCCAGCATCACCATGATCAGTCCGAATCCGCACAAAAGCACGCACATCAGGGATGCCCAGCCTGCGACGGGAGTACCCTTGGTGAACTTCTCCACCACCACGCTGATGAGGAGCACCAGCGCCAGGAGGTTGAATACCACCCCCACTCCCATCATGATCCGCAGGGGCGCATAGGAAAAGGCCAGCACGGAATCCATGGCCAGCTTCACCTTCTTGGACAGGGTCCAGCGGGACTTGCCCTTCTCTCTGTCCTGGCGGACGAAGTAGATCACGTCCGTGGGGAATCCCAGCCACATGACCTGAAGCGTCAGGGAGGAATTCTTCTCATCCAGGAGCTTTAGCACCTCGATGGCCTTCCGGTCGATGAGGTAGCAGTCACAGCCCCCTGCGGGCATGTTCTTGTTGACGGTCTTGCGCACGATGGCGTAGTAGCAGTTGGCCAGGAACACCTTGAAGGGATTCTCCTTCCGCTCCTTCCGGGCTGCCAGCACCACCTTATTTCCCTTTTTCCAGCTCTCATACATCTCCAGGATGAGTGTGGAATCCTCCTGGAGGTCCGCCTGCTTCGTCACGGCGCAATCGCCGGTGCAGACATTAAATCCCGCCAGGAGCGCCGCGTGCTCGCCGAAATTTCTGGAGAGCTTCACGCAGACGATGCGGTCGTCCTGACTTTTCAGCCGGTTCATGATCTCCCAGGAATTGTCCCCGGAGCCGTCGTCAACCATGACGATCTCCACTTCCTCCAGCTGATCCAGGATCTTCGCCTTCATATCGGCGTAGAGGTCCTCTAAGGTATCGCTGCTGTAATAGACGGGAATGATGATGGATAGTTTACTCAAGGCCCTGCTCCTTCATGATCTGAATGTATTCGTCGTAGTCCCGGATGTACTCCTTCTCGTCGTAGTGCTCACTGGACATCACCAGCAGGATGGAGTCCGGGGAAAAATCGTACATATCCTTCCACAGCATGGAGGACAGGTACAGTCCCATCATGGGGCGGTCCAGCTCGATGACCTTCGACTCGATGCCGTTGTCCACCTTCACCTTGCTCTTCCCCGCCACATTGATCATGACAAACTCCGAGCTCCTGTTGGCGTGACGCCCGCGGATCACGGTACTGTCGGAACCATAGATATAGAAAACGCGCTGCACCGTAAAGGGAATGTCCCGGCCGCTGCCCTCGATGACCACCAGGTTCCCCCGCTCGTCACCGAAATCCTTAAACTGTAATACCTGATACATTTCTTCGAGTCTTTTCATCGCTGTCTCCGCATAATAAGCCACATTAATACTTTAACTGAATAATTGTACCGCAAAATGAGCGGAAATGACAGCAAAAAAACTCGCATCAGGATTTTTTTGCATGGGAAAGCATTCAATGCTATGATGATCCTATGGAAAATGCACTGTTTCACGGAAATATCGTGGATGCCAGCAGAATACTCTACACCCCCTCGGAATTCGCCAGAGAGTACTTAAACTATCTCCAGGAGACGGGGAATCTCCAGGCCAGGAGCCCCCATGTGAGTGCCAGAAGGAACCTCCGGAGCTTCCTCTTTTTCTGTGTCAATTCCGGCGAAGGGACCCTCTCCTATCAGGGGCGGGACTATGCCCTGCGGGCCGGGGACTGCGTCTTTATCGACTGCAGGCTCCCCTATTCCCACCGCACCTCCGAGAGCCTCTGGAGCCTGACCTGGGTGCATTTTTACGGGAATCCCGCGGTGGGGATCTACTCGAAATACCTGGAACGGGGCGGGCAGCCCTGCTTCCATCCCGATGACATCACCCCCTTCGTGCGGCGTATGAACCGCCTGCGGCAGGTGGCCCAGACCCAGGATTACATCCGGGACATGCGGGTGAATGAGGAGCTGACCTGTCTCCTGACCCTTTTGATGGAGCAGAGCTGGCACCCGGAGAGCCGGGAACGCAGCGGAAAAAAATCCTCCCTGTACGCCATTAAGCTCTACCTAAACGAGCATTACAACGAACGGATCACCCTGGAGGATCTGGCGGGGCAGTTCTATATCAACAAGTACTATCTGACGAGGCTCTTCCGGGAAGGCTTCGGCTGCAGCGTGGGTACCTATCTCCAGCAGTTGCGGATCACCCGGGCTAAAGAACTCCTGCGATTTTCCGATAAATCAATCGAGGAGATCGGTTACGAATGCGGGATCGGGGCACCCCATTATTTCTCCAGGCTCTTCCGCAAGATGGAAGGGATCAGTCCCAGTGAATACCGAAAGATGTGGTAATGTTTGAAATAAAGCGCTGATGCGCTTGATTTCAAACGCAGTTTTGCCCAAGGGCAAATACTGCACAGGCGGTGCCGGAGAAACCGCATTCGCGGATTTCTCCTCGTGAGTCAAGATTGGTGCAGAGATGATAAATCCGGTTGACAGACAATCATATATCGATTCGCAGACCCAGCGGCCGGGAACGGCGAAGCCCGTGGGAAAGGGGGAAGCCTTCAACCTGGACCAGGCCCTGAACTCCTCCGATGACGGCGGTGTCATTTATGAGCCCTCCTCGGAATCCGCGGCGAAAAAAGAAAGCGCCGCAGGCTCGGGCAGCGGTGCGGGGAAGGACGCCCCCAGGGACAGCTATGCCGCTTTTCTGGCAGAGAAGGAACGGGCGGCGCAGGAAGCCCCCGGGAACGACATCATCACCAGGATCCTGGATGTGATCCGTGATTTTGCGAAGCAGTTCACGGACAGTGCCAAGCGGATCTTCAGTAATTTCTGGGAAAGCAAGCCCCTGAACGAAGGTGCGGAGAAGGCGGAAAAGCCGGAGGCCTTCCGGGCCGAAGACGCGGAAAAATACGGCGGGCCCTACGCTTCTGCGGAGGATTTGGGGCTTCCGGGAGCCGGGGGGCAAAGCGCGGAATCCGCAGACGGCGCAGATCCCTATCCTCTCCCCTGGGAAGTACAGGCGCAGAAGGAAAGCGCCATGGGCACGGAAGGGGCTGCCGCTGCCGGGACCGACGCTTCCGATGTGGACGCCTCCCGGGACGAAGCCATCAAGGCCGCATTGCAGGCCGGGGACGAAGCAGCCTTCCAGCGGCTCATCTCCGACTACGGCAGGCGGACCCCTGCCAGGAGCACATCCATCCTCACCAAATACGACGCCAGCGGGCGGATCGTGACTCCCGCACCCTCGGACTTAAAC
>JAILAF010000046.1 GCA_024681775.1 Lachnospiraceae bacterium
GTTATACAGGGTAAGCCTTGTTCTCGGTATCTGCCTGGGTGACATCCACCTTCTCCTGCTGTGCCTGACGATACTTGAAGAAGTCGGTAGCAACCTGAGGGAACAGAGCGTAGCTCAGCACGTCCTCATCCTGCTGCTTCCACTGCTTCATCTCGCCCTCGAGCTTGTCCATCTCGTTCTCCAGGGTGTCTGCAAAACGTCCGGTAAGTCTCTTCTCGCCGGGGATGACCTTGTCGATGACTTCCTGGCTCATGGGCTTTACGGTCTGGCCGTACTCGCCGCGGAGCATGCCCTTGGTCTCCTTGGTGGCCATCTTGTAGCGCTCGCCCATCAGGACATTGAACACTGCCTGGGTACCGACGATCTGGGAAGAAGGGGTGACCAGAGGGGGCTCGCCCAGGTCCTTACGCACTCTGGGGATCTCCTCCAGCACTGCACGATACTTGTCCTCTGCATTCTGCTCCTTCAGCTGGCTCACCATGTTGGAGAGCATGCCGCCGGGAACCTGATACAGCAAAGTCTTGATGTTAACGCCCAGCACCTTGGGATTCATCAGGCCGTTCTTCAGGCACTCCTCACGGTAGGGTGCGAAGTAGTCTGCGATCTCAGCCAGCAGATCCTGGTCAAGGCCGGTGTCATAGGGAGTGCCCTTGAAGGCCTCTACCATGACCTCGGTAGCGGGCTGGGAAGTACCCATAGCCAGAGGGCTCATTGCGGTGTCGATGACATCCACGCCGGACTCTACGGCCTTCATATAGGTCATTCCTGCCACACCGGAGGTGTAATGAGAATGGAGCTGGATGGGAAGGCTGGTGTTCTCCTTCATGGCCTTGATCATCTCGGTAGCCTTGTAAGGAAGCAGCAGACCTGCCATATCCTTGATACAGATGGAATCTGCGCCCATCTCCTCGATCTTCTTTGCCATGTCTGCCCAATACTCCAGGGTGTAAGCGTCACCCAGGGTGTAGGACAGTGCCACCTGTGCGTGGCCGCGGCCCTCGCGGCGCTTGATCTCGTTGGTGGCATTGACAGCCTCCTGCAGGTTGGGCAGGTAGTTCAAGCAGTCAAAAATACGAATGATGTCGATACCGTTGGCGATGGACTTCTCAACGAAGGCATCCACCACATCGTCCGCATAGGGGCGATAGCCCAGGATATTCTGTCCGCGGAACAGCATCTGGAGCTTGGTATTCTTGAAGCCGTCACGCAGCTTGCGCAGACGGTCCCAGGGATCTTCCTTCAGGAAGCGCAGGGAAGCGTCAAAGGTAGCGCCGCCCCAGCACTCTACGGAATGGTAGCCGACCTTGTCCATCTTCTCAACGATGGGGAGCATGAACTCGGTGGGCATTCTGGTTGCGATCAGAGACTGGTGAGCGTCACGCAGCACGGTCTCCGTGATCTTAATGGGTTTCTTGTTTACTTCAGCCATTTATTTATCCTCTCATAGTTTCCGATACAGGCTTCCGACAGCCTGCGATCTCATTGGATAGAACTCAGGTAGGAATCAGAAGACTCCGAAGATTGCCATAAAGGTTCCCGCTGCGACTGCAGTGCCGATGACACCGGCCACGTTGGGACCCATTGCATGCATCAGAAGGAAATTGGTAGGATCCTCCTGCGCGCCGACCTTCTGGGAGACTCTCGCTGCCATGGGGACGGCGGAAACGCCTGCGGAACCGATCAAAGGATTGACGCCACCCTTGGTGACCTTACACATGAGCTTACCGAAAAGAACACCGGCCAGGGTACCGAACATAAATGCGATAAGACCCAGGACCACGATCTTCAAAGTGCTCAGGTTCAGGAAGGCTTCTGCGCTGGTGGTGGCACCTACGGAGGTACCCAGCAGGATGACCACGATGTACATCATGGCGTTGGAAGCGGTGTCGGTCAGCTGACGGACCACACCGGACTCCTTAAAGAGGTTACCCAGCATCAGCATACCGACCAGGGGAGCGGTGGTGGGAAGGATCAGGCAGACCACGATGGTGACCACGATGGGGAAGAGGATCTTCTCCAGCTTGGACACGGGGCGAAGCTGACCCATCTTGATGGCGCGCTCTTTCTTGGTGGTGAAGAGCTTCATGATGGGAGGCTGGATGATGGGCACCAGGCTCATGTAGGAATATGCCGCAACGGCGATGGGGCCCAGGAGTCCCGTCTGTCCCAGCTTACTTGCCAGGAAGATGGAGGTAGGGCCGTCTGCGCCGCCGATGATGGAAACGGCTGCAGCCGCCTTGTCATTGAAGCCCAGGGCGATGGCGCCGAAGTATGCGGCGAAAATACCGAACTGTGCTGCCGCACCGAGGAGGAAGCTCTTCGGGTTGGCAATGAGGGGACCGAAGTCCGTCTGCGCGCCCACACCCATGAAGATGAGGGACGGCAGGATGGCAAGCTCATCGAGCTTGTAGAAGTAGTACAGCAGACCTCCCTGTCCGTTGGGGCTGGATTCCGCACTCAGGATGATGTCCGGATAGATATTGACAAGGAGCATGCCAAAGGCGATGGGAACCAGCAGCAGCGGTTCATATCCATGCCGGATGGCCAGATAAAGGAAAAAGCAGGCAACCGCGATCATCAGGTAGTTTCCCCAGGTCAGATTGAAGAAAGCCGTCTGATGGATCAGATTGCTCAGCGTAGATCCGACGTAACTCATTTGTTAACCTCCTAAGGGTAGTTTCGTGTCATCAATTCAGAGTCGCAAGAACTGCCCCTGCCTCGATCGCATCGCCTACAGCAACATCAATGCTGGCAACAGTGCCGTCCTGAGGAGCCACAACGGGGATCTCCATCTTCATAGCCTCGATGATGACAACGGCATCGCCCTTCTTTACGGCATCGCCGACCTTCTTCTCCAGCTTGAAGACCTTACCTGCTGCGCCTGCCTCTACCTTAACGGAGCCTGCGCCTGCTGCGGGTGCTGCAGCCTTAGGAGCTGCGGGTGCTGCCTTGGGAGCAGCCTTGGGTGCTGCGGGAGCTGCCACGGGGGAGGCGCCTGCGCCTGCACCTTCCTCAACGGTTACTGCATAGGTATTGCCATTCACGGTGATGGTATAATTTTTCATTTCAAATATCCTCCAAATGTGATTTATCGTTTGATCTTACGGACGCTGCGAACGACAAAACCGTCAGTTCCGGTAGCACCCTCGTATGCTGCGATGGCTGCTGCGATCACAGCCACGAGTTCGGTATCATCTTCTTCTGCGGCAGGTGCAGTCTCCTGGGCAATGATCTGATCCACTGCCTTGTCGATCCCGTTCACCGTCGCATTCTTCTCGGCCTTTTTGGCTGCCGCCTTCTCCTGCAGCTTGGGAACGATCCCCAGCAGGCTGATCACACAAATGATGATGATCAGGACGACGAACACGGTGCACATACCGATCAGAGTGTTGAGTCCGGCAGTCTTCATCTTCTCTCCGAAGGTGTAGTCCGGATTCAGGGCTGCGGATTCCAGCTCCAGGAAGAGATCGTTGGAAAAAATGATCTCTGCGGTAGCATTCCGGTTCGTGCCCGTCACCTTCAGGGTAACGATGATCTGCGTGTCATTGGTGGTCACCTCGGAGCTCTGCACTCCGGTGATGGTTCCCACTTCCTTTGCGGCACCGGCAAAGCTGCCGATGGCATTTTTAAATCCGTAACCGTCCACGGTAAAACCTGCGCTGTTGTAAACAACCGCCTCGATCTCACCATTGGTGTACTCCTGCAGCGTCTCGACGGTGTCCTCATTGCCCATGAAGGAGGACAGGAAGGTGAGCATGTCACCCTCTGCCAGGGCCTTGGCATTTTGATTTCTCGTCAGCTGCGTGCTGCTCACCGTGTCGGCTTTCCCGCACGCGGTCAGGCAAAGGATCGTCACCAGAACGGCCAGGATAGAAATCCTTTTTCTCATGTTGTTTCCACCCTTTCTACACAGTCATATGCTTTTTGATGCTCTGGGGCTCAGCCTTGGAAAAGAGCATCTCAAAGGCAGCCACAACATATTTTCTGGTCTCGGAAGGATCGATGATCTGATCCACATATCCCCGTCTTGCTGCGGAAAACGCGTTGTTGTTCAATGCGTCGATCTCGGCACCCTTGGCGGAAAGCGTATCCGCATCCGCACCGTCGCAGAGGATCTCTGCGGCCAGCTTGCCGTCCATCACGCCGAATCTCGCGCCGTTCCATGCGATGGTAAAGTCAGCGCCGATTGCCTTGGAGTTCATGACATTGACAGCGGAGCCCATAGCCTCACCCACGATGACATTGACCTTGGGAACGGTAGCGCCGGCAAATGCAGCAAGAAGCTTTGCGGCAGCCCCTGCGATCTCCTTCTCGGAAGCCAGGGTTGCTTCATAGCCGGTGACATTGGTAAGGCTCAAAACAGGGATGTCGAAAGCGTCGCAGAACTTCACAAAGTCTGCAGCCTTGCGGCAGCCGTTTGCGGTAAGTCTGGTGCCCAGCTTCTTCGCCTTGCCCTCAGCATCGTAGATCTCGCTGCGGTTGGCCACGGCGCCGACGGTGCAGCCGTTCAGGCGCAGGAAGCCGGTGACCATCTCGGGTGCATACAGAGCGCCCGTCTCAAAGAAGTCCTGATCGTCTGCGATCATGGAAAGTGCAATGGAGGTGTCGCCCGCGCAGGATGCAAGATCCTCGCAGATGCGGTTCAGATCGTCGGTGATCTCTTCGGTATACTTGAAATCATCGTTGTCCTGGGGCAGCATGGAAACCAGAGCGCGCACCTTGGCAAAGATGTCCGCCTCATCGGCCACCACATCCACAAGGCCTGCGTTCTCGGCCTGGAATGCAGCGCGGGAAGTGTCGTTCTTGTCCGCACGGTTGCCGTCCAGGGCGTTGGGTGCATTGACAAAAAGTCTGCCTGCCTCGCCGTCCATAAAGGTAAAGTCGGTCATACCGGCAAAGAGTGCCAGTCCGCCGCCACAGCTGCCGCAGATCACGGTGATCTGAGGGATCACGCCGCTGGCCTGTGCCTGCTTTGCATAGATGCGGCCCAGTGCGTACATGGCATCGGTGCCCTCCTGGAGACGCATACCGCCGCAGTCGATGATGCCGATGACAGGCGTGCCGGTCTTCAGTGCAAGATTGTAGACATTCACGATCTTGCGGGCATGCATTTCACCGATGGTGCCGCCCAGAACGGAAGCGTCCTGGCTGTAAACGTAGACGGGCTCGTTATCGATGGTCCCGTAACCGGTGATACAGCCGTCGCCGGGGAGAAGCCTGGGATCGGAATTGAAATCCGTAGCCCTGGCCGTGACCAGCTCGCCGATGGGAGCGAAGCTGTTTTCGTCGAGGAGAGACAGGATTCTCTGACTCGCTTTTGAAGTAGTGCTCATAGGTTCAACCTCCATTTGATATTCAGAACGGGGAAGGAAACACAAAAAATACCCCATCTTCAATTTCTTTCGTAGTTTAACACAAAAAAGAGGATTCGTATAGGACGAATCCTCTTAAAAACTTATCATTTTTGTTTTACAGCAGTTTCAGCAGCTCTTCCCTCACGCCGGCGAGGCGGTCATCGGAGAGACCGAAATCCATCTGCCGGTAATTCCAGGCAGCTCTACCGATCTTATACTTGTTGAAACACTCGCTGATGAAGCGGTACCACCGGACGGTCTCCTCGGGGGAGGCCAGATCGATGACGCCGTACTCTCCGCAGTACAGAGGAACGTTCCGCTCTTCCGCGATGCGCACCGCATCCGCAAAGCACTTATCGAAATACGCTACGCCGAATTTCTCGTCGGCAGGGAAATCGCGCAGATCGCAGGTGCCGGGGCAGACACGGTCGGAGGCATCCGCCATCTCGCCGTAGGTGCTGTCCAGGGACAGGCGGAAATCCGCAGGCATGGAACTGACCCAGCCGGCGCCCTGGTGGGTAAAGACCAGGGGATCATAACAATGGAAATTGTAGACGATGTTCTCGTCCGCAGGAGCATCCAGATCCTTCAGGGCCACGATGCTGTTGTTGTAATATCCGCCGATGAGGATCTTCACCTCGGGAAGGATCTTCCGGATCCGGGCTATGCACTCCGCAGCCACTTTATTCCAGGTGTCGGAATATTCCTTTTTCGTAACCTCGTTTAAAAGTTCAAAAGCCAGGGCATCCCCGTAGCCGGAAAACGCCTTTGCCAGCCTCTCCCACAGTGCACAGAAACGCTCCTGCAGCGCGGGGTTGTCGAAAAATCCGGACTCGCCGTAGCCTTCGTCAAAGGAGTAGCCGAAGGTCTTGTGCAGGTCCAGGATCACGTTCAGATGATTCTTCCCCGCCAGCTCCAGGGCCTTACGGATGCGGTCATATCCTTCAGGGATCTCGTTTCCCTCCGCATCCTCCACCAGCTCGTAGTCGATGGGCAGTCTCACATGATCCAGCCCCCAGGAAGCGATGGTGGCAAAATCCGCTTCGGTGACAAAGGTGTCATAACGCTCTTTGGTGTGATCGCACTGGGAAAACCATCCCCCCAGGTCCACACCGTGCTCAAAGCCTTTGAATTCTCTCATAAAATGTCCTTTCTCCGGATTGGCAAAATGCCTTGTCAAATGTTTAACTTCACCTGGATCTCTTCCTCGGCCTGCTTCTTAAACTCCTCCACCTGCATGGGATTCATGCTGGGTAGCTCCTCCAGGGAGCTTACCCCGAAGGAGCGCAGAAACTGCTCGGTGGTGCCGAAGAGCAGCGGGTGCCCCGGGGCGTCCAGTCTGCCCAGCTCCTTGATGAGATCGTACTCCAGAAGCTTGTTGATGGCGTGATCGCAGGATACGCCGCGGATCTTCTCGATCTGCACTCTGGTGATGGGCTGCTTGTAAGCGATGATGGAGAGGGTCTCCAGCACCGTATCCGTCAGGGTAAACCGGGGAGCGTTCTTGGTGAGCTTTACCAGGTAATCGTAGAGCTCGGGCTTGGTGCAAAGCTGGACATTGTCCTCCAGCCACACCAGATGAATCCCCCGGTCCGTATCCTCGTATTTTTCCTCCAGGCGGTCCAGCAGATCCCTGGTCTCACTCTTACCGATCTCCAGCATCTCGCTCAGCCTGGAAAGGGAAACGGATTCTCCCATGGAAAAGAGAACGCCTTCCAGGATACTCAGCTTCTTATCTTCGTTCATTGCGGTCCAAATCCTTCCTGTCTGTCATAGGTTTTCGGTCCGAAGGCTTACTCTGCCGCCTCTGCGGGCTGCGCTTCTTCCGCCTTCTTTTTCTTATTTCTTGCGGTGATGCGGATGTCATCAAAGAGTCTGTCCTGTGCCACCGTGATCTCCCCGTCCTTCATCAGCTCCAGGATGATCAGAAAGGTGACGATGAGCTCAGCCTTGCTCTCCTGTTTTTCCAGGAGCTTCCGGAAAGAAAAGGAACGGTGCTCCTGCAGGTAGGCCCGAACGAAGAGGGCCTTTTCGTCCATGTCCACCTCTTCCTTCTCGATCTGTCCGTACTTGCTGCGGATGGGATCGATCCGGTCCTCCTGCCGCACCAGCATGCTCTTGAAGATCTCATGGAGCTTGTTTAAGGTCATATCTCCGATGAGGGCATCATAGTCCACGGGAGGGACGTATCCGGAGACCTCCTCCGGGAGGCTGCGCTTGCGGTAGATGCTCTGCGCGGCACCCACCTGCATGTCCCGCAGCTCAAATGCCATGTATTTGTACATCTTGTACTGCAGGAGCTGTTCCACCAGCTCCGCTCTGGGATCCTGCTCCTCTCCCTCCTCGTTCACCTCGGGAGGCAGCAGCATCTTGCACTTGATATCCACCAGGGTGGCAGCCATCACCAGAAATTCGCTCATGACGTCCATGTTCTGCTCTTCCATGGCCTTGATGTACTCCAGGTACTGGTCGGTGATGGTGACGATGGGGATGTCGTAGATGTCTATTTTGTTTTTCTCGATGAGATGCAGGAGGAGGTCCAAAGGCCCCTCAAACACCTCCAGTTTCACGGGAATTGCCATTTCTACTCACTCGCCGTCTTTTTCGCTTTACTCATCATACCCAAATCGCCTGCTTTTTGCAAATCACTTTCCGGCGTCAGCTCCAGCACGATCAGCTCCCCTGGATTCAGGAAGCGGAAAGGGATGGTGTGGGTCCCCAGGCCTCTGGAAACCAGCATGACGGTGCCGTCCTTCTCGAACCTGCCGCCGTCATACCGCGGGAAAAAACGGACGTTGGGAGACAGCATTCCCTTCAGCCGCCAGCAGGGGCCGTTCTTTTTCGGCCCCCGGAATTCCGGATTCTTCTCATAAAAAGGAACCCGGAGGATCCCGCCGTGGACATGGCCGGAAAGCACCAGATCCGCCTTCCAGGCCGCATACTCCGGGAAATAGTCCGGATTGTGGGCCAGGAGGATATTGTAGGCGGATGGGTCCGGCTCCCCCAGAAGGCCGGGGAGGTAGGAAGGATCCATCTTCGGTACGGTGAGGCGCTTGTAGTAATGCTTATCGATCTCGGAGCCCCAGACGCGGATGCCGTATTCCTCCAGATATTCGGAGGCATTCACCAGAGGTTCGATGCCGGCTTTGGCAAGGACCTTAGCATAGTCCCCGGCCAGATCACCGTAGGTCTCGGGATAGAGCTTGATCCTGTGCTCATGGTTCCCGTTGCCGTAACAGACAGGTGCGATCTTCACCAGCTCCGTCAGGAAGGTTTCCGCAGTTATTAATTTTTCGTGGGGATGGGCCGTCAGGATATCACCTGCAACCAGGATCAGATCCGGTTCCTCCGCCCTGATCTCCTCCAACAGCTTCTCATTGCTCCTCCCGAACCGCTTATCGTGCAGGTCCGAAACCACCACTGCTCTGCAGGAACGCCTGATCCGCGGATCGGACAGGGGGACTATTGTGATGACGAAGCGGTTGGTATCGTAGAGCAGGATCCAGTAGCAGATCAGAAGGATCGCCAGGAGCACCGCAAAAATCAAGTTACTCATAAAAACACTTCCAATTCATAATAAGGATTTTTCCTTATCATGCTAGAAGAGCCCCCGGTTTAAAAGCCGGGGGCTCATTGGTAACGTTTAGTTATACTTACGCTTTCTAGCAGCCTCAGACTTCTTCTTACGTCTGACACTGGGCTTCTCGTAATGCTCTCTCTTACGGATCTCCTGCTGGATGCCTGCCTTCGCACAGCTTCTCTTGAAGCGGCGAAGTGCGCTGTCCAGAGACTCGTTCTCTTTTACGATTACGTTCGACATGTCTTTCTACCCTCCCTTCAGTCCCAGAAACAGACTTCATGGGTTATTTCAGATTAGGACAACAGTCCGACCATCATTATACCCATGGAGGGTACATCCGTCAATGCCTTTTTTCGAAAGGCGAAAAATCAGCGGAAGATCAGCATTTGAAGCCCTGCACATGGCTTCTGAGGGTGGAGGTAATGGAGTCGACGGAATCTGCGCCGCTCAGCACATCCTCGGAAGCGGTGACCAGATCGTTGGTGCCTTCCGCCACACTGACGATACCCTGTGCATTCTCTTCCACGGCGATGTCAATGGCATCGATGCTCTCCTTGATGCTGTCGATGGCCGTAGCGATCTCACCGTTGCTGGAGGAGATCTCGGACATGGACTCGTAGATCTCGTTCAGGGAGCTTACATACTCGGCGATGAGTTGCTTCTTCTCCTCGGAATTCTCTGCGGAGATCTTCAGCATAATATCGGATACCTGCTCAGCCGCACGTACCAGATCCTCCACGATGCCCAAAATGTCATCGGATACCTGTGCAATATTGCCTGCCATCTCGGAGGAGCTGTTTGCCAAGGAGCCGATCTCTCCTGCCACCACGGCGAAGCCTCTGCCGGCCTCTCCCGCTCTGGCTGCTTCGATGGAAGCGTTCAAGGAAAGGAGATTGGTCTGAGATGCCACGCCTGCGATGCCCTGGGTCATGGCACGGATCTCTTCCACCTTCTTGGTCTCGGCGATGCGATCCCGGAGAACGCCGATGGCCTCCTCCAGACGCTGGGACATGGTGGCATCATTTCTCTCGATCTCAGCCTTGCGGCGCTCGATCTTTTTGAGGCTGCCCTCGATCTCGCGGGTCTTCTCCTCGGTATCACCGCTGACCTTTCTGGTAAGAGCGGTGATGTCTTCAATCTGACCGGACACCTGGGTGGTGGATGCGGAAGTCTCCTCGAAAGTAGCGCTCATCTGCTCCATGGTATCGGAGATGCTGGACGCATTGTCGGAGGTCCGGGCTGCCACACCCTTCAGATTGTCCATATCACTCATGAGCTGGTCGGATGCGGTATTCACATCGGAAATGATCCCGCCCATGGCATTCTTCAATTCATTGACAGCGCCTACCAGCTGTCCCACTTCATCCTTGGATCTTACGGAAATATCCGTCTTCAGGTCTGCCTTGCCTGACTTGACATCGTCGCCCAGAGCCTTCACCTTCTTGCTTGCTGCGGCGATGGGATTTGCAATGAGCAGGCCTGCCAGGATGGAGACCACGATGGAGGCGGCGATACAGATGGTCGCCACCAGCACGATATGATTCTTCACGGTATTGGCCTGTTCGTCATAGGCTGCCGCGGGAGATACGTAGTAGACGGACCATCCGGAATTGGGAAGGGTCTCACCGGTGACATAGATGGGCGTGCCGTCGTAATCGGGAATGGCATCGGCTTCATCATCCTCAGCCATGCGCACATAATCCACAGGCAGGTCATCCACATAAAGGAGCTTGTCCACGGTGGACTTAAACTCCGGATTGGGATGGTAGATCACGGATCCATCCGAACCCGCAATAAACAGGTAGGAACCGGGATCTCCGTCCGCCTGCACCAGCGCCTCCATATCACGGAAGAGAACATCCAGGGAGATATCCATGGCTGCCACACCGTCCAGGTCGTTCACGGAGAAATAATCCGCCACGGTGACGATCAGATCTCCGGAGCTGGCATCCACAAAAGGTGAGGAATAGTAGGGCGTCCCCTTGCAAGCCACGGCGCCGGTGTACCAGACTCTGGTCCTGCCGTCAAAATCAAGCCCGGGGACCCATTTGGAGCCGTTCAGGAATTCTCCCCGCTCCAGCTGCACATAGACCATGGATGCGGTCTCGTTGGTAGCGGTCAGGCTCTCCAGACCTCTGATCACAATGGAATTGGGCTTTGCGGAAGGCGCGGAAGCGACTGCCATCTCCGCACTCTTAACGGTGGAAACAGCCTCGTTCAGCCATCCTTCGATCACTGCCGCAAAGTACTTGGTCCTTGCATCATAGGTCGCATCCAGGGTGTCTTCAAAAAGCGTCTTGGTCTTGCGGTGGGTGGTATAGCCTTCCAGCGCAAGGAGTGCCATGCAAAGGACGGAAATGATCAGAACCAGTTTCACTTTCAGACTTTTCACAACCTTGAACCTCCTGTTTGATAATTTCGGGCAAAGCCTGCCCCTCAAACACTTGTATCCATTATAATATACGAACCGATGCGGAAAAAATAAATTTTCAAGAAATTTGCACTTACAGCATGCCTTCCAGAACGGTAGCGGCTTCCTTTACGGCCTGGGGGATCCCGGCAGGATTCTTACCACCGGCCTGCGCCATATTCGGGCGTCCGCCGCCACCACCGCCCACCAGGGCCGCAATGCCCTTGATGAGATTGCCGGCATGGGCACCTGCGGCGACAGCGCCGTCGGTTGCCATGGCGATCATGTTCACTTTGCCGTTCTCCTCGGAAAGCAGCACCACGACGCCCTCTCCGATCTTGGCCTTCAGCTGGTCTCCCAGATCCCGCAGAGCGTTCATGGAAGCACCGTCCACGGCGGTGGCCAGAAGCTTTACACCCTTGACCTCCGTCACGTTGTCCAGGGCATTCCCCAGGGAATCCTGCGCTGCCTTGGCCTTCAGAGACTCGTTTTCGCTGCGCAGCTCCTTCACCTCGGCACAGAGATGTTCCAGACGATCCTGCAGAGTCTGGGGTGTTGCCTTTACGGTAGCCGCAGCCTTTGCCAGACTCTCTTCGATCTGCGCATAGTAGGAAAGCACATTGCTGCCGGTGATGGCTTCGATCCTGCGGACGCCGGCTGCGACACCGCTCTCGGACAGGATCTTAAAGCATCCGATGGCGGAAGTATTCTTCACATGGGTACCGCCGCAGAGCTCGATGGACCAGTCGCCGATGTTGACCACGCGGACCACGTCTCCGTATTTCTCGCCGAAGAGCGCCATGGCGCCGGTCTTCTTTGCTTCCTCCAGGCTCATTTCCTTCGTGACCACATCCAGACCAAGGGAGATCTTCTCACCCACGATCCGCTCCACTTCCTTCAACTGCTCTGCGGTCATGGCCTGACCGTAGCTAAAGTCAAAACGGGTCCTGGTGTCGTCCTGATAGGAGCCCTGCTGTTCCACGCTGTCTCCCAGCACCTCTCTTAAGGCCTTCTGCAGCAGGTGGGTTGCGGTATGGTTGCTGCAGGTCATTCTGCGCTCCTGCGCATCTACCGTCAGCTCAGCGGCATCGCCCGTCGCGATCCTGCCGGCAGTAACAACACCCACGTGACCGATGCGGCCGCCGGGGAGTTTAATGGTCTCGGATACTTCGAAGGTGCCGCCCGCCGTCTTAATGACGCCTCTGTCACCTTTCTGTCCGCCCATGGTGGCATAGAAAGGTGTTTTGCCGGTGATGACGGTTGCCTGTTCGCCCTCTTCCGCCACTTCCTTCAGTGCGTCAGCCCCTGCAATGGCAAGGATGCTGTCGGAGCATTCGGTCCCCTCGTACCCGACGAAGGTGCTGACCAGAGAAGCATCCAGCTTGTCAAAGAGCGCTTCGTTTGTGCTGAGCTTTGCGGAGAAGTTCTGATTGCTTCTCGCCAGCTCCTTCTGAGCCTTCATGGCCTGCGCAAATCCCTGCTCGTCCACGCCCAGGCCCTGCTCCTCAGCCAGCTCCACGGTGAGCTCAATGGGGAAGCCGAAGGTATCGTAGAGATAGAATGCGGACTTACCGTCCAGCTCTTTTGCATTTTCTGCCTTCTTCTGCTCCAGGAGCTTTGCAAACTCCTTCATGCCGTTCTCCAGAGTCGCCTCGAAACGGGTGATCTCTCTGGACAGCTCCTCCAGAATGAAGGTCTTGTTCTGCACCAGGTTCGGATAGCTCTCGTTGTAGATCTGATCGATGTAAATGGTGGCCGCCTTCAGGATCTGCTCCTGGCCCAGTCCCAGGATCCTTCCGTGACGGACGGCTCTGCGGATCAGTCTCCGAAGGACATAACCCGCGCCTGCATTGGAGGGCAGGAGTCTTGCGGAATCGCCGATGAGCATGACGGAGGTACGGACATGGTCTGCCACGATACGCATGGAACGGGTCAGCTTCTCGTCAGCGCCATATTTGGTGCCTGCACACTGTCCCAGGAAGTCAATCACGGGAAGGAAAACGTCGGTCTGATACACATCCTTGGTGCCGTTCAGGAATGCCAGGATACGCTCCAGTCCCCAGCCGGTATCCACGTTTTTCTGGGAAAGCTCGGTCAGATGACCGTCCTTGTGCTTTTCATACTGCATGAAGACGTCATTGCCCAGCTCGGTGTACTTGCCGCAGCTGCAGCCGGGGCCACAGTTCGGGCCGCAGTCCGGCACGTCTGCGATATAGAACATCTCGGAGTCTGGGCCGCAGGGACCGTACTCCAGTCCCCACCAGTTGTCCTCGGCGGGCAGATAATAGATATGCTCGGGCTTAAAGCCGGAGGCGATACGGAAAGCGGCGCCCTCCTCGTCTCTGGGTGCATTCTCGTCCCCCGCAAAAACGGTAGCTGCCAGGTGATCCGCATCAAAACCGAAAACCTGGGTCAGGAGCTCAAAACTCCACTTGCAGCGCTCCTCCTTGAAATAGTCTCCAAGGCTCCAGCTGCCCATCATCTCAAAGAAGGACAGATGGCTCAGGTCGCCGATATTGTCCAGATCATTGGTGCGGACACAGCCCTGCACATTGCAGAGTCTGGTGCCCATGGGATGCTTTCTGCCCAGCAGATAAGGCATCAGGGGCTGCATACCGGCCACGTTGAACATGGCGCCGGTGGAGCCGTCGGATACCAGAGACACCGCTCCCGCATCCACATGTCCTCTTGCCTTGTAGAATTCTTTCCATGCCGTTCTGAGTTCGTTCGAAGTAAACTGTTTCATAGGTTCTCCATCCTTAAAAGATACCCCGGGGCATTGGGCCCCGGGGGAAATATCCTGTCAATGCCGGGTGAGCATCAGAAGGTAAATTTATCTGCAAAAAATGCGTCCAGATCAGCGATGGCCACACGCTCCTGCTCCATGGAATCACGGAAGCGGACAGTGACACAGCCGTCGGTTTCGGAATCGAAATCGTAAGTGACGCAGAAGGGCGTACCGATCTCATCCTGACGGCGATAGCGCTTACCGATGTTACCGCGGTCATCAAACTCACAATTGTACTTTTTGGAAAGCTGTGCGTAGATCTTCTCCGCACCCTCGCTCAGCTTCTTGGAAAGAGGCAGCACGCCGATCTTCACAGGTGCCAGCGCGGGATGGAAGCGAAGGACGGTACGCATATCGGGCTTCTCCTCGGTGCCCAGGTTCTCCTCGTCGTATGCTGCGCAGAGGAATGCCAGGACCACACGGTCAGCGCCCAGACTGGGCTCGATGACGTAGGGCACATAGCGCTCGTTGGTCTCATCGTCAAAGTAGCTCAGATCTTCCTTGGAAGTGTTGATATGCTGGGTCAGATCGTAATCGGTACGATCCGCAATGCCCCAGAGCTCGCCCCAGCCGAAGGGGAACAGGAACTCGATGTCCGTGGTGCCCTTGGAGTAGAATGCCAGCTCGGCGGGATCGTGATCCCGGAGTCTCATCTCGTCCTCCTTGATGCCCAGGGAGATGAGCCAGTCTCTGCAGAAGCCTCTCCAGTACTCGAACCACTCCAGATCCGTGCCGGGCTTGCAGAAGAACTCCAGCTCCATCTGCTCGAACTCTCTGGTACGAAAGGTGAAATTACCGGGAGTGATCTCATTACGGAAGGACTTACCGATCTGGCCGATGCCGAAGGGCACTTTCTTCCGAGAGGTGCGCTGCACGTTCTTAAAGTTCACAAAGATGCCCTGTGCGGTCTCGGGACGCAGATAAACGGTATTTTTCGCATCTTCGGTAACGCCCTGGAAGGTCTTGAACATCAGGTTGAACTGACGGATGTCGGTGAAATTGTGCTTGCCGCAGGTAGGGCAGGGAACGGAATGCTCGCGGATGAATGCCATCATCTCCTCCTGGGAGTAGGCATCGATGGGCTTCTCCAGGGTAATGCCCTGCTCGGAAGCATAGTCCTCGATGAGCTTATCCGCGCGGAAACGCTCATGGCACTCCTTGCAATCCATCAGAGGATCGGAAAAGCCGCCCAGATGGCCGCTGGCAACCCAGGTCTGGGGATTCATGAGGATCGCACAGTCCACACCCACATTGTAGGGGCTCTCCTGCACGAACTTCTGCCACCATGCGCGCTTGACATTGTTCTTCAGCTCCACACCCAGATTACCGTAATCCCAGGTGTTGGCCAGTCCGCCGTAGATCTCGGAGCCCGGATATACGAAGCCTCTGCCCTTTGCAAGTGTAACGATCTTTTCCATTGTCTTTTCTACTGCCATAAGTTCTCCTTTCGCGAGCCCTCCGGGGCTGCGTATTATTGTTTCAGAATGATGATGGCGTAATCCCCGCCGTAATTCATGGTGCTGCAATAGTCGCCGGAATCACCGGATACCCAGAAGATGCCGTCGGACACATAATCCGCAGCGTAGGGGCCCATCACGGCGCCCTGGAGATTGGTCACAATGACCATCCTGTCGGAATTGTTCTTATAGATATCGCTTCCGGAAACGATGCTTCCGCCCTTGACGGAGGTGAACATGGATCCGGAGATGTCGAAGCCTGCCAGGGACGCCTGGGTCACGGTACCGTAGAAAACCTTGGTGCCGGTGAGTTTCTCACAGTATCCCGCACCGGAAAACGTATAAGGCAAAAACACCTGTCCGCTGGCGGGATCGTAGAGATACTCTCCGAGGCTTGCGGGAGTACCGCCCACCTGGGAATTAAACTCGCTGAGCTCCTGTCTCGCCATACTCACCAGCTCGTCAATGTTGTAATAGGACTGATCCAGCACGCCGCCCATATCGTAGCGCACCTCTCCAGTCTCGGAGATGATGATCGAGGACAGATTATCGGGATGGGGCTGGTTGTTCACCTTGCCGCATCCGGTCAACGTCAGGACCGCAAGCGCGATCGCGGACAGCAAAACGAATGATTTTTTCACAATAGCCTCCTGTAAAGCAAAAAACCTGCGCATAATTCAAGATATTTTAGCACAGGGCACTCAGTATTTCAAGGCTTTTGAAGGTGTGATCCATGTACCTCCGGCAGTAAACTTCCGCAATCTCCCGGAGCTCTGCCAGGGCTTTTTCGGAGAGGGAGAAGGAATAGATCCGGTCCGGCGGGCAGGTGCCGATGAATTCCAGGGCCTGCCTGGTGCCATCCAGTAAGGGCCGGTCCTGCGGGGCACCCGGGTACTCTCCGTTTATGGCGATGGCCTTCAGCTCATAGACACTTCGGACGAAGGTATTGTCGAAGACATCACTGGAAAGGGCCCGCAGACTCTGGTACAAAAGGGCCAGCAGATCCCTGTCGTCGTCATTTTCCCTACCGTAGTAATCGGCAATCTCCGCAAAGTACGCCCCGTAGGCAGCCGCCTCCACATCGGTGCGCAACTCCTCGAAATAGTTGGTGATCTCCAAGTCCGAAAGGGTATAGGAATCCCGTCCGGCATAGAGCCGGAACTTTCCGAAAGCAAAAGTACAGGTCCCTGCGGAAAAGCGGGACCCGTTCTTCCTGGCGCCTCTGGCAAAGGCCCCCAGCTTCCCCCGGTCGCTGGTGAGGATGGTGACCCTGCGGTCGCTCTCTCCCACCGGCTGAGCTTTCAGCACCATGCCGGTCACATTGATAAAATCTTCACCCGTCATCAGATATCTTCCTTGCGGAACCCGAAGTTTTTCAGGAGATAATCGCTGTCTCTCCAGTCCTTCTTCACTTTCACCCAGAGCTTTAAGTTCACCTTCGTCTCCAGCAGATCCTCCATCTCGGGGCGCGCCTTGGAGCCGATGCGTTTCAGCATTTCGCCGCCCTTGCCGATGATGATGCCTTTGTGGGAATCCCGCTCACAGTAGATGGTGGCTTCGATGTCCATGATGCCATTGTCCCGCTCCTTCATGGATTCGATGCCCACCGCCACGCCATGGGGGATCTCATCCTTCAAAAGGCGCAGGACCTTTTCCCGGATCAGCTCCGCCACGATCTGTTTCATGGGCTGGTCCGTCAGGGTGTCCTCGTCATAAAAAGCAGGGCCGAAGGGCAGATTGTCGAAGATCAGCTGCACCAGCGTGTCACACCCGGTGCCCTTCAGGGCGCTGACGGGAATCACCTCCCGGAAATCCACCTTGTCCCGGTAGGCATCGATAAAGGGAAGGAGCTGCTCCTTCCGCACGGTATCCACCTTGTTGATCACAAGGAACACAGGGGACGTGACCTTGTTCAGCTTCTCGATGATGTGGCGCTCTCCCGCACCGATGAAGTCCGTGGGCTCCACCAGCCAAAGGATGAGATCCGCGTCCTGCAGGGTATGCTCCGCCACACCCACCATGTAATCCCCCAGTTTGTTGTGGGCCTTGTGGATGCCGGGGGTGTCCAGAAAGACGATCTGGCCGCGCTCATCGGTATAGACGGTCTGAATGCGGTTCCGGGTGGTCTGGGGCTTATCGGAGGTGATGGCGATCTTCTGTCCGATGATGCGGTTCATCAGGGTGGACTTCCCCACATTGGGGCGCCCGATGATGGCCACAAAGCCCGCCCTGTGAGAAGCATCGCCGGCAGGGCCGGCGACACTCTCAAGGATCGCGTTCAGATCCAAAGGCTTTGTTTCTTCACTGCGCTGTTGTTTTTTACTCATACTCTACAATAGACCGCTTCGCGCTTTATTGTCATCATTTGAAAGGAATAAGCCCTTTGGGCTTATTCCAGATCACTTGTTGGAATAGGTGGTATCATCCTGCTTTACTTCCGCGGAAGGAGCAGGGGAAACGGGTGTCTCGGTCTGTCCCGGCTTGCCTGCGGGGAATGCCGCCTCCTGTGCCTTGGCCTGTCTTGCTGCGTACTGCGCCTGAAGCTTTGCCTGCTTCTTTGCCTGGCGCTTTTCTCTCGCCTTCTCACCGAAGATCTTACGGCAGATCACGATGATCACCAGGATGATGACAGCCCAGAGGATCAGGTAAGGCAGGTTCACCAGAATGTCGATGATGAAGTCCTTCAGACCATCCAGCACATCCAGGAGGTTGTCGGTAAATCCGTCACGGATCCGCTCCCAGGCCGTGGGCTCCTCCACGATGACGGGGGTCAGTTCCTCCACCTCATCGATGTTCAGGTACACAGTGCCATAATCCACCTTGTTGTCATAGGAACGGAGCTGGCTCTCCAGGGACTCCAGATGATAGCGGACCTCCCGGAGACGGTCCTCGATGATCAGGATATCATTCAGGTCATAAGCCTCCTCCAGCAGTTCCAACAGCCTGTCGTACTCTACCTGATAGGCTTCCTTCTGGCTCTTGGTATCCACATAGGTCAGGGTGATGTCCTGCACATTCTCGGACTTGTTGGTGATATTGGCAGCCTCGCTGACAGCGTTCAGGAACTGATCCATATTCTGGGAAGGAATACGGATGGTCATGCTGCCGTTACGCACCTGATGGTAGCCGTTGTATCTGCTTCCGTTGTAGATGTTGGAGGACTCGACGTAGCCGCCCAGCTCCCGGACTTTGGCGTCCACCAGGGCCAGCATGTCGTCGAATGCCTTGGTCTCCGCGTCCAGGTTGACGGTGCGGATCAGCTTCCGGGAGGTGTCCACCGTTTGCACGGGATCGGAGGCACTGCTCGCGGAAGTGCTGCCGGAAGATTCGGATGCGGTAGAGGTGCTGTAACCGTAGTCGTAGTCTTCATAAGCAGCCTCACCCTCATAATAATCGGCCGTAGCCGCGGAATCGGAGGTTGCCTTGAAACTGTTGCTGCTGGGCGCGCTGGACTCACCGCAACCCGCAAGGAGCATTGCACCGGTCAGTGCAGCGACAAGCCATAGGAATTTCTTTTCTCTGCAATTTTTCATAAGTCTCCCCTTTCTGTAAGCAGAGTGCTTACAAACATCCGGCCTCCCTTTTCCGGCCGGATCAGTTCAGGTTCTCCAGACGGTCAAACATGTCGGCACATTCCTTCACCTTCGCGGCGTTTCCCACCACCACAAGGCGGCTGTTTTTCAGGAATCTGTCGGCATATTCCGCAAGAGCCCTCATATCCTCCGGAGTGGTCTGCAGGAGCTGGTCACGATCCTGCTGAATGTCCTCCTCGGAGAGTTCCGAAAGAAAACAGGTCATGGACTTCATGGCATCCGACAGGGGTGTCAGCGGAATGTCCAGATCACTGACGGCACCGATGATGAGCTGCGTGATGCCGCGCTCGTCCAGTTCCAGATTCCGGAGATCTTCAGGCAGTCCCTGATAGATCGCATCCGTCTCCCGGAGCTTCGGATCGCGGTAGGAGTTCAGGTACATGAGTCCGCTTCTGCCGGCCCCGCCAAAGCAGCCGTAGGCACCGCCCTTGACGCGGATGTTGATCCACAGGTACTGGTAGCCCAGGTACACCTTCAAAGCTCTGAGGGCGCCGGTATAGGGCAGATCTTCCGAACGGAAGGATCCTGCACGGCAGACGAACTGCACCTGCCCGGCGGTCATGAAGCCTTCGTTGCCGGTGATCAGTGCAGGGACATAATGCTCCTTGGGGACCTCTTCGGTACTGAGGGCCGCCTTCAGATGAGAAACAGCTTCCTCAATGCCCTGCTTTGCCGCTTCCTCTCCCGCCAGGCTGATGAGGAGATTCTCGGGACGCAGCAGCGCTTTGACAGTCTTTCTGAGCATCCGCACCATGTCGTCCTTCCGTTCCTCATAGTGCTCCAGCAGGTCGCAGAGGAACCGGTAGTACTGCAGACCGGAAAGTTCCTCCTCCGCCGCATAAACAGGGTATACCCCCGCCTGGGCTCTCCCCAGTGCCACCCGGTGTCCGGCGCTGAGCATGGCCGCCTGGGTCTGGCTCCGGATCTCCTCCAGGATCTCACGGATCCGGTCCGTATCCTCCAGATGCGAGGTCAGGAGGATCTCCTCGATGAGGGCGATGGCTTCCGCTCCTCTGTCATAGAAATACTTGGTGTGATATTCCACAAAGAGTCTGTATTTTTCCGGGTCCTTTGCGTTCATGTAGGACGAAACCGCAGCAAAGGCACCGCCGGTCACCAGATTGATCTCATTGTTCAGGTCATTGTAGCTGTGGGCATCGGTATCCACCATGCCCCAGATCTCCTTCAGCAGCGCCGCATAAGGGTAGTACTCTCCCGGGATCTGATCCATATCGAAGAGCAGTCCCAGGTAGGAGATCCCTCTGCTGGGCTCGGGATGGAATACCATGGGGGTCTGTGCCAGGGTCCCTTCCTCGTTGTGCAGGGGCCGTGCCTTTTTCGTCAGATCCTCCCTGGACAGCAGCGGAATGGTGGCCAGCTCCTCCGGCGTATCCTCTCTGTCCTGGAAAGCCCGCAGCGCATCAAAGGTCTCATGGACCTTCCGGACCTCCTCTTTGCTCATGGCGGCGAAGGCCTGTTCCACGCGGGCCTTTGCCCGGGCTTCCCGCGCTTCCTCCACGCCTGCCTTCGGCTCCAGCGTCAGGATGCTGCAGTGGGGATTGTCCAGAAACCAGGTCTGCACCAGCTGCTCAAAATAGTCGGTCTGTGCGTATTCCCGAAGCCTTGCATAGGTATCGTCCGCCTCGATGTGAATGAAGGGCTGATCCTCCGCATAGAGCCAGCTGTCCAGCACTTTCAGTCCCATCAACAGTCCCTTGGGGTAATAACCGCTGTCCGCCTCGCGGTAGTTAAATTCCAGCCGGTTGATGGCCGCCAGGAGGCTCTTTTTGTCAAAACCGTCACGGACGATGCCGGACAGCACCTCCCGGATGATCCGGAGGAAATCCTCCTCCCGGTCCAGAATGGTTCCCTTGGCGGTAAAGCCGAAATAGGGCTGCAGCAGATCATACTGGTAGGAAGTGTACACATCCTTGCCTACCCCCGCATCCACCAGGGCCTTTTTCACAGGAGCCCCGGGTGCGGAGCACAGCGCGTAGTCCAGCACCTTAAAGGCCACATACAGATCCCGGTCCAGGGAATCCTTCAGCACATAGTTTAAGGTGAGGAAGGTATTGTCCTCAGGGTCCTCGCCCTCTCCCAGGGGGCAGGATTTGCGGACATGCACGGGAGCGTCGAAGGCCTTCTGCTTCGTAGGCATGGAGCAGGTGGAAAGGGCGTCGTATTTCGAAAGGTAACGCTCATCGATAAGCTCCAGCTGCTCCGCCATATCCATGTCGCCGTAGAGATAGATATAGCTGTTGGAGGGGTGATAGTATTTCCTGTGGAAATCCAGAAAGGCCTCATAGGTCAGATCCGGAATGAACTCGGGATCACCGCCGGACTCCACGCCATAGCAGGTGTCGGGGAACAGGGAATTAAACACCTCCCGGTCCAGGATGTCATCGGGGGTGGACAGGGCGCCCTTCATCTCGTTGTAGACCACACCGTTGACGAAGGGCTTTCCCTCCTCGTCAAACTCATAATGCCAGCCCTCCTGGCGGAAAATGGACTCATTCTCATAGACCAGGGGATTGAACACGGCATCCAGGTACACCAGCATCAGATTGCGGAAATCCGTATCATTGCAGCTGGCCAGGGGATAGACCGTCTTGTCTGGGTAAGTCATGGCGTTCAGGAAGGTGTTCAGCGATCCTTTGGTCAGCTCCACAAAGGGGTCCTTCACCGGATAGTTTTTGGATCCGCAGAGGGTGGAATGCTCCAGAATGTGGGCCACGCCGGTGGAGTCCGCAGGGGGCGTCCGGAAGCCGATGTAAAACACCTTGTTGTCGTCTTCGTTGGAGATCAGAGCGATCTTCGCTCCGGTCTTTTTGTGGCGCAGGCGGATGACGGTACTGCTTAAGTCCTTACTCTCCCGCTGCTCCAAAATCTCATAGGTCTGTAAATCTTCGATCCTTTTTTTCATGTATCCTCCATAGCAGGTCCCGCTTTCACAGAACCGGTATCTTTCTTTTCGTATTTTCGCCGGAACGGGTGTCCGCTCTAGCAGGTGGCCAGCGCCAGCTTGCTCACCTGCAGCTCCTGGAGAAAGAGGCCGGCGGCCTGCTTTTCCTCAGGCGTCATCCCCACCAGGGTATCCATATCCATGAGTTCCGTTACGTATTCCCGGTCAGCGGATTTTTTCAGCAGATGCTTCTTTTCCCGCAAAACGCTGACACGGACTTTGGCATTCATCTGCTTGAAGACCTGGAGGGCAAAATTCTCCCGTTCCAGATAATACAACACCGTCTCCAGGGTATCCTCCCGGTCAGCGTGCGGAAGGATGCTCTCTGCCACCACTTTGCGGAATTTGTAGGTGATCTCTTCGTTGTCCATGATCTCACCCAGGGTGAACTTACACCCCACATAGATCCTGGAAACATCCTGGATGTAGTATTTGTAATCCTCGTAGGTACTTACTGAGCGAAGGCTCATATCTGTTCCTCCGTCAGATCGATGCTGTCCAGGGCAAAGCCGCTGATGCGGATGGCATCCCGGATGGCTTTTTCGCTGAGGCCCGTCTCTGCATGCAGCTCAGCGATGGTCACCTTGCGGCCCAGGGTCTCATAGAGCTCATCCGCCTTGGCACTGACGGTATTCACCCGCCGCAGGGCCTTGGCCTCCACCTCGGCATTGCTGCCGCTGTCACTGATCAGCTCTTCCATGGCATCCATGATGAGCTTGATGAGCATTCCTTCGCAATCATCGGGAGATTCCTGGGAATCCAACATGGTAACACCCGTTATCAATGCTACATTTCCCTCGCCGATCAGGTCCTCCATCAATACGCCCTGCCCCGAATAGAGCCTGGCGATCTGAGCCACATCCTTCAGGTAGATATTGATGAGGTGCTGCGAAGCCTCCGCGTCTCCCGCCATGGCAGAAATGGTATAGGCACGCTTCTGGCCGTCGGTGTAGGTGGGAAGTTCCTCCAGTTCCTTCAGGTACAGATCCAGGTATTTCCGATCCTCGCCCTCCATGGGCTCCGGATCGTCCCACTCTGCCAGCGCATCCACCGCCTCCGGCAGGCTCTCGATCTCCCTGCTCCTGCGGATGTGATTCTGCTCCAGATATCCGTGCAAGAGCTTTAACTGCTCCTCGGGCAATACGAACTCTCCGAACAGCTCCGAAATCTGGTCATCGGTGATCTGTCCGCCCTGGGATCTGCCCAGCTTTTTCATCTCAGCGAGGCGCTGAGCAAATAAGACCTCGCGCTCCTGCTCACTCATTCGGTCTTCCCCCGTTCGGCGTTTTGTGGACATGGGTAAAGAGGTGCTCCGTGCAATACTCGTAATTGCCGATGCACTTGGAGCAATACCGGAATTCCATGGTCGGATCCGTTTTTTCCGTGCGGCCGCAGACGGAGCATTTGTGGATGCTGCCGGCTTTCGCGGCGGTATTCTGCTGGGCTGCTTTCTTAAACTGGGTGTAGCGGATCACCTGCTTGGGGGTCCGGACGCGCTTGATGTACAGGAGCCAGAACAGGCCGCAGTTTAAGAGCGCCGCACCCACGGCAAACTTCGTAAAGAGGCCGCCCAGGAACAGCAGATACATCATGTACGCCAGATCCATGAAGCCCAGCCATTTCATCTTGAGAGGGATCAGGAAAAAGAGGCGGACCATGTTATCGGGATAGGTCATGGCAAAGCCAAGGTAGATGGACACATTGATGTAATAGGTGCTGAAGGCGAACCAGTTCACCAGATTCGTCGCTTCGTAGATCTGCAGGTTCTCGCTGCCGTACAGGAGCCATGCCACCAGCAGTCCCAGGAAGGCAGCCACAACCGTCATGAGGATACCGCCGAAGATATAGACGTTGTAGCGGAAGGTCCCCCAGGTGCGCTCCAGCAGAGTCCCGATGGAATAGCAGCAATAGAGCATCAGCAGAACAAAGATAAAATTGCTCTCATTGGGCGGGATCAGGAGCCAGGTCAGCAGGCGCCATACCTGACCGTGCAGGATCTTGTAGGGATCCAGGGCAAGATAGACGAGAAAACTGTTGTTGACGGCATTGATGATATACCCCACCGCATAGCCCAGGATCAGCAGCAGTGTCAGGTTCGGAATGGCATATTTGCCGAATTTTCTTTCAAAATTGCTCATAGTTATCCTTTCTGTACAGATATCAAGTTATTTTACCATTTTGAAAGGAAATCGTAAACACGAAACGAGCAGGGGGACGTGCTCCCTGCTCGTTGCAGCGTAGTGTGTAAAAAGCGAAACAGATGGCTTGCGCATGGCCTTTCCGCCTCATGCACCTGTATCATTCCAGGTCCGGGAGGATCATCTCGTAGGTACTCTCGTAGGCGTGATCGTGGGAAGATTCCTTCTGGTTCTGGAGCACCGCCCGCTTGGAACTGTCAATGGGCATCACGGTGCCCGCACCGCCCACACAGCCGCCGGGGCACGCCATGCCCTCCAGCAGATAGCCGTTGTATTTTCCGGCCTTGGCCAGCGCCAGCATTTTCCGGCAGGCATCCAGGCCTTCCGCCCGCTCGATCCGCACCTCCCGGTCCGGATATTTTTCTTTGATGACATTCGCCACGGCACCTGCCACACCGCCACCCACGGCGAAGGCTCTTCCGTCTCCGCTGGCGCCGTGCATGGTGTTGTGGGGTTCCAGGGCGGCAAATTCCACTTCCTTCGCCTCGAACATCCCCATGGTCTCCTCAAAAGTCAGGACAAAATCGATCTCCGTTCGGATGGAGGTACGCATGGCCTCCAGCTTTTTCGCAGCACAGGGTCCGATGAAGGCCACCTTGCAGCCGGGATGCTCCTTTTTCAGCAAGCGGCCCGTCAGCACCATGGGCGTCAGAGCCATGGAAATGCAACCGGCCTGCTCGGGGAAGTCTTTCTTTGCCATGACGGACCAGGCGGGACAGCAGGAAGTGCCCATGAAGGGGAGTTTTTCCGGCACCTCGTTTACAAAGTCCTCCGCCTCCTGAAGGGTGCAGAGGTCGGCACCGATGGCCACCTCCACCGCGTCCTCAAAGCCCAGAGCCTTGAAGGCGGAACGCATCTTGTCCAGCGGCAGATCCGCGCCGAACTGCCCCACGATGGCAGGGGCGATGGCAGCGTACACCGGCGTATCGGACTTGATGGCCTGAATGCACTGGAAGATCTGGGCCTTGTCGGCGATGGCGCCGAAGGGGCAGTTGGCCAGGCACATGCCGCAGCTGACACAGCGCTCCTGATCGATGTCCGCCCGGCCGTACTCGTCGGAACCGATGGCGTGCATCCCGCAGGATTCGGCGCAGGGGCGCTTTTGCTGGATGATGGCATGGTAGGGACATACAGAAACACATTTCCCGCATTTGATGCATTTGTCCTCATCGATGACGGACTTGCCGTGAACGAAGGAAATGGCATCCCTGGGACAGACCTCGCTGCAGGGATGGGCCAGGCACCCCTGGCAATGATCCGTCACGGTGACCAGATTCTCCGGGCAGGCGTGGCAGGCGAATTTGATGATATTGATGAGGGGCGGCTGGTAGTATTTTTCCGGCTTCACGCACTCCTGAGCTCCCTGGGTGACGGGGGCGTGCTCGGAGGCGGATCGGAAATTCAGTCCCATGGCCAGGCGCATCCGCTCCCGGACGATGGCCCGCTCCAGGAAGACATTGTCGTTGTAGAGAGAGATCTCCCCGGGGACGATGCGGTAGGGAATCCGCTCCATTTCGGACAGGTCACCCTCCTCGTAGTTGTAGGAAAGTCTCGCCACTTCGGTAAAGACACTCTTCCGGATGTCATTGATGGATGTGTGGATGCCTCGAATGCCCATATATTTCTCCTCCAAGTTGCTTATCAAACGCGATCTGCCGCTTCCTTTTACGTTTGGTTCTCCTTGCGGAACAGTCTGTTAAATAATTAACATGTACTTTTACTGTAGCGTAAACGAGATACTTTTTCAAGAGGATTCTATCCTATTATTTGCATTCAGCCGTTCTCTACTCTATAATATATTGGGTTTTTGCGTAAGGAGCTGTTTCCGCTTCCGGAAAAACCTTAGAATTTACGGTCCTTTCAGAGGCCGATGGAAAGAAAGAGTCTTTGAGTTTTATGCAAAATAACACCAGTAATGAAATGAAAACCGTTCGCCTCGGCATCGACATCGGCTCCACCACCGTCAAAGTGGCGCTGCTGGACGAGGAACACAAGATCCTCTTTGCTGATTACAGGCGGCATTACGCCAATATCCGGGAGACCCTCTCCGCGCTCCTGCAGGATGCCTATGCGAAGCTGGGAGAACTGCGTCTCCTTCCCATGATCACCGGTTCCGGCGGACTCACCCTCGCCACCCACCTGGGGGTTCCCTTCACACAGGAGGTCATCGCCGTTGCCACCTCCCTGCAGGAGCTGGCGCCGAAGACGGACGTGGCCATCGAGCTGGGCGGTGAGGATGCGAAGATCATCTATTTCGAGGACGGCAATGTGGAGCAGCGGATGAACGGCATCTGTGCCGGCGGTACCGGCTCCTTTATCGACCAGATGGCCAGTCTTCTGCAGACCGATGCGGCAGGCTTAAACGAGTATGCGAAGGACTACAAGTCCCTCTATACCATCGCTGCCCGCTGCGGCGTTTTCGCCAAGACCGACATCCAGCCCCTGATCAACGAGGGCGCCACCAAGGAGGACCTGGCCGCTTCCATTTTCCAGGCGGTGGTCAATCAGACCATCTCCGGCCTCGCCTGCGGCAAGCCCATCCGGGGGCACGTGGCCTTTCTGGGCGGCCCCCTGCACTTTCTGGATCAGCTGAAGGAAGCCTTCATCCGCACCCTGAAGCTGGATGAGGAGCATATCATCGATACCGACAATTCCCACCTCTTTGCAGCCATCGGATCTGCGTTAAATGCCAAAGAGGAGGTTTCCGTCACCCTGTCAGAAATGACGAAAAAGCTCTCCTCCGACATCAAAATGGAGTTTGAGGTGGAGCGCATGGAGCCGCTTTTTGCGGACAAGGCCGCTTTTGATGCCTTCGAGGCACGGCACGCAAAGCATATGGTGGAAAAAGGCGACCTGGCTCAGGTGAAAGGCAATGTGTTCCTGGGGATCGACGCCGGCTCCACCACCACCAAGATCGCACTGGTGGACGATGCGGGGCGCCTGGTCTACTCCTTCTACTCCGGCAATGACGGAAGTCCCATGAAGACTGCCATCCGCGCCATGGGGGAGATCAAGGAACGCCTGCCCGAAGGAGCAAAGATCGTCCGCTCCTGCTCCACCGGCTACGGCGAAGCCCTGATGAAGGCCGCCTTCCTGCTGGACGACGGGGAAGTGGAGACCGTGGCCCATTACTATGCAGCCGCCTTTTTCGATCCGCAGGTGGACTGCATCCTGGACATCGGCGGTCAGGACATGAAATGCATCAAGATCAAGGACCAGACCGTGGATTCCGTGCAGCTGAACGAGGCCTGCTCCTCCGGCTGTGGCTCCTTCATCGAGACCTTTGCCAAATCCCTGAATTACTCCGTGGAGGATTTTGCCTCCGAGGCCCTTTTTGCGGAACATCCCATCGATCTGGGCACCCGCTGCACCGTGTTCATGAATTCCAAGGTCAAGCAGGCCCAGAAGGAAGGCGCTTCCGTTGCGGACATCTCCGCGGGACTGGCTTACTCCGTCATCAAGAACGCCCTGTTTAAGGTCATCAAGGTCTCTGACGCTTCCGAGCTGGGACAGAACATCGTGGTCCAGGGCGGTACCTTCTACAACAACGCCGTTCTGCGGGCCTTTGAGAAGATCGCAGGTTGCGAAGCCATCCGCCCCGACATCGCCGGCATCATGGGTGCCTTCGGCGCAGCGCTCATTGCGAGGGAGCGCTATTCTGACGGATATGTCACCTCCATGCTGGAGCTGGATGACATCCTGAACCTGCAGTACGAGACCAGCATGGCCAAGTGCAAGGGCTGTACCAATGCGTGCCGTCTCACCATCAACCGTTTCTCCGGCGGCCGCCAGTACATCTCCGGCAACCGCTGCGAGCGCGGCATCGGCGGCGTAAAGAACGCCACCGGCGTGCCCAACCTCTTTGAGTACAAGCTCCACCGGATCTTCGATTACGAGAGCCTTCCCTTAGAGCAGGCGCCCCGCGGCGTGGTGGGGATCCCCAGAGTGCTGAACCTCTACGAGGACTATCCTTTCTGGGCAGTCTTTTTCAAAAAACTGGGCTTCCGGGTGATTCTGTCTCCCGTCTCCAACCGCAAGATCTACGAGCTGGGACTGGAGTCCATCCCTTCGGAGTCCGAGTGCTACCCTGCCAAGCTGGCCCACGGCCATGTGACCTGGCTCATCCGGCAGAACGTGCCCTTTATCTTCTACCCCGCCCTCTTCTACGAGCGAAATGAGGTGGAAGGCGCCAACAATCACTACAACTGCCCCATCGTCACCTCCTACTCCGAGAACATCAAGAACAACGTGGAGGAGATTGCGGCAGGAAAGGTGCGTTTTTCCAATCCCTTCATGTCCTTCCGTGACGAGGAGACCATCTCCTACGCCCTGATCAGAGCCTTCAGCGATATCCCCGAGGCGGAGATCCGTGAGGCGGTTCGCGTCGGCTGGGAAGAGCTGGCAGCCGCCAGAGAGGATATGCGTAAGAAGGGCGAGGAGACCCTGCGCTACCTGGAGGAGACCGGAAAGCACGGCATCGTCCTGGCCGGCCGCCCCTACCATCTGGATCCCGAGATCAACCACGGTATCCCGGAGCTCATCACCTCCTACGATATCGCCGTCCTTACCGAGGACTCCGTCTCCCACCTGGGCGTACCGGACAGACCCCTCATCGTCTCCGACCAGTGGATGTACCACTCCCGTCTCTACGCGGCAGCCACCTACGTCCGCACCACGGAGAACCTGGATCTGATCCAGTTAAACTCCTTCGGCTGCGGTTTGGACGCCGTCACCACGGATCAGGTGTGCGACATCCTCTCCGGCTCCGGCAAGATCTACACCTGCCTGAAGATCGACGAGGTGAACAACCTGGGCGCCGCAAGGATCCGTGTCCGTTCCCTGCTGGCCGCACTGAAGGTACGCGAAAAACTGGGCAAGCATGCAGATCCCCATCCCACCAATATCACCAAGGTACAGTTCACCGAGGAGATGCGGGACAAATACACCATCCTCTGCCCCCAGATGTCGCCCATCCACTTCGACATCTTAGAGCCCGCCTTCAATGCTCTGGGCTATCACTTCGAAGTGCTGCAGAACGACGACCGCCACGCAGTGGATGTGGGCCTGAAATATGTTAACAATGACGCATGTTATCCTTCCCTCCTGGTGGTGGGACAGCTGATGCAGGCGCTGCTGACCGGAAAATACGACCTGAACCGCACCGCTCTCATCATCACCCAGACCGGCGGCGGATGCCGTGCCACCAACTACATCGGATTTATCCGCAGAGCCCTGAAAAAAGCGGGTATGGAGCAGATCCCCGTCATCTCCCTGAACCTGGGAGGCATCGAGGTGAACCCCGGCTTTGACATCAACATCGACATGCTGCTGCGGGCCGCCGTGGGCGTCACCTTCGGCGACATCTTCATGAAATGCGTCTACCGGATGCGTCCCTACGAACTGGAAAAGGGCGCTACCGACGCCCTGCATGCAAAATGGCTGAAGAAATGTCAGGACTTTTGCTGCGGCAAGCATATCAATCTGCTGAAATTCCGCAGCATGTGCCGTCAGATGGTACGGGAGTTTGACGACATCCCCATCGACGAGAAGCTCCGGAAGCCCAGAGTGGGCATCGTGGGTGAGATCCTGGTGAAGTTCTCTCCCGCCGGCAACAACCATCTGGTGGAGCTCCTGGAACAGGAAGGCGCAGAGGCGGTATGCCCCGACCTGATGGATTTCATGCTCTACTGCTTCTACAATCAGGTCTACAAGGCAGACCACCTGGGCATGAGCAAAAAGACCGCAAGGAATTCCAAACTGGGGATCTGGGCCGTGGAGCACATCCTCCGTGGCGCAGCTGCAAAGGAAGAAGCAAGATCAAAGCATTTTGATCCTCCCACTTCCATCTACGACATCGTGAAATTTGCGGAGCCCATCGTCAGCATCGGCAATCAGACCGGTGAAGGGTGGTTTTTGACCGGCGAGATGATCGAGCTGATCCATGACCGGGTGCCCAATATCGTCTGCACCCAGCCCTTCGGCTGCCTGCCGAACCATGTGGTGGGCAAGGGCGTCATCAAGGCCATCCGCAAGGCCCATCCAGGATCCAACATCGTGGCCATCGACTACGATCCCGGCGCCAGCGAGGTCAATCAGCTGAACCGTATCAAGCTGATGCTCAGCACCGCCCAGAAGAACCTGGCATCCGAAGCCCTTCCTTTATGATCCCTATCGTGAACGCAGAAAAAGAGCCGGGAGATCCCGGCTCTCTTTCTTTTCACTAACGAACACCACAGGGAGAGAAATTTATTTCTCAAGCCCACGGAAAAAAGCTACCGCATCCTGCAGATCCTGATCGTCGGGGTGGCCCTTGGAAGTGCCGCCCACGAGTTTAAACGGACCGAATGTGTTGTACCCCCTGCAGGAGAAATAGCCCACCACTTCCGCATTCTTATCCTTCACGGAAGGTCCCATGGACTTGGAGAAATCAAGATTCATGGCGCTGGTGGTGATATAGAAGATCCTCTTGTTCTGCGGAAGGTTCTTCTGTGCAAAATTCATCACCTGCTGATGGAAATTCGCGCCGTAGATACCGCTGGCAAAACCGATGAGATCGTAACCGGACAGGTCCTTCTCATGTACCTGGGTGGCGTCCACCAGCTCTACGCCACATTCCTTCGAAATGGCCTCCACCACCTTCTTCGTGTTGCCATGATGTGTGGATGCATAAATGATCACTGCATTGCTCATAGGTCCATCTCCTTTACTGATTTGTCATTATTTATTGTGCTTTTTCCCGATGAATTCCGTCAGAGTCAGATAACCGTACCCTACGCAGAGCAGGAAAAGGAGCAATATCAAAATCCACCAGGCGCTGCCCAGGAAGGGAAGATCCTTCGTAAATCCGAAGGCCCCCGCGGGGCTGCCCCAGTTCAGGAAAAAGTAAGGATAGTTGATGCCGTCCGCAAATTCCCATCCCTGCACATATCCGATGCCTGCATATACAGCATACAAGATAGGAGGGATAATGACAAAGATGACGTTTTTCTTCAGGATGGGATCGGATACCGCCACCACGAAAAAATCAATGACCGCAGCCAGAGGCACCACCACATGGGTCAGCACATTCTGGATGTTCCAGGCATTCGGGCCAAGTGTAGGGGCCAGCATGACGCAAAAGACCACACCCGTCAGGGTGATGGATACGGTCCCCACAAACTTTATCACCTGCCAGACTCTGCCGACCGCTCCTGCTCTGTGCATAAGGAAAAAGCCGATGCAGCAGATCACGGCGATGGCGATATTCGACTGGATGGTGAAATACATAAAAACTCTGGAGCCGCCCATGAAGGAATGTCTGCCCGCATAGGCGCTTAAGAAGGTTCCGATGATCGCGGAAAGGATCACCACGATCTTCAGAACGCTGCTGATCTCCTTTTGTCTTGTTGATAAACCGTTCACTTTGCATCCTCTCAAAAATGTGTTTTATATTTTATACAATATATTTGTATCACATATTTATATTGTTTGCAAGTATCTTTTTCAAAATCTTTTTCATCGTTATTTTTTTACCAAATCACCTGGAGCGTTTTTTCTGTTATACTATCCCCATTGAACCTGATAAGGAGATATCGTATGGAACACAAGAATCCGGTTTTCATCAATGGGGGAGGCGGCCATTTCATCACCATCGGTGAGATCATGCTGCGCCTCACGCCGCCGAACTATGAGAAGATCCGCATGACTACCAGCTTTGAAGCAAGCTACGGCGGATCGGAAGCAAATATCGCGCTGGCGCTGGCAAATCTCGGCGTCGAGAGTACCTTTTTTACCGTAGTCCCCAACAATTCCCTGGGCAAAAGTGCGATCAGGCTCCTGCGCAGCAATGATGTGCATTGCACCCCTGTGATCCTCTCCACCCCCGAGGAGACGCCCTCTCACAGGCTCGGGAGTTACTATCTCGAAACGGGCTATGGGATCCGTCCCAGCAAGGTGATCTATGACAGAAAGCACAGTGCCATCACCGAATATGATTTTTCCGGGGTCGATATCGACGCTCTGCTCGATGGCTATACCTGGCTCCATATGAGCGGCATCACGCCTGCTCTTGCGGAGAACTGCAGAGAGCTTACCATAAACGTCCTGAAGAAAGCGAAGGAAAAGGGCCTGACCATCAGCTTCGACGGGAACTTCCGCAGCAAGCTCTGGAGCTGGGAAGAAGCAAGGGATTTCTGTACGCTCTGCCTGCCCTACGTGGATGTGCTCCTTGGGATCGAACCCTATCATCTCTGGAAGGATGACGCGGATCACAGCAAAGGGGATGTCAAGGACGGGATCCCTCTTCAGCCCAGCTATGAACAACAGGATGCGATCAACCGCGCATTTGTCAAGCGATACCCGAACATCAAATGCATCGCCCGTCATGTCAGATATGCGCATTCCGGCTCGGAAAACAGCCTGAAGGCATTTCTCTGGTATGACGATCACACCTTCGAAAGCAGACTCTTCACCTTCACGATCCTGGACCGTGTCGGCGGCGGCGATGCCTTCGCCAGCGGACTGATCTACGCGATGATGCATGACTTTCAGCCCATGGACATGGTAAATTTCGCCGTAGCTTCCAGCGTGATCAAACACACCATCCGCGGCGATGCCAACATCACCGACGATGTGGAAAGCATCAAAAATCTCATGAACATGAATTACGATATCAAGCGCTGATCCCTCCCGAAAACCGCAATCCTTCTCAAAGAAATGGCGAGCAGCAGTAACTACGAAAAAGCATGAAACAAGGGCTGTCCAGATCTGATCCGGACAGCCCTTTCTCTTATCAATCTTTTGAATCAAAAAATCAAATATGGGCCTTTTACAGGATGATCACACCCTTCTTCCGTGCATACTCCACCTCATCCTGTGGCCAGACGGATACCTGGACCTCGCCGATGTGGCACTTCCGGAGGAAGAACATACAGATGCGGGACTGTCCGATACCGCCGCCGATGGTATAAGGCACACGGCGATTCAGGATGTCCTTCTGGAAGGGCAGCTCTGCCCGCTCCTCGCAGCCCGCTTTCTTCAGCTGCTCCATCAGGCTCTCCTCGTCCACGCGGATACCCATGGAGGAGAGCTCCAGCGCGATGTCGGTGACGGGATAGTAAACGATGATGTCGCCGTTCAGCTTCCAATCATCGTAGTCCGGTGCACGGCCGTCGTGCTTCTCCCCGTTGCTGAGGAGATCGCCGATCTGCATCAGGAAGATGGCACCGTACTCTTTGGCAGCCAGGTACTCCCGCTCCTTGGCACTCTTGTCGGGATAGCGGTCCAGCAGCTCCTGAGAGGTGATGAAGGTGATGGTCTCCGGCAGGATGCACTTGATGTGATCGTAGCGGTTGGACATGTATTTCTCGGTGACACGGAGAGCGTCATAGACAGCCTTCACGGTCTCCCGCAGGGTCTGCTCGTTGCGCTGGTCTTTGGTGATGACCTTCTCCCAGTCCCACTGGTCCACATAGATGGAATGGATGTTGTCCGTATCCTCGTCTCTGCGGATGGCGTTCATATCGGTATAAAGGCCCTCTCCCACGGAAAAGGCGTATCTGCCCAGGGCCATTCTCTTCCACTTTGCCAGGGAATGCACGATCTCAAAGCTGCGGCCGGGGAGCTCCTTCACCTCAAAGTCCACGGGGCGCTCCACACCGTTTAAGTTATCGTTGAGGCCGGACTCCGGCGCCACGAAAAGGGGCGCGGACACACGGTGCAGATTCAGCTGTGTCGCCAGCTCTCTTTGAAACTCATCCTTCACCTCTTTGATGGCGATCTGCGTCTCCCGAAGGTCCAGGACGGAATGATACCCATCCGGAATAACGATCTTAGACATTTCTCCTCCCTCTCCCGCTGATAGCGGTAACCTGATTTCTATCTTACGGCGCTGCCGCCTTTCTCCGGCTTCCGTTTCCGGCGGCGCCGTCACATGTAAGTGCTCCTCAGTTCCCCGCGCTCTCCTGCTCCAGCTCGTAGGGTGTCACCTGGTAGACGTAGTAATTCAGCCAGTTGCTGTAGAGATTGTTGCTGTGGGAACGCCAGGACAGCTCCGGACGGTTCTCCGGGTTGTCCTCCGGGAAATAATTCACCGGGATCTGAATGGGCAGGCCCTTGTTCAGATCGCGGAAGTACTCGTTGCTCAAGGTCATGCGGTCATACTCGGGATGGCCGGTGACAAAAATGCGGTGTCCCTCTCCCGCGATGGCCAGATACACGCCGGCCTCCTCCGACTCTGCCAGGATGGTCAGATCCTTACATGCGTGAATGGCATCGGAAGGAGTGGCGGTATGTCTGCTGTGGGGAGCCAGGAACACATCGTCAAAGCCGCGGACCAACGGGATCTTCCGGTTCATGACCCGGTGCTTGAAGACGCCGAAGAGCTTCGCATCCAGCAGCACCTTATTGATCCCGTAATAATGGTAAAATCCGGCCTGGGCGCCCCAGCAGATGTGGAGGATGGAAGTGACATGGGTGTCTGCCCAGTCCATGATCCGGCAGACCTCATCCCAGTAATCCACCTCCTCGAAGGTGATATCCTCCACCGGCGCGCCGGTGATGATCATACCGTCGAACTTCCGGTGACGGATCTCCTCAAAGGTGCAATAGAACTTATTCAGATGGCTGGCAGGGGTGTTGATGGACACATGGGATGCGGTGTTCATAAAGGTCACATCCACCTGCAGCGGCGTATTGGACAGCGCCCGCAGGAGCTGGAGCTCCGTGTCCTGCTTGACGGGCATAATATTCAAGATCAGCACCTGCAGCGGCCGGATGTCCTGGTGGATGGCGCGGAACTCGTCCATCACGAAGATGTTTTCATCTTCCAGGATCTGCCGGGCGGGCAGCTCACTCTGTACTTTAATGGGCATGGTATTTTCCCCTCGAAGTATAAATAATTACATAGTCTAGCACAGGTTCGGGACTTATACAAACCCCAAATACGCTTTTTGAAAATCTTCCTCACTGAGGATGGGGATTCCCAGATCCCGGGCGGTCCTGTTTTTGTTGGAGGTACTGGTCACGTCATTGTTGATGAGAGCCGTGGTTTTGGCACTGACGGAGCCCGCCACCTTCCCGCCCCGGCTTTCGATCTCAGCTTTCAGCGCATCCCGGTTGGGGTAATGCACCAGTGACCCGGTGATGACAAAGGTCTTGCCCGTAAGATCGGGACCATCGCCGGAAGCTGTTTCGGGCTTTTCCAGCTCCAGCTCTCCAAGGAGCCGGTCCAGCAAAGCGCTCTTCTTCGGATCCGCAAAAGCGGCCATGAGAGATCCGGAGATCACATCTCCCACCCCTTCGATGGCGGCCAGTGCCGCTGCATCCGCATGCCGCAGCCTCTCAACATCATAGTCGAGTGCCTTACAGATGAGCTTTGCCCCGGCAACGCCCACATTCTCGATCCCCAGGGCGTAGATCAGCCGGGGGAGGGTGGTCTTTTGCGAGGTCCGGATGCTCTTCCACAGGTTTTCATAGGACTTTTCCCCGAAGCCTTCCATCCGGATGATCTCCTCCCGGTATCTGTCCAGATGGTAGAGATCCGCAAAGTCCTTGATAAACCCACAATCGATAAACTTCTCCAGCGTCGCCTCGGACAGGCCGTCCACGTTCATGGCGTCCCTGCTGACGAACTGGGTGAAGGATTTGATCTGCTTGGCAGGGCATTCCGGATTGGTGCAATAGAGGCTCTGGGCCTCGTTCTGGCTCCGGATCTCCGTCCGTCCGCCACAGACGGGACACACCGCCGGGATCTCCAGGGATCCGGAGCGGGTCAAATTCTCCGCGATCTGGGGAATGATCATGTTGGCCTTGTAGACCATCAGATGGTCGCCCAGCCCCAGCCCCAGCTCCCGCACGATACTGACATTGTGCACGCTGGCCCTGGAAACGGTGGTGCCCTCCAGCTCCACGGGATCAAAGATCGCCACGGGATTGATGAGGCCGGTGCGACTGGCGCTCCATTCCACATCCCGCAGCACCGTCTCCGCCGTTTCATCCGCCCATTTGAAGGCGATGGAATGCCGTGGGGCTTTGGCCGTAGTGCCGAGGCTCATTCCGTAAGAGACTTCCTCATAGGTAAGGACCAGCCCGTCGGAAGGAATCTCATAATCCCTGATCCGCTGTGCAAAATATTCGATCCGGTCCAGGATGGAATCCCGGGTCACATAGTAATGCTCCACTGCTTCAAAGCCTAATTTTCTGAGGTATTCCAGCCGTTCATAGGCCGAATCTCGGATCTGCTCATAGGCTTCCAACTCCTCCGGCGTCCCTTCCGCGCTCACCAGGTGGAAGGCGATAAAGCGCACATGGCGCTTTGCGGTGATGGCACTGTCCAGCTGACGAACGCTGCCGGAACAGAGGTTTCTGGGATTCTTATAAGCGGCACCTTCCTCAGGGAGCGCCGCATTGATGGCTTCAAAATCGGGATAGGAGATCACCGCCTCTCCGCGTAGCACCAGCGTACCGGTAAAGGGAATCTTCATGGGCAGATTCTCAAAGGCTCTGGCGTTGGGAGTGATGACCTCGCCGATCTCTCCGTTTCCCCGGGTGACCGCCTTCGCCAGGATGCCGCCTTCATAGGTCAGCACCACCGTCAGTCCGTCCAGCTTCCAGCTCAGGACCCCTTTCCGGTCTCCCAGCCATTCCCGCAGCTCCTCCCGGTCCTTGGTCTTCCCCAGGGAGAGCATGGGCGCCGCATGGCGCTCCTTCGGCAGTGCATCCACCGCTTCATAGCCCACGCGCTGGGTGGGGCTTCCGGATAAGATAACACCCGTCTCTTCTTCCAGGGAGACCAGCTCGTCGTAGAGTCTGTCGTATTCCAGATTGCTCATGATCTCGCGGTCTTCCGCATAGTAGACTCTGGAAGCCTCCGATAACAGAGCATTTAATTCCTTCATCCGAAGGATCTTTTCTTCGTGATCCATTTATCTGCCGCAGCTGCGCAAAAGCTCCCGCAGCTCCTCTCCTTTCACTTCCCGGTATTCTCCCGGGAGGAGTTTCCCCAGGGTGATGTTCAGTACCCGCACCCGCTTTAAGCTCTTCACCTCATAGCCGCAGGCCTTGCACATCCTGCGGATCTGGCGGTTGAGCCCCTGGGTTAAGGTGATGCGGAAGGTGTTTTTTCCCAGGATCTCCGTCTTACAGGGTCTGGTGGTCTGATCCAGATCCTTCAGGTAGATCCCCTCTTCCATCCGCTTCAGGTCCTCCGGCCGCAGCTCCTTCCCCACCTTCACCACGTATTCCTTCTCGTGGGCATTGCTGCCGCGCATCATGGCTTCGATGAGATCCCCGTCATTGGACAGGAGCAGGAGTCCCTCGGAGTCCCTGTCCAGACGGCCTGCGTAGGTCACCCGGACGGGATAGTCGATCTCTTTCGTGACCAGGCGCTCCGCGTGAGCATCCCGTTCGGAGCAGGTGACCCCCACAGGCTTGTAATAGGCCAGCACCACGGTCTGCGTCCGCTTTCCTACCACTTCCCCGCGACAGGTGACCACATCCCCCGGCAGGACCCTGCGCCCCACCTCCGGGATCTCGCCGTCTATCCGCACCACGCCCTCTTCGATGAGCTTATCCGCATCCCTGCGGGAGCAGATCCCGGCATCCGCCAGGTATTTGTTCAGCCGTACCCCCGCCGAGGGCGTCCGGTCCTCTTTTTTCCTTGCTTCCTCACGCTTCATGGATCTCTATCTCCGAAACGGGCCGGATGGCGGGGATTCCGTCGGTCTCCAGGCCTTTCTTAGCCATCTCGTCCGCCAGCTCGTTGTAGGTCACATTGGTGTGGGCAACCACCTTGTGAAAATGCAGGGTGATCTCCTGTCCCCATCCCCGCATGGCGGCAGCATATTTTTTCGTCAGATCGTTCTTGGTCTTCCAGGCACCGGTGACCCAGTCCTCGATGCCACTGTAATCATAATAGATGTGGATGGCGTCGTATCCGCTCTTGCGGGCACATTGCACCGCATACATGGCCCCCAGCATCTCTCCCGTCACGTTCCGGGACTTTAAGGAGTCCGGGTTGTTTCCGCTGCCGCAGGCGCACCGCACGCCCTCCGGGCTCAGGAAAACGCAACCGAAGGCGTATTTTTTCAAAGCGTCATTATAGCTGCCGTCCACGTAAACCGTAATCTCGTTCATAGAAATTTTCTCCGCAAATTTTTTCCATTATATCACATTCGTTACCTCTTTTTTTCGCTCAATTTATTTTATATAATGGTAGCTGTGTAAATTTTAAGGAGGTAGCGTATGCCACAAAGAACAGATATCCATAAAGTCCTCATCATCGGGTCCGGCCCCATCATCATCGGCCAGGCCTGCGAGTTTGACTATTCCGGGACCCAGGCCTGCAAGGCCCTCCGCTCCCTGGGATACGAGATCGTTCTGGTCAACTCCAACCCCGCCACCATCATGACCGACCCCGAGATGGCGGATGTGACCTACATCGAGCCCCTGAATGTGAAGCGCCTGGAGCAGATCATCAAAAAGGAACGCCCCGACGCCCTGCTTCCCAATCTGGGCGGCCAGTCCGGCTTAAACCTTTGCTCCGAGCTCTACAAGGCAGGCATTCTGGACAAATACGATGTGAAGGTCATCGGCGTTCAGGTAGACGCCATCGAGCGCGGCGAGGACCGCATCGAGTTTAAGAAGACCATGAATTCCCTGGGCATCGAAATGGCCCGCAGCGAAGTGGCATACTCTGTGGATGAAGCGTTAAAGATCGCCGACGAGCTGGGCTATCCCGTGGTGCTGCGTCCCGCCTATACCATGGGCGGCGCCGGCGGCGGACTGGTCTACAACCGGGAAGAACTGCAGGTGGTCTGTGCGAGAGGCCTCCAGGCATCCCTGGTGCACCAGGTGCTGGTGGAGGAATGCGTCACCGGCTGGGAAGAGCTGGAGCTGGAGGTGGTCCGGGACAAGGACAACAACATGATCACCGTCTGCTTCATCGAGAACGTGGATCCCATGGGCGTCCACACCGGAGACTCCTTCTGTACTGCTCCCATGCTGACCATCTCCCAGGATGTGATGGACCGTCTGCAGGAGCAGGCTTACAAGATTGTGGAGCACATCGGCGTCATCGGCGGAACCAACGTACAGTTCGCCCATGATCCGAAGTCCGACCGCATCATCGTCATCGAGATCAATCCCCGTACTTCCCGCTCTTCCGCTCTGGCTTCCAAGGCTACCGGATTCCCCATCGCCCTGGTATCCGCAAAGCTGGCCTGCGGCCTGACCCTCTCCGAGATCCCCTGCGGAAAATACGGAACCCTGGATCAGTACCGCCCCGACGGAGACTATGTGGTAGTGAAGTTCGCCCGCTGGGCCTTTGAGAAATTCAAGGGCGTGGAGGACAAGCTGGGTACCCAGATGCGCGCCGTGGGCGAGGTCATGAGCATCGGTAAAAACTACAAGGAAGCCCTGCAGAAAGCCATCCGTTCCCTGGAGAAGGGCCGCTACGGACTGGGCTATGTGAACGGCTATCACGAGATGAGCAGGGAGGCGCTCTTAAAGCTTCTGGTGACTCCCTCCAGTGAGCGCCATTTCATCATCTATGAAGCGCTGCGGAAGGGTGCGACCGTCGCAGAGATCCACGAGCTGACGAAGATCAAGGAATACTTCCTGTCCCAGATGAAAGAACTGGTGGACGAGGAAGAGGAACTCTTAAAGAGCAAGGGCTCCCTGCCGGAGATTTCTCTCCTGTTGCAGGCAAAGAAGGACGGCTTCTCCGACAGGTACCTGAGCAAGATCCTGGAGATCCCCGAGGAGGACATCCGGAACGCCCGGATCGGGGCCGGTCTGGAGCAGCACTGGGACAGCGTCCATGTCAGCGGTACCGAGGACAGCGCTTATTACTACTCCACCTACAATGCACCCGACCACGACGAGGTGAATGCGAATACCAAAAAGGTCATGATCCTGGGCGGCGGTCCCAACCGTATCGGCCAGGGCATCGAGTTCGACTACTGCTGCGTCCATGCGGCGCAGTCCCTGAAGAAGCTGGGCTTTGAGACCATCATCGTCAACTGTAACCCCGAGACCGTATCCACCGACTATGACACCTCCGACAAGCTTTATTTCGAGCCTCTGACTCTGGAGGATGTGCTGAGCATCTATCATAAAGAGAAGCCCGTAGGCGTCATCGCACAGTTCGGCGGCCAGACCCCCTTAAACCTGGCTGCGGATCTGGAAAAATACGGTGTGAAGATCCTGGGCACCTCTCCCGCCGTCATCGACCTGGCAGAGGACAGGGATCAGTTCCGCATGATGATGGACAAGCTGGGCATCCCCATGCCGGAGTCCGGCATGGCTACCACCGCCGAGGAGGCCAAGGCCATCGCGGGCCGCATCGGCTATCCTGTCATGGTCCGTCCTTCCTATGTCCTGGGCGGACGCGGCATGGAGGTGGTCTACGACGACGAGTCCATGGTGGACTACATGAACGCGGCTGTGGGCGTGACCCCCGACCGTCCCATCCTCATCGACCGTTTTCTGCACCATGCCATGGAGTGTGAGGCAGATGCCATCAGTGACGGCAATCACGCTTACGTCCCCGCAGTCATGGAGCACATTGAGCTGGCCGGGATCCACTCCGGAGACTCCGCCTGCATCATCCCCTCCAGGCACATCCCCGCAGAGGCCCTGGAGACCATCAAGGAATACACCAGGAAGATCGCAGAGGAAATGCATGTGGTGGGCCTCATGAACATGCAGTACGCCATCGAGGACGGCACCGTGTTCGTTCTGGAGGCCAATCCCAGAGCATCCCGCACCGTTCCCCTGGTATCCAAGGTCTGCGGCATCCGCATGGTGCCCCTGGCCACCCAGATCATCACCTCCGAGCTGACGGGCAGCCCTTCTCCCGTTCCGGAGCTGAAGGACCGCAACATCCCTTACTACGGTATAAAGGAAGCCGTCTTCCCCTTCAATATGTTCCAGGAGGTCGACCCTGTCCTGGGACCCGAGATGCGCTCTACCGGCGAGGTGCTGGGTATCGCGGAATCCACCGGTGAAGCCTTCATCAAGGCAGAGGAGGGTGCGCAGGCATCCCTGCCCACGGAAGGCACCGTGCTGATCTCCGTAAACACCCAGGATAAGCCCGAAGTGGTGGAAGTGGCCGAAGCCTTTGCAAAGGACGGCTTCCAGATCCTGGCCACCGGCGGCACCTACGATCTCATCGCTGCGGCCGGCATCAAGGCAGAGCGTGTGAATAAGCTCTACGAGGGCAGACCCAACATCACGGACCTCATCGCCAATGGCAAGATCCAGCTCATCGTGAACTCACCCATCGGCAAGAACAGCGTCCATGACGACAGCTACCTGCGGAAATCCGCCATCAAGTACAAGGTGCCTTACATCACCACCATTGCGGCTGCCAAGGCGGCTGCGGAAGGCATCGGTGTCATTCTGGCAGGCGGCGATGGCGAGATCCACTCCCTGCAGCAGTGGCATGAAATGATCAAGTGATCCGTCTCCCGATCCGGCGATCCGATAAGATAACAAAAGACCTGTCCACCGTGGTGGGCAGGTCTTTTTGTGGCTTTTACCGGTTCCTACAGGGCACTGTGGAAAACGGACAGGCTTACACTTTCCGCACCTTTTTTCCGTTCAGGGTAGGCTCCTGCTTAGGGCGCTCCGCAGGAACGCTTTCCGCCGGGGTGCCGTCCGGACGATCCACACGTTCCTCTTCTTCCGGGGCGGGCTGATGGTCCTTCTCCCTTGCCTCCTTCACCATCTCACGCAGGTCCCGCTTCTCCACGAACCAGGGCAGGATTACCTCCTCATAGACGAAGGTAAAGATGGCTGCAAAAGGAATGGCCAGGAGGATGCCGGGGATGCCGAACATCCGTCCGCCGACGATGACCGTGATCAGGATCCAGACACTGGGGACACCCAGAAGCTCACCAAAGAGCTTGGGCTTTAAGATATAGCCGTCGATGGTCTGCAGCACCACGGTAAAGATCAGGAAGATCAGGCATTGGACCGGATTGTTCAAAAGCAGGATGAATCCGCCGATGGCTGCGCCGATCACGGGTCCAAAGGTAGGGATCAGGTTGGTGACGGCGACGATCATGGAGATCAGCACGATATAAGGCATGCCGAAGATCCCCATGAGGATGGCGTTTAAGAGACCGACGATGATGCCGTCCACCAGATCGTAGACCACATAATGTACCAGGATCTCATGGCATCTGCTCCAGAAGGCCGAGCGCTTTTCATAGGTTTCCTGCGTGTAGAGAGACTTCCGCAGCCGCCGGACTCCGCCCAGCATGGTCTCTTTCCCGTAGATGAAATAAATCCCCATGATGATACCGATGACTCCGGATGCAATCTTGGAGCCCAGGTTGTAGGAGGTAGTCCAGATATCCGCCAGCTTTGCCGGCAGATCGGATGCGATCTCCGTCAGTGCATTCTGCCAGGAGGCGGAGATGTTCCCTACGCGGAGGTTGTATTTTTCGGCGGTCCTGGTGAAATTCGTCACCATGCGGTCGATGTTCTTCACATAGAGGTCGGAATTGGAAGCGATGTTGGCGATGTTATCACCGATGGAGGGCACCAGGGCGTAGATCAGCAGCGTCAGGATGGCAACGAGGAGGATCAGCGCCAACGTTGCAGAGAGCGTGCGACGGAGCTTCTCCTTTTTGATCCGCTTAAACAGGCGCTTCTCAAAGTATCCGCACAGAGGGTCCACCAGATAGGCGATGATCACACCCGTCACCACCGGGGACAGGGTCTTACCGAGCCCGGAGAACGCCGTCCAGATGGAGGACAGATTGGTGAGGATCACATACAGGAGAACTGCCCCGCAGGTAGCAAGGGGGTAATATCCCCAGGGTTTTTTAAAAAATTCAGCCAGCTTCTTACGCATAAACCGTCAGCCTTTCCGCAGAAAGGCGCATCACTCGGATGCTTCCTCCTTTTTTTCTTCTTCCGCGTGGGGGTCTTTCACCTTCTCCACGCGCTCTTCTTCTTCGTTTTTGGCCTGGAGCTTGTCCACTGCCATGGCCAGATACTTGGGATCGTTCAGCAGATCGTAGATCTGTCCGGACTGAACGCCTACCACTTTCGGCCTGGTGGGATAGGATTCGAAGTTCTCTACCACCTTGGCATATTCCAGAATATGCTCGCCGTTGTGGAGCTTAACGATGCTGCCCACCGGGAACACATTGACGCTCCGCAGGAAGGTTTTGATGGCATCCATCTCCAGCTCTTCCGTCATGGCCATGATCATCTCCACCGCGATACGCTGCGGGAAGGGATCCTTATAGGGCCGCTTGGTGACGAGGGCATCATAAATATCCGCCACGGAAATAATCCTTGCGAACTTATGGATCTTCTCGGCAGGGGATCCCACGGGATACCCTTTTCCGTTCAGTTTCTCGTGATGCTGCAAAACCCCAAGCAGGATGGGCTCGGAGAACTGCCGCTTTTCCTTCAGAAGCTGGAATCCGAAGAGGGAATGCTGCTTCATCAGCAGAAACTCCTCATCCGAAAGCTTTCCGGGCTTGTTCAGCACCTCCAGCGGGATCCTGGACTTACCGATGTCGTGGAGCAGTCCTGCGATACACAGCTCCTCCAGCTCCGCCCGGGACAGACCGTAGTTTTTCCCCAGGAGCATTGCCATGGTGGCCACCTCCACGCTGTGGCGGAAGGTGTAATCGTCGCTGGACTTGAGCATGGTGATATCCATGGCCACGGCATCGTTGGAAAGCACTGCTTTTACCAGCTCTTTGGAGACATTCTGGGAAGCCTCCGCAAAGGAGTCGGACTCGGTGTTGGAGAACATGTACTGCACGCCCTCTCCCACCTGCTTTAAAACTTCACGGCTGATCTCGACCTTGGGAACATCGGCCTTGGTGACCTTCGCAATGGTCTCGATGGCCTTCTGGGACATCTGGTATTCCAGCTCGTCCTCGTCGGGATCACCCTCGCTGACATAGATGGAGCCGATCCCTTTAGAGCGCAGATAATCAATCTGGAAGTCATCCAGATAAGTGCCCTTTATGATCATTTCCTTACCGGTCCTGGAATCGGTGATGGTCTGATCGATGCGCATCCCGGTTTCCAGGGTCCTGGTACTGACCAGCTTGCGCTTTACCGCCATGAATGAGCCCTCACAAAAACCTATATATCGATTTATTTTAGCATATTTCCGGTCTGTTCGCAAAAGCAAAAACAATTCCTATTTGCCTTATTTTATGATAAAATGATTAAGATTGTGAGAAATCGCATTCGTGATTTTTTCGGTGCGGAGAAAAAGATGAAAAAGCACGCAAAAGCGTCGGATACAACCGGCCGGCTACAATATTATTACGCCGCAGGACTCTTTGTCTTCTGCCTGCTCATCGGACGTTTCGGACAGTGGGGCCCCAATGTGAAGTTTAGGCTCCCCTTTACCGTCTTTTTGACGATCCTGTTCCTAGCGCCTGCGATCTGGTTTTTCCGTCTCTACCTGAACAGACGGGACTGGCGGAGCGCCACCCCCTGCCTGCAGCTTTCGGTCTTAAGCATCTTTCTGCTCTACCTCATGCAGTACATCGGCAGCCTTCGGGATGAGGAACGGGCAGTGAATACCGGCATTGATACCTATCTGTTCTGGGGGATCCTGACAGTCTTTCTCGCCGTTTCCGTGCTGCCTTTCCTGGTGGACCGGAAGCGCCTGATCTCCGAAGCCGAGGTTTATTACGCCCTAGGCTGTGCCATGCTGATCCGCCTCTTTTACATCGTACTGATGCAGGGGCACATCTTCCAGAATGATATGGGAGGCTTCGAGGAAAGCTCCTACGGCCATCTGGGCTATGCCTACCACATCTATGCAGGGGAGAATCTTTTGAAGGTGGATCCCGTGGGCCTGGACCAGCTCTATCACCCGCCTCTGTATCATTTTTGCACCGCCCTGTATCTGCGGATCGAGACCATCCTGGGAGCGGATATGCTCCACGCGGATGAGATCGCCCAGACCTTTTCCCTCTTCCTGTCCGGGATCCTGCTCCTCTTCCTGGTCAAGATCTGCCGTAAGCTGGGTGCGGATGCGGCGGCCACCTGTCTGGCCATCGCCTGCATCTCCGTGATTCCCTACATGATCATGAACAGCGGCGCCAATAACAACGATCCCCTGGCCGCCACCCTCTGCACCGTCTCCATCTATTGCGGTCTATGCTGGCGGAAGTCCCATTCCATGAAGGATATTCTCCTCATGGGCCTCACCATCGGCTGCGCCATGATGGCAAAGATGTCCGGCGCCATGCTTGCCTTTTCCATGGCCGTCTTCATGTTGCTGGTGGTATGGGAGGACCGGAAGCATCTCCGGAAATACATCGGTCAGTTTGCAGCCTTCGGTGCCGTCAGCGGCATCACAGGGCTCTGGCATACGATCTACAATTACGTAAAGTTCGGCGTTCCTTTCGATTATTTTCCCAGAGTGAACGAGTCCTATGACATGTTCCTGCCGGATTTTGACAAATGGCAGCTGCTCTTTGATTTCAAAGACGGGCTCATGTATCTGACGCCGCAGTACCAGCGGGATAAGGGCTACATCGAGCACAACATCCTGCTCTCCGTCCTGAAGCACTCCGTGTTCAATGAGGGGTATGCCTACGAAGCCACGCCCATCAGTAATTTCATGGGCATCACCGTTTTTGTCACGGTATGCATCCTCTTTGCTGCCTTTGCGGCCGCTTCCGTCATCGTTCTGGTGCGGAAGGGACCGGCCCTTTGCAACAAGATCCTGATCGTGGGCTGCACCGCAGCCAACGCGCTCTGCCTCATCAAGGTGGTCTTCGCCCAGCCCTTCGTCTGCACCATGAATGTGCGTTACATCATTCTGGCGCTGGTAACAGGGTCCGTGACCATCGCCATGGCGGTATCCTCCAAGGGAGATCTGCAGTCGGCGGAAGCGGATTTCAAAGCGCTGGAGGAGATCAGCCTCACTCCCGGGAAAGCGGAAAGCTCCGCTCCTTCTCCGGTGCGTCCCGGCGTTTTGTACGGTATCAGCCTGCTGCTCCTCCTCATGGCCTGCGAATGGACCATGAGCCTGCAGATGCTTTTCAACTTTTAATGATACCTGGGGATCAATGACAAACGACGAAGAAAGCTTGCTTTCATGAGGAGTTTATTTTTGAGACCCGGACAAAAATGAGCAAGCAGCAATAAAAAGATAACGTGAAAGGAATAATCATGAAAAAAGTCGTCGTGATCGGAGCCGGCCCCGCCGGACTCACAGCAGCCTACGAGATCCTGAAACAGTCGGACGCGTATGAGGTGACTGTTCTGGAGGAGTCGGAAGCCTTCGGCGGTATCTCCCGTACCGTTAACTATAAGGGAAACCGCATGGATATGGGCGGACACCGCTTCTTCTCCAAGGTTCCCGAGGTCAATGAGTGGTGGGAAAAGATGCTTCCGACGCAGGGCGCTCCCGCTTTGGACGATATCATGCTGGGACGCACTCCTTCCATGAAGGCAGGCGGACCCGATCCGGAGCAGACGGACATCACCATGCTGCACAGAAGCCGCCTCTCCCGCATCTTCTTTAAGCGCAAATTCTTTGACTATCCCATTTCCCTGCGCTTTGAGACCCTGAAGAACATGGGCTTCGGCACCACCATCCTGGTAGGCTTCTCCTACCTGAAGACCCTGGTCTACAAGCGCAAGGAAAAGTCCCTGGAGGACTTCTACATCAACCGTTTCGGTAAGAAGCTCTACTCCATGTTCTTTGAGAATTACACCGCCAACCTGTGGGGGCGCCACCCTTCCGAGATCTCTCCCGAATGGGGCGCACAGCGCGTGAAGGGCCTCTCCATTCTGGCGATCCTGAAGGACATCTTCGGAAAAATGTTCCATAAGAAGAACCGGAAGGTGGAAACCTCCCTCATTGAGGAGTTTGCCTATCCGAAGCTGGGTCCCGGACAGCTCTGGGATCTCACCGCGGAAAAGGTCTCCGAAATGGGCGGCACCATCCTGAAGAATGCAAGAGCCGTGGGCATAAAGCGCGGCGCAGACGGTTCCATTACGGGTGTTACCTATGAGACGAAGGGGGAGCAGTTCACCCTGGACGCCGACTATGTCTACAGTTCCATGCCCATCAAGGATCTGGTGGCAGGCATGGAGAATGTTCCCGAGGATATGGGCAAGATCGCGGCAGGACTCCCCTATCGCGATTACATGACCGTAGGTGTCCTCATCAACAAGCTGAACCTGAAGAACGAGACCAAGCGGAAGACCGTGGGGGACATCGTCCCCGACAACTGGGTCTATGTCCATGATCGCACCGTACAGATGGGCCGCTTCCAGATCTACAACAACTGGTCTCCTTACCTGGTGAAGGATCTGGAGCACACCGTCTGGATGGGACTGGAGTATTTCTGCAACGAGGGCGACGCTATGTGGTCCATGACGGATGACGAGTTTGCAAAGCTGGGCATCCGGGAGATGATCACTTTAAACCTCATCGATTCTGAGGAAAACGTGCTGGATTACCACGTTGAACGCGTCAAGAAGGCTTATCCCGCATACTTTGATACCTACGAGCACATCTCCGACCTCCGGGCCTTCCTGGACACCATTCCGAACCTGTACTGCGTAGGCAGAAACGGTCAGCACCGCTACAACAACCTGGACCACTCCATGTGCACCTCCTTTGAGGCAGTTAAGTGCATGCTCTCCGGCAGCACTGACAAGACCCCCATCTGGAGCGTCAACACAGAGGAGGAGTACCACGAGACCAAGAACACCGACGAAGTCCCCGAGAACGAGATCGACTAAACAGTTTCGAAGCAGAAAGAACCCGGAAATCCGCGAGGATTTCCGGGTTCTTATTTTGCCTTTTTCGTGCGCCTTAGCTTATACGATGCCCTGCGCCTTCATTGCCTCGGCAACCTTCAGGAAGCCAGCAATATTTGCACCTGCAACATAATCGCCTTCCTTGCCGTACTTCTTGGCAGCTTCGGAGATGTTCTTGTAGATGCCCTGCATGATGCCCTGCAGCTTAGCGTCAACCTCGTCAAAGGACCAGGAGAGGCGCTCGGAGTTCTGGCTCATCTCCAGAGCAGAGGTAGCAACGCCGCCGGCGTTGGAAGCCTTACCGCAGATGAAGAAGATGCCGTTCTGCTGCATGTACTGGGTCGCCTCGATGGTGGAAGGCATGTTCGCACCCTCACAGACATACTTACAGCCGTTTGCAACCAGTGCTTTTGCATCGTCCAGATCCAGCTCGTTCTGGGTAGCGCAGGGAAGAGCCACATCGCACTTGATGTTCCATACGCCGTGCTCGCCGTTCTTCTTCTCATGGTACTCTGCGCTCTTGCGGGCTGCAGCATACTCGGTAAGGCGCGCACGCTTTACTTCCTTGACCTCCTTCAGGAGATCCACATCGATGCCCTCGGGATCATAGATCCAGCCGGTGGAATCGGAGCAGGATACGACCTTCGCACCCAGCTTCTGAGCCTTCTGGATCGCATAGATGGCAACATTACCTGCGCCGGAGACAACAACGGTCTTGCCTTCAAAGCTGTCGCCGTGATCCTTCAGCAGTTCGTTGGTGATGTATACCAGGCCGTAGCCGGTAGCCTCGGTTCTGGCAAGGGATCCACCGTAGGTCAGGCCCTTTCCGGTGAGGACGCCTTCGTAGACGTCACGGATCCTCTTGTACTGGCCGTACAGATAGCCGATCTCTCTTCCGCCTACGCCGATATCGCCGGCAGGTACATCGGTGTCAGCGCCGATGTGACGGAACAGCTCGGTCATGAAGCTCTGGCAGAATGCCATGATCTCACGATCAGACTTGCCCTTGGGGTCAAAGTCGGAGCCGCCCTTACCACCGCCGATGGGAAGACCGGTCAGGCTGTTCTTAAAGATCTGCTCAAAGCCCAGGAACTTGATGATACCCAGATTTACGCTGGGATGGAATCTCAGACCTCCCTTGTAAGGTCCGATCGCCGAATTAAACTGAATACGGAAGCCGTTGTTTACCTGAACCTGGCCCTTGTCATCCACCCAAGGAACACGGAACAGGATCTGTCTCTCGGGAGTTACCAGTCTCTCGAGGAGCGCCTGCTTACGGTACTCTTCCTCATTTGCCTCGATCACCACACGGAGTGACTCGAGCACTTCCTTCACTGCCTGATGAAACTCGGGCTGTGCAGGGTTCTTCGCCACTACAAGGTCATAGACCTCATCTACATATGACATACTTCACATGTCCTCCTTTTTTTGAAATCTATATCCTTACCGGCTGCCTCTGCGCAGACCGTCGGTCAGAACCGCTACCATGTGTGGATTACTCCACGAAATCCTCTTTGACATAGGCGATGCGGGATCCATATACAATTTTACACCACCCGTTTTCTCTGGAAACCAGACTCAAGGTCTCGCCGGCAGCCAGCACCGCCAGCTTCTCTCCGTCCGTGCTGGGAGTCGCACGCACGTTGACGGTATCCACCGTCTTCACCGTTCCGATGATGGTAACGCCTTCGGCGCTCTCCATGGGGCTCAGGTACTCGGACTTGATAAAGCCCTCCATACCGCCGTATTTCACTTTGGACCAGCCGTTGGACAGATTCTCAATGAGTTCCAGATTGGTTCCGGCCTCCACCTGTCCCAGCTTGTCAGCCTTCTCACTGTCGGAAGCACGGACATTGACCTTGGTAAGGGTGGATACGTAGGTAGGTCCGGTCACTTCATTGCTGCCTTCCTCGCTGCCTTCCTCACCGCCTTCCCCGGTCTCTCCGTCTCCGGTGGTACCCACATCACTGTTGGAAGCTGCCAGCTTCTCACCCACCGCGGTATTGATCACCGCATCCAGCTCGGAGATATAGGAAAGGATCTCGGGGTGTGCCACCACCAGATCATTGTACTCGGCGTTGATGGTATTGTTCAGATCCACCACCTCATCAAAGGAAGACACAGTGGAAATGTACTCGTTCTGCTCGTCGGAAAGTTCGCTCTGACAGATGTAATAGGAGCCGTCGTCCTTCTGGCGGACGAAATACCCGTCATAGGCGGGGATAGGAATATCGGCATAGGCATCGAAGGTCACATAGCAATGTACATAGACGATATAGGAGCCGTCCTCGGGGCCCGGCTGGGTATAGACCTCTTCGATGGCATAGGACAGATACTGGGAATACTCGGAAAAACGGAGCAGATTCTTGGACTCGGTGACGTCACAGAGGGTGGCCAGCGTATCCATGTCTCCATTGGAAAGACATTCGTAGTAAGCATCAAACAGGGCGCGGACCTGCTCATTGGTATTCACCGAAAGAGGAGCTTCGATCACCTCCGGAACAGGATCGGGCTCAGAGGTGGTGCTGATGGGCTGCGCATCCACCGTCGCAGGATCCGGATCCGTCACGCGGGGCGCACTCCCGGCAGTGTTCACCACGACCACAACGATCAAAGCCACCGCCAGAATGACGACAGCAGGGATCACGATCTTAATATGCGTAAGGACAAAGCGCTTCGCTTTCTCCAGAAATTCGGAAAAATTCATCTTCATTACAAAAAACCTCGTACCAATATTAAAACAGAAAAAGAAAGGCCATAAACAGGCCTGAAGTGTTCGAGTGCAACCGACAGGAATCGAACCTGCATTAAAGGCGTCGGAGGCCTCCGTTCTATCCGTTAGACTACGGTTGCGAAATGTTACAACTTTGTTACAAAAACCTCACATATAGTATCACAAAAAGAGGCGCTTTGTAAATATTAAATTTTAATAACCGGGATGCGGGGCCGGAAGTCCCGCATCCCCGCAAGATTAAGCGATGATGCGCACCTGCTTCTCGGAGCGATCAAAGTAGTAAAGATTGTCGGAAAGCACCTCCACGGGATCCACGGAGGTACTGTTCACCGAGCGGATCAGATCCCGGAGCATCTCGGAGGAAAGGTTCCCCCGGTCCGGAAGCAGCAGCACTTCATGCACGGAACTGGGTATCACAAAGAGATTGGCTTCGTTCCTGCCTGCCACATCCTCCAGGAAATCGGGATACAGGATCACGGACGCCCCCTGCAGCCTCGTTTCGTTGGAGGCCACCAGCATGGGGATCTCCTCATCGCCGTAGGGATACCGCTCCTGCAGCATCTCTTTCAGCACCTCCAGCAGGGACTTGCAGCCTGCAGGGAAGAGCCTGGGGGTATTCTCCGAAGCCAGTTTCATCAGTGTGCTCACATCCGTCTCCCACATGTCCATATGCTCGTAGCGGATCATGATGCTGGCATTGCCCAGGGTCTCGGAATCCAAAGCGTAGTAAAAGACAATGGCAAGATCCAGAAAGGGAATATAAGGCACCATCTCCAGGAGCTCTCTGTTCCGCTCCACCGCAAGGAGGCGATAACAGATCCGGTCCTTCACCTTATCGAACTCACTGAAGAAGCTCAGGTCGATATCCGTCTTCCGCTCTCCTTCCCGGAAGGCACCGATGATCTTGCTCATGATGTCCCCGAAGGGCATCCCGTCCTCGTACTGGGGCAGGAAATTGTCCACGTAGATGGTGGGGGTGATCCTGGTATCCTTACCGGAGATCATCACACCGTGGAGCAGCGTATCATTGTTCTTCAGCACCTCTTTTGCGCAGACCCTGTACTCGTCTCCCAGGACCTCCTGCGCAGCTTTCACCACTTTATCCGTAAATTCGTTAATGTTCATATGTATGATCCTTTCAATGAAAAAATATAAGTAAAAAAACAGAATTTGAAAACAAAAATTTGAAATGCCGGATCGAAGGACCCGGAACCCGGAAAAGACTCAGATCACTTCATAAGATGGTGTAAAGAAATAAAGAAAAAAGGCAATGCCGAAGCGGCATTGCCTTATAAACGATATCAGATGACCTTATACTCTGGAGAGATACTCACCGGTTCTGGTGTCGATCTTGATCTTATCTCCGTTGTCCACGAACAGAGGAACGGCTACGGTAGCACCGGTCTCAACGGTAGCGGGCTTGGAAGCACCGGTAGCGGTATCGCCCTTGAAGCCGGGCTCGGTATCGGTGATCACCAGCTCTACAAAGAGAGGGGGCTCGATGGAGAACACATTGCCGTTGTGGGAGCAAACCTTGCACATCTCGTTCTCTTTCACGAACTTCAGTGCATCGCCGACCATATCCTGGCCCAGTGCGATCTGCTCATAGTTCTCGGTGTCCATGAAATAATACAGATCTCCGTCATTGTACAGATACTGCATATCCTTGCGGTCAATTCTGGCCTGGGGGCACTTCTCGGTGGGGCGGAAGGTTCTCTCCACGACACCGCCGTTCTTAATGTCCTTAAGCTTGGTGCGTACGAAAGCGGCACCCTTTCCGGGCTTCACATGCTGGAACTCGATAATCTGGTATACACTGTTATCCAGCTCAATGGTCACACCATTTCTGAAGTCACCTGCAGAAATCATCTTATCATCCTCCTAAAAATTCCAAATCAAATCATAATCCACGAAGATTTTATACGAAATGAAAAGGAATTTCAATAACTTTTTTTCGGGACTTATTTTGCATCGCTTTCCTTCCCCGAAATAAAGTCGATGGCGTCCAGATATCCGTCGAAGCCCCTGCCCTTGATCTGCAGGTCGCAGACCGGCTCGGTGACGGAGATCTTACGGAACTCTTCTCTCGAATCGATGTCGGAAATGTGAACTTCCACCTTGGGAACCGTGATGCTGGCCAGGGCATCCCGGATGGCGTAGCTGTAATGGGTAAAGGCGCCGGGATTGATGACAATGCCATCCGTTCCGTCAAAATAGGACTCCTGGATCCGGTCGATGATGGCGCCCTCGTGATTGCTCTGGAAGCACGAGACCTCGATCCCTTCCGCCTTGCATTTTTCCTCGATCATCTCCACCAGTGCCTTGTAGTCCCTGGTGCCGTAAACAGCCTTTTCCCGGATCCCCAGAAAGTTCAGGTTGGGACCGTTGATCACCAAAATCTTCACGTTACGCTCCTCCCGTCAAAAAAGCTTCATAGGCACGGGCGATCTCCTCCGTCACCTCGTCCCTGGTCATATCGTCCGTATCCAGGATCAGATCCGCACAGCGCTCGTAAATGGGGCTCCGCTGCGCAAGGAGCTCCCGGATCCTGCCCAGGGGATCCTCGCATTGCAAAAGGGGTCTGCCGGTATCCTTCCCCACTCTCTCCATCACCGTCTCCGGCCTGATCCGGAGCCATACCACAAAGCCCATCTGCCGGATCAGTGCCTGGTTCTGCAGCTGCACGGGGGTTCCGCCCCCCAGGGAATAGATCTTCCGGGAGCCGCCGTCCCGGAGCTTTGTCAGGAGCTCCGTTTCCATTTTACGAAACGCTGCTTCCCCCTGCCGGGCAAAGATCTCGGAAATGGATCTGCCCTCCATTTCCTCGATGATATGATCCGTATCCTCCAACCCCATCTGCAGCCGGTAGGACAGGCTTCTGCCCAGGGTGGACTTTCCGCAGCCCATGAAGCCCATGAGGATCAGATTCTGCTTTCTTTCCTTATGCTTTGTCTTCATTTTGCCTCCATGGCCCTGCACATCTCTGCGTAAGTCTCCGCAGCCAGTTCCTCGGAGATCTCGATCCCCGTCCACAGGGAAAAAGCAAGGACTCCCTGATAAAGTAACATGCGATATCCATTGAAAGCCTCTGCCCCCGCTTCCCTGCAAAGCCGCATAAAACGGGTTTCCATGGGATTGAAGATCAGATCATACCCCGTGCTCAGCAGCCTGTAAAAATCCGGATCCGTGATGGGGGCTTCCTCCGTCTTCGGATACATACCCACGCTGGTTGCCTGGATGCAGAGGTACTTCCGGGATGCATCGATCCTCCCGTATTCCTCCAACCCCAGTGCCTCCGCAAAGGGCCGGCCCGCCTTCACATTGATCCGCTCCGCAAGTTCCAGTGCCTTGTCCCTGCTGCGGTTTAAGAGGATCACCTGCTCCGCGCCTTTCTCCAGAAGCATCAGTGCCACGGCTCTGGCGACGCCGCCCGCTCCCAGGATCAGCACCCGCTCTCCCGCCACCCGGACGCCGTCGGCGCACATAGCGCGGTAGAGCCCCGGCATGTCCGTGTTGTAGCCCCGGAATCCCTCTTCGGTGCGCACCAGCGTGTTGACGGCACCGATGGCTTCCGCGGAAGGATCGATGGAAGAAAGGCATTCCATAACATCTGTTTTGTATGGAACGGTGACATTCAGGCCCAGGAGATTTAACCCCAGAGCTCCCGTCACCGCATCCTGCAATCGCCCCGTCTCCACGTGAAAGGGGACATACACCAGATCCGTTCCCGTTTTTTCCGCCAGGAAATTATGGATCACCGGGGACATGGTATGCTCCACCGGATTGCCGATCAGTCCGCAGACTGCCGTTTTCCCTCCCACAGGATTCATCGCTTGCCCTCTCTTCTGTGATAAAAGTACAAAATTACGGCTTCCAGCTTCCGTTTCAGGATGATCTGGATCTCCTCCTTCGGATGGATGGGGGTGGTGAGGATGGAATAGATCCCCGCCTGCTTCGCGCCCCACACGTCGGTAAAGAGCTGGTCTCCCACCAGAAGCGTCGTGGACGCATCCGTGCCCATCTGCTCCATGGAACGGTAATACCCCTCCGGAGAAGGCTTATGCGCCTTACAGATATACTCGCTGCCCACCGCTTCCGCAAAAGGCTTTACCCGGGCCTCCCGGTTATTGGAAAGGAGGATGGTGCGAAAGCCCATCTTGTGGAGCCGGGCAAAGAGCCGGACCGCCTCCGGGGTAGCGGGGCCGCCGTGGACCACCAGCGTATTGTCGATATCATAAATGATGCCCCGATAGCCCTTGCGATACAGGCTCTCATAGGGAAGCCCGTACGCGCTCGGGTATTCCGCATCGGGATAAAAAACTGAGAACAGACTCATGGATTCCTCCGGTTGCCTCCGTATGCTTTCCTCTCCTGCCGGCGGCCGAAAAATGCCGGATCCGCAGCCGCGTCAGACATCGCCGTTCTTCGTGATCTTCCGAAGGGCCAGGATCAGGATCAACAGACCTGCGGCAAAAAGAACGCAGCCGCTCACGATCAGAAGCGTCGCCGCCGTGCGGGCAGGGGCAGGATCCGTGACCGCCTCCGTCCCGGGAGCTTCCGGTTGCGCTGCAGGCTCCGTAACGGCTTCCCCCGTCAGACCGGAGAGCTGAAAGGTGACGGTGAGTTCGGAAACGGGCACGCCGTAGTATCCGGTCTTGTCATTCTCTCCGGACTTCTGCACCTGCAGGTACATGTGGCCGGCGGCATCCGTCAAAACCTGCGGCTCGATCTCCACCTCCCGGTTGTCCACCAAAAGGTGCACATCCGTGACAGTGACGGCGCCGGGCAGGGTGCTGGAGACAAAGATCTCATCAAGGCACTGGGAATCCTCCCATTCGTCTCCGGGGAAGGAAAGCATGGAAGCGGATACGCTCACCAGCCCGTCCTCCTCCACCACAGTGTCGTAAAAAATGCCGGGAAGGCTCTTGTACTCGCCGGTTTCGGCATCCTTCATCATATAATTCCCGCCGTACTCCGGCGCATCCCAGGCAAAGCGCTCGGTGCCTGCGGGGGAGCGCAGTCCCAGATAAGCGTGATATTCCGTGTGGGCATCCGCTTTCATGGAAACGGCAAGGACCGAAGCCCCAAGCCCCAGAATACAAAGCATTTTTCCGATCAAGATTGTTTTTTTCATAATTCCTCCGTGATGAGAAATCACGAATGTGATTTCTTTCAAACTTTCCTCCTGCGAAGTGTCCCCACCGGGACCGCACATACACCTATCATACTCCACAGCGGGCAGGCTTTTCAACAAGTCCTTGGGCTGCATCGTCTCCCGTGCTTTTCTGCGGTTTCTGTGGTACACTCGTGTTGCGGTCCGGAGAAGCGGAGCACAATGCGCCCGCCTCGTCCGCAGCAGATACATCCATCCCGCAGATCTCACAAAAGGAGCCTGACATCCATGGAAAAACGATTGATCCGTTACCTCAAAGAACTGGAAAGTATCAGCCGGCGCGCGGAAAAAGGGGAATTTACCCCGGAAGAACTCTCTTACGAGCGGGAGAAAGCCCTGACCCAGATCTCCTTTTTCCAGCACGAGCGTCTGATCCATCTCATCGTCACCGTCACCTTCGCAGTGCTGACACTGATGTCCGTTTTGGGGACCATCCTCTCGGGACAGCTCAGTCTCTCTCTTCTGGTGCTGGTGCTTTTGATCCTTCTGGTGCCTTACGTGCGGCATTATTATATTCTCGAGAACGGCGTTCAGCGGCTTTACACCTTCTACGATAAGCTCCTCTGAACCGCACCCGGAAAAACCACATACCGCTGTGATAGCTTCTCCACTGGGTCCGCCCCACGGAGGAGCTTTCTTTTTGCCCGAAAACTGCATCCGACAGCGCATCCGTCACGGGTGCCAGGTCCACATCATATTCCCTCGCCAGATCCGTCAGCTCCTGCGGCGTCATCCCCGCTGCGCCCTCCGCCTCCGCATCCGTGGCAGCCCTGCGCAGATTCCGGTACATATAGATGAGACGCTCCGTTCCCCGCAGATGCCTGCCCTCCCAGGCAGCCTTCAGATCTACCCGGAGATATCGCAGGATCCCGTAGAAGAAATAGGCCAGAATGCACAGTACCACCATAGAAAAGGCACTCCGCAGATCCGGCAGGAAATACCGGATCTTCCGAAGGAGACTCACATTGTTTCGGTCCACCTCCTCCACATAGGCCGTGGGATCCAACGCCGTCCATCCCACCAGGGGCAGATAGACCTCCGCATAGGCGTGGGAGTCGGAAGTGGTGATGAGGTACGTATCCGCGTAAGGACTTCTCTCCGGCACATACCCTTCCGCGTAACGGGCAATCAGCCCCACGCTCCTGGCCATCAGCACATAGGCCGTGGCAAAGTCCGAGCAGGTCCCTGTCTTTCCTTTCGTCAGCAGATAATCCGGGCTGTCATCGGGCGCCCGGTAATCCAGATCGTAGAGGAATCCCCCCTCCGAAAAATACTGCAACAGCCGGATGGCCTTAAGCACTTCCTGATCCGCATCTCCCACGGCGGCCCGGGCCTCCCGGGTGATGATCTCCGTTGCCGGGGCCGACAGGCGCTGCATTTCCTCCGCATACTGCGTTGCAAGGAGCTTTTGCAGGCGGAAGCACTCCAGGGTTTCCAGGAACTCTCCCGTCCGTTCCGCCTCCCGTCCGCTTTGCTGTCGCGCCAGGATGATCTCCCGCAGGTCGCGGAACAGCGCATCCTCCTCCCCATAGCTCATGGAGCTCCCACCCGCTTCAATAAAGCCACGGGCATCCGTGTCCGGCTGGAAGGAAAGGTAATAGGTCAGATCCCTGTCCTCCTGGGGCACCTCCGTGCGGAAGGTATCCCGCACGCTCATGACAAATCCTTCCGTATCCGAGACGGAAATGTTCAGCGGTCTGGCAGCGGAAAGGTAATACCGGGGGGCAAAATTCACCGCCGTAACGGCTGCCACCCCCGTCTCCGATTCGACGCCGCGCCGGATGGCTTCCGACAATCCGGCCCCCTCCTCGGGGCGCTCACTCTTGTAGAGCCGCAGCAGCTCCCCCATCTCCCGAAGGGAGGTTCTGTCCAGCTGCTCAAAACGGGCAGCCGCATCCACCGCATCCGACGCACCGGGCGCCGCCACCCAGCAATCCTGTTCGTAATCGTAGAGATCAAAGATCTGACGCCGCAGGTAAGAAGGCACATCTCCGGAGATCGAATAGAGCCGCCGTTCGGTTCCCTCTCTGTAAAAATCCGCATTCCCGGAACGGTCCGCCAGTCCCGAAAAATCCTCCGAGATCACGGAGGTGGTATCCCCGTACAGAAACAGACTCTGGAAGACATAGTAATAGGGCGTGGAGACACTCTTCGGCACCGCTGCACCGATGATCACGGGGATCAGAAAGGTAAAGAGGGCTGACCACAGGAGCGATGCGGGGAGCTGTCCGTCCCAGGCCCTGCAGATCACCAGCAGGACAAAGAGCGCCGCGGGCAGAATGATCCAGGGAAGCTCCGGCTTCATAATGGTCTTTACATACAGCACATAGGGCATCAGCAGCAAAAAGACCAGCATCAGCACCCGGAAACGGACAATGGCAAAATAATACACCGAGATCCCGAAGATCATGGAGACAAAAAGGATCAGCTCTCCCAGGAAAAAGACACTCTCGTCACTCTCCGTTCCGGCAGACACCAGCCATTGCCAGAACATGAGGCCTGTCTGGCCCCGTCCCAGGCTGGAGAGGATCTCACCGAAGAAGGAAGCGATGAGAAGCATCCCCAAGATCACCGGCGTCCCCGCCAGATGATGCTTTTCCGTAAAACCGCATACGAGAAACGCCAGCAGCAGCAGGAGCGCAGCAACCGGATAGACCCAGTGGAAGGGCGTGGTAACAAAAAGGATCAGCACCGTAAAACACAGACTGAAGGCATAGAGCCAGGAAACAGTCTTCATGATAACTGCCCCCTTTCTCCGGTGGATTCATAGAAAACATCCGCCGAAATGCCCATTTTTTTCACATGCTCCCGGATGGCCGCCATCTGTTCCTGCTTCGGAGAGATGGCAAGGACCAGCAATGTCCCTGCGGAAAGAAGGGACAGACCGGGGGCAGGATCAAAGCCCTTCCCCGATACGGCATCGTCCCCCTGAAAACCGGACAACGCTTCCTGCAAAATCCCCAGATCCGAAGGCTCCCGGACCGTCATGCGCACCCACTCACAGTCCTTCCCCCTGCTTACGGGGAAGATCACATCCGCCGCCTGGTCCTTTGACAGGAAGAGGGCGCACAAACGAAGTGCCCGCTCCAGCAGAGCCGTGCGCAGCGTATAGTCCGATTCCATGGACTTTTCCTGAAACAGTCCGATGAGTCCCGGGGCTTTCGGGCCGTAGGAAGGCAGGCTTCCCAGCAGCAGGATCTGCGCCCCCATGGTCACTCTGGGCTCATCGATCCGGACCAGCAGTTCATCCGTCCGCGCGGAGAGCTTGGAATGCACCTTTTTCAGGGAATCTCCCGGCTCGTAGGGCCGCGTCTCCACCCCGGGATAGCCGCCCATCATCCCCGCTCTGGGAGAGATCTGCACATCGTTATCGCCGGATGCGTTTTTGACCGCGCTCTCCAGAAGTTCCTCCAGCTCCCGGTCCGCCTGGGGCCTTTCGTCCAGCTCCGGCAGGACCCGGAAGGAAAGACACTCCGCCACCGGCACCCGGATCCCATCGAAGAGCCGGAAAAAGTCCCGGACCACCACGGCATCGATGCCGCAGGGAATGCTCCCCGCTTCCGGAATGGTGCAGGACAGGGTGATGGTTTTTTTCTCAAGGGGCCTTAAGCAAAACGGCTCCTCCGCCCCTTCCGTATCCCACACATTCCCCCAGGCATATTCCAGGGTGATGGGCGCACTGAAAAATGGGAGCCGGTTGGTGAAAAGGACCCTGCAGGTCAGCTTCTCCCCCTTCGCTCCCATTTCCGTAACCATCTCCTGCCGGATCAGGATCTTCCGCGCTGTCAGGGTCCGCAGGACAAAGGCCAGGTCCATGGTCCCGCCAAAAGCGAGTACAAAAAACAGACCTACGCGGATGTCGCAGATCAGCAAAAAAAGCGCGATGAGCATACCGGAAAAAAGCAGCTCCAGAAAAAAGCGAAGACCTCTGTCCGGAGCCGGAACCGCATTGCTCAGACCGGATTCGTGATGTAGGTCAGGATCTCCCTGATGGCGTTTTCTCCGTTTCCCCATTTTGTTCTGCCCCCGGGCGCCAGAATCAGTCTGTGGCCCCATACATAGGGAGCCAGGTCCTTGACCCTGTCCGGTGTCACATATTCCTCTCCGGCAAGATAAGCTGCCGCTCTGGCGGCTTTCTGCATGGCAAGGCACCCTCTGGGACTGATGCCCAGCCGGATTCCCTCCACCTTACGGCTCTCCTCCGCCAATGCGATGATATATCTGCGCACCGCGTCCGACATGTGCAGTTCGGACGCTGCCTTTTGCATGGCCACCAGCTCCTCCACCGTCATGACCTGCTCTACGGGAGCGGATTCCAGTGCTCCCTCCTGCTCCAGGATCCGCACCGAGTCCTCGGTGCCGGGATATCCCACGGAGAGTTTCATCAGGAACCGGTCCAGCTGCGCTTCCGGCAGGGGATAGGTCCCGTAGGTCTCCACCGGATTCTGGGTGGCGATGACCATAAAGGGCTGCTCCAAGGGATAGCGCACCCCGTCCACGGACACCTGACCCTCTTCCATGGCTTCCAGCAATGCGGACTGGGTCTTGGGAGAACAGCGGTTGATCTCATCCGCCAGCAGGAAATTGCCGAAGACCACACCCCGTCTGAACTCCATGGTACCCTCCTGCCGGTTCCAGAAGGTGTATCCCGCGATGTCCGAAGGCATTACGTCCGGCGTCATCTGGATTCGGTGAAAGCTGCCGCCAACGGAGCCTGCCATGGCGGATGCCAGCTTGGTCTTGCCCACGCCGGGGACGTCCTCCAGGAGGAGATGTCCGCCTGCCAGCATGGCCGTAACCGCCAGCTCCACCGTCATCGGTTTCCCGATGATATGCTTTCCGATATTGGTCGTTAAGGCACTGATGTTCATGCTCTTTCCTCACTTCTTTGCGAGCGTTCCCGCGCGCACAATTTTATAGTAGCAAAACCCATGAAAAATATCTATTTTTTCTTTTCAAAATCGGGGACGGAAAGTTATAATAATACAGTCGGCCAACGCCTTCGCATTCCGGGAGAACCGCTCACCTCAAAAGCGGCAAAACCAGCGAAAATCAGCGGGCTGCAAGGAGGTTACGAAATGGAAGAAAACCAGGTCAGAGATTTTCAGGAAAATTTTGTACAGGAAATACTGGAAACACTGCGAAGTAACCTCCCGGCGGAAGAACTGATCGATCGCCTCAGCGATTACCACGAGAATGATATCGCTTCCGCATTTGAGGAACTGACGCCGGAGGAGCGCTCCGCCCTGTATCCCATCCTGGGTGCGGAACGGATCTCCGAGATCTTCTCCTATCTGGAGGATCCCCACGAGCTCTTAAAAGAGCTGTCCCTGGACAAGGCGGCCAAGATCATCGAGAACATGGATTCCGATGATGCGGCCGACATCCTGGAGGACATGGATGAGGATGCGCAGGCCCGTCTGGTGGAAATGATGGACGAGGAAGCGGCCCACGACATCCAGGTCATCCAGTCCTACGAAGAGGATGAAGTGGGTAGCCTCATGACCACCAACTTCATTGAGATCACCAATGACCTCTCCGTCCGTCAGGCCATGCGGGAACTGGTGTCCCAGGCAGGGAAAAATGACAATATCTCCACCATTTACGTCAGCGACCGGGATGGGAATTTCTACGGTGCCATCGATCTGAAGGATCTGATCATCGCCAGGGACTACACGGATCTGGATTCCCTGATCTCCACCTCCTATCCGTATTTCCATGCCACGGACAAGATCTCCGATTGCATCGAACGAATGAAAGACTACGCCGAGGACTCTCTCCCGGTGCTGGATGAAAACAATCACATTCTCGGGATCCTCACGGCCCAGGATCTGGTGGAGGTCGTGGACGACGAGATGGGTGAGGACTATGCGAAGTTCGCAGGTCTGACCGAAGAGGAGGAAGTGGACGAGAGCCTCGGAGAAAGCTTGAAAAAGCGCCTTCCCTGGCTGTTCATACTGCTGTTTTTGGGCATGGGCATCTCCTCCGTGGTAGGCATTTTCGAAGCCGTGGTGGCGGTGCTACCCATTGTCATGGCTTTCCAGTCCCTGATCCTGGACATGGCCGGAAATGTGGGGACCCAGAGCCTGGCAGTCACCATCCGCGTGCTGATGGACGAGGAGGTAAAGCCCGGACACAAGGCGTTCCTGGTCCTCAAGGAGATGCGGGTAGGCTTCTTTAATGGCCTGATCCTGGGGATCCTGACCGCCGTCTTTGTGGGCTTTTACGTGCACCTCATCAAGGGCGTTCCCCTAAATTACGCCTTTCTCATCTCCGCCTGCGTGGGCTTCTCCATGCTGATCGCCATGGTGATCTCCAGCCTGGTGGGAACGGTGGTGCCCATCTTCTTCCACAGACTGCATGTGGATCCGGCTGTGGCTTCCGGTCCCCTGATCACCACGGTAAACGACCTGGTGGCTGTGGTAACTTACTATGGCATCTCCTGGATCCTGCTGATCAATCTCATGGATCTGCCCGCGGTACTCGGCTGACCGGGGAAGGGCGGAAAAGCCGGATCCGAAAAGCGTCGCGCTTCCGGCTGCATCATACACATGCGCATTACAAAAGGACAGACCCTTTTCTTCCAAAGGGCCTGTCCTTTTCATATCTCCTCTTTCGCGCAAAACGTCTCCCGCACCCTTGGCAGGAAGGAGGTGGTCCCCAGGCAGATCAGCGGAAGGCGCTTTTCCGCAGCGAGCACGCGGGCCTGCCGAAGCGCCTCCCCGCAATCCGGGATCCAGCGGGCGCTGATCCCCGCTTCCGCAAGGGTCTCCACCTGGCGCTCCGCAAAATGATAATGGGGATTCCCGGAATCCGTGAGGATCATCTCCGATGACAAAGGCGCCATGACCCGGGCCACCCCGGCATAATCCTTATCCGCAGGGATGCACAGGAGAAAAATGCCGTTGCCATGCCAAAGCCTTTGCAGTTCCGGCAGGAGCTGCCGCGCGCTGCGCTCATGAATGCAGGCGTCCAGCAAAACGAAAGGATCCGCGGACAGGATCTCCATCCGTCCCGGGCGCCGCACTTTTGCAAGCGCAGAGAGCACCTCCGGGAGCCTTTCCGCAAACTGCTCCGGGCCCACCTCGTCCATGGCTGCAGCCATTGCCAGCGCCGCATTCTCCGCCTGAAAAGCCCCCAGCATGGGAAGGCGCACTTCCGGGATCTCAAAGCTTCCGATCCGGACGCGGAACCGCAGTCCCTCCGGGCAGGAGCATACCTCCTCCGCAGCAAAATCTCTGCCGCAGACTTTCAATGGCACCTGCAGCGCGTCTGCCCGCGCCTGCAGGATCTCCAGCACTTCCGGCACCTGATCGGCCGTATAGGCGCATGTGACATCTTCCGTGATCACTGCAGCCTTGTCCCTTGCGATATCCGCCAAGGTCGGCCCCAGTTCCCGGAGATGCTCCGGGAAAACCGGGCAGATCACGGCTCTGTTGTGGAGCACATTGTTCACATCGTCGTAAGCCGCGCCCTTGCCGCACTCCAGCACCCGGTAGGAAACCCCCTCCCGGGCAAACCAGTCCAGGGCCATCAGCGTCTGGATCCCCATGGGGCTGATGCACACTCCGGGAGGAAGCACTGTACCGATCCTGTCCAGGGCAGGCTTTATCCCCTCCACGGCTGCCGTAAAGTCCTCATCGGAAATCTCTCTCCCGTCCACCGTAAATCGCTCGTTAAAGCGCTCCAGGTGGGGACTGGTCATGCATCCCGTCCTGCCAAAGACGCCCAGCACTGCGGAGAGCATCACGGCTGTGGAGCCCTTCCCCTTGCTTCCCGTGATGACAGTGGCAGGAAGGCTCTCCCGTTTCCGGATCTCTCCGAAGGTCAGGTCGGGCCTGCGTTTTTCCCGGTCCGGCGCCTGCGCATCCAAATAGGGCTGTGCCCTCAGGAAAGATGCATAGATATAATCTTCCGCTTCATGCCTGTTCACTTCACATCCCCCAGGACCGTGTCCATCATGAGACCTGCAATGTTGACATCCGTGGCTTTTTCCATTCCCTCGATGCCGGGCATCACATTGATCTCGCACAGCCAGGGCATCTCCCTGCCATAGAGCAGATCCACCCCCGTAAAATCCAGCCCCGTCTGTCGGTAGAGATCTCTGCAGATCTGCCGGATCTCCTCCGTAATGGCGATGGCTTTCGTCTCTGCGCCCAGGGCCACATTCGCCCGGAAATCACCGCCGGATCTGCGCTCCATGGCCGCCACCGCCTCTCCCCGCAGGGAAAAGATCCGCATATCCCTGCCGAAGCTGTCCTCAATGAACTGCTGCAGGAGCCACTCCTTCTCGGGACCGAATTCATCCCGGAGCTGATCCCAGCCCTGCCGACCGGTGATCAGGAAGATCTCCCGCCCCATGGAGCTTTCCAGCCCCTTGGCCACAAAGGGATTCCCCAGGACAGACTCTGCCGTCTCGTAGGAAAACTGCGCCGTCACCAGCAGGGAGGAGGGCACGGCAAAATGGGGCGAACGGAGCCTTTTCAGCTGTTCATACTTGTTCACGTAAAGAGCAAAAGCCTCCGGCGCATTGTAGCAGCGCCCGACCAGTGCGGCTGTCTCATCCTTCAGATGCCCCCACTTGTAGCGCAGGAAGGCAAAATCCACCTGCTCCGCTTCATAGCCCTTGTGCATCAGGATCCGGGAATCTCCCCGGATCTGCAGATAGGAATCGTGCACTCCCATGGTGCGCAGATCCACCCCCCGCTTTCCGGCCTCTTCCATCAGCCGGCGGCAGGTGTAGGAGTTTTTCATATTGTCATAACGCTCCAGAATATATCCCTTCATAATCCTCCGAAAAAGCGGGACTTAAAAAGCCCCGCAAAAAGGCGCTCCTACCGCAGAGGCAGGACCACTTCCGTATGAAATTCCATTTTGGAATGGGTAAAATCGGCATTGCCTCCCAGACGCTCCGCCGTAGTCCGGATGGAGACCAGGCCGATACCACTGCCGCCGTGGGTGGGCAGGTAGTTTTCCCCTTCCTTGCTCAGCTGTCCGAAGAAGGAATTCACACAGGAGATCACCAGCTGGTCGCCCCCGTCCGTCCTGATGGAAAGATGGATGAAATGCTTCCCCAGATGAGATTCGGCGCAGGCAGACACCGCATTTTCCAGTATATTTCCCAGAATGGTACACAGATCCACATCACTGATCCCGGTGATCCCGGGGAGCTCCACCTCCGCCTTAAACTCCGTCTGCTGTTTGACGGCAGACTGGCCGTAGTAATTCAAAATAGCATTGACTGCCACATTGGAGCAGTAATCCGTCAGATCCGTCTGGGGCTGGGACTCTCTGTAGGAGGACAGATAGCTCCGGATGGATTCCATATCATCCCTCTGGGCCAGCATGTCCAGCATGTGGATGGTATGGCGCAGGTCGTGCCTTGCCCGGACGGTATCGTCCATATGGCGCTGCAGGGACAGATAGTACTCCTTTTGCAGCTCCATGATCCGCAGTTTTTCCCGGGTGACGGCAGAGGCCGTCAGATCCGTCACCAGCGTATAGAACAGGAAGCAGAGCACGACGAACAGCAGAAAATGCAGTCCGATCAGCATCCAGTAGACCGAATACATCCGGTTCACATGGATGGTCTCATAGTGGCGCACCACCATCAGCATGTTCAAAAGCAGGAAATACCCGGAAACCGCACCACCGGAAAACCATACGGTGGAAGAATCCGCGGTGTTGATGAGCTTGCGCAGGAAGTGACGCATGGAATGGGCAATGCAGGCTGCCAGCAGGAAGCTGAGTCCCGTCAGGACGAAGGCCCCCTGGGTACTGTAGTGCTCCAGGTCGGACGCAGGGTAGATGGCAGCGTCATACCCCACGGACGCCAGCCCGGGGAAACTCATAAACACCATGACAAAGAGATAAACCGCCAGGGACTTGCTGAAATGCACCGTCAGGCTCCTGTGATACAGTACATACATCAAAACCAGCAGGAGTGCCACGACACCCCGGTAACCGGATTTCCAGAACATCATAGTCAGAGTGGCAGCCAGAAAACCGAAGATCACCACCAGTGAAGCAGTGAGGCGGGTGATGGCTGCAGGGCGTTTGAGCCTGTCCTTCATGGGCAGGTAACACAGTACCGCCGAAGGAAAGAAAAAGAGATGGGAGAAGATACTTCCCCAGACATTGATTTCCATAGGACTCCTTTGCATTCGGGTCTTTTGCCACCGGATTTACCGTCTGCTATCAAAAAAGGTATTGAGCTTCTCCAGCAGCGTGCTCTTGTCGATGGTCTTCAGCAGATAGTCCACGGGACTTAAACCCACCACGGACAGCACGCTCTCTCTGTCGCCGTGCCCCGTCAGGAACATAACCGGGATCTGCCCGGTCTCGGAATCGCTCTTCAGCATGGAGAGGACCGTGGGGCCGTTGGCGATGGGCATCTCATAGTCCAGCAGGATCAGATCCGCTTTATTCTTGGCCAGATAGCTGATGGCCTGCACGCCGCTGGCTGCCATACCCACGTGGTAACTGCCCTTCAGCCACTCGTATACCGTCCGCATGTAAGTGATGTCATCGTCCACGATGAGGATGGTCTTTTTGGCCTTCTCCCCCGTATTTTCGTCCAGATAGGTGCTGACCTTCTTTAAGAGCTGATCGATGTCCAGGGGGCGCTTGAACCATTTGGTGATGAGCTGCTCCGGCACGGATTTCTGCAGCTGCTCGTACTGGGGTTCGTCGCCGATGACCAGGAGTCCCAGATCCTTGTCCTGCACCGTGTCCTTCAGAAAGATCAGGGTATCCGCAGCAGCGCTCAGCTCCTCACTCAGAAAGAGGATCACCAGTGCCATCTCCGGGATCTGCTCTTCGATCTCCCGAATGTTGGCATGGACAAAAACGGATGGGATACCGATCCCCTGCAGCTTCGTGATCAGGCTTTTTGCCAGAAAACTGTCCGACGCGCTGACGATCACTACCTTCTTTGATTCCGACATGATCCTTTCACCTCCGATCTTAGGTTTGATTCAATGCTTCCCTTGCCAGAGAAGCGATGCCTTCCCAATTTAGCTCCGTCATCATCATTTCCAGGGAGGTCAGATTGTTCTCGTCATCGATGGGAAGTTCATATTTCTCCAGGTCCTTCAGCAGTCCTTCCAGGAGACCGTAGTCCATACTCTCCGCGATCTCCAGCAGCGTCTGGTAGGCTTCCTTCATCTCCGCCCCGGAAATGAGGGGCTTACCGCTTCCGCTTTCATCCATGGCTCCCAGATCCGCGTTCAGCTTCCGATACATTTTCAGGAGCTTCCCCGTCTCCGAAACGATGGTATCCATATCCCGCTCCTTGCCAGCCTTCTCCAGCTTCTCCGCCAGAGCGGACAGCACCGAAGCACCGATGATCCGCGCGGAGGATTTCAAGGCATGGACACGGATGGTGTAATCCGCCACGTTGCCCGTGCGGAAGGCCTCTTCGATCTCCTCCAGCTTCGCGGCTGCCGTGCGGTGGAAAACCGACAGGACTGACAGGTATCCTTCCACGGATCCGCAGTTTTTGATGCCTTTCTCCGTATCCATGTCCGGAATACGCTCCAGATCCGCCGGAAGCTCCGCAATCACGGGAGCGGGCACGGGCTTGGAGGGCGGCGGGGTGATGATCACATCCTGGAACTCCCACAGCTTATCGTAACGCTTCCAGACATCGCTGCCGGAGGCGTGCTCGTTCATCTTGTAATCCTTGTCCTCGTCGATCATCTGCAGCATCACGTCCGCGATCTTCGGGTCGAACCATTTTCCTCTGCAGCGCAGGATCTCCGCACGGACCTCCGACTGCGGCTTGGGAACGGAGTAGGTCCTGGTGCTGGTCATGGCATCGTAACAGTCTGCGATGCAGGCGATCCTTGCTACCTCCGGGATCTCCTCTCCCTTCAGATGATCCGGATATCCGGAGCCGTCGTATCTCTCATGATGCCATCTCGCACCCTCCCGGAGCTTCGGCATGTCCGTGATCTCCTTCAGGATCTCATAGCCCTTGATGGTGTGCGCTTTGACCTCGGCAAATTCCTCATCCGAAAGGCGGGTATTCTTGTGGATGATATCCTCATGGATGCCGATCTTGCCGATGTCATGCAGCAGGCCGATCTCGTAGAGTTTGATCTGATCCGCATCGCTCATGCCCATCCGGCGTCCGATCTCCGCACAAATGGCAGCCACGCGGCGGGAGTGACCGTCCGTGTAATGGTCCTTGGTATCGACGGTCTTGGACAGGGCCAGCATCATGTCCCTGGTGAGTCTGCGGCTGCGGCTGGTCTGCCGCTCCACCTCTTCCTCGATGGACTGCTGGTATCTGCGCAGATCTACGATACGCTTGGTCCGCTGCTTGAGCACGTCCGGTACGAAAGGCTTCCGGATGTAATCGGAGGCGCCGCTCTTAAAGCCCTTCTCCTCCGTGACGGAATCGTTGTCCCCCGTCAGCAACAGGAAGGGAATGCCTGCAGTGCGCTCGTCCTCCCGGAGCCTCTGCATCACATCAAAGCCCGTGCCGTCTGTCAGATACAGATCCAGCAGGATCAGATCCGGGCGGACCTCCAGGGCTGTTTTGACTCCATCCTCCACCGTGTTGCTGACAGAGATGTCATAATCCTTCTCCAGAATGCTTCTGACCAGAGCGCAGAGAGATTCATCATCGTCCACCACCAGCACTCTGGGTTTTTCCTGTGCGTCTGCGGGGCGCACCGTGGTCGTCAGCACATCCCTGCGGACCTTCTGTCCGGGAAGCAGCTCACAGAGCATGCTCTCCAGCTCGGCGCCGTCGATGGGCTTACTCATATATCTGTTAAAGCCGGCCTCCAGATAGGTCTCCCTTGCGCCGGAAACCGCATTGGCGGTGAGACACACCGTGGGAGTGTCCGCATTTTTCCCGCCGCTCTCCCGGAGACGTTTTAAGATCTCGATGCCATCCATCTCCGGCATCATATGATCAATAAAGATCACATCGTAATCGTTGGTCGCCGCCAGGGTCAGAGCATCCTCTCCGGACAGGGCCGAATCGATCCGGATGCCGGTCTGCTTTAAGAGTCCTTCCATGACGGTGATGTTCATCTCCATGTCGTCCACCACCAGGATCCGGGCATCGGGCGCATGGAACAGTTCATGATACACAGCCACATCTCCCTCGGAGATGCTAAACCTCTCTGTATAATCTCCGATCTCCTCCCAGGAGCTCACCTCCTGCTCCACCTCAAAGGAGAAGACGGACCCCTTGCCCATCTCGCTCTCCGCGTGGAGCTCCCCGTGCATCAGATCCAGGAGCTGTCTGGTGATGGACATGCCCAGTCCGGTCCCCTCCAGTCCCTTGGATTTCCGTTCATCCAGGGGCAGATACGGGGAAAAGAGGCTGTCCATGTCCTCTTTGTTCATGCCCACTCCCGTATCCTCCACGGTGATCTTCAGGAAGAAACGGTCGGCACCCGCCGCGGAGCGCTCCATTTTGCGGAAGGATACCCGCAGGGTCACGGACCCCTTGTCCGTGTACTGGATGGCATTGGTCAGCAGGTTCATGGCACACTGCTTGATACGGATCTCGTCGCCGTAGAGCATATGCGGCGTCTTTGGATCCACATCCAGGTGGAAGGACAGTCCTTTTTTCACGGCTCTGTCGCGGGTCAGGTTCACCAGGTCGTTCACCAGCGAAGTAAGGTCATACCGCACCGGAACGATCTCCAGTCTCCCCGCTTCCACCTTCGACAGGTCCAGAATGTCATTGATGATGGACACCAGGGTACGGCCGGCGCTCATGATGTCCGCCGCATACCCGCGGATGGCTTTTTCCTTGCTCTCCCGCAGGATCATCTCATCCATGCCCAGCACCGCATTGATGGGGGTGCGGATCTCATGAGACATTCTGGCCAGGAAGTTGGTCTTGGCCTCCCCCGCCCGCTTGGCTTCCTTTACGGACTCCTGAAGAGCCTCATTACTCTTTTTCTGCCAATGGAGCATCTGACGTATCATGTACACAATGATCACAATACAGACTCCGAACATGAGCACCAGAAAGGCATCATATTTCAATATGCTTCCATAGATCACATCCCAGTTTTTCAGGGCTACAATGCTAAATCCCGTTTTTTCATCGATCCGTGCAAAAGCTACCCGCTTTTCATTATCATAATCCCGTATGGTCACAGGTTCATCGGAATAAATGACCTCCAGATATCCTGCCTTTTCCACGGAAACGCTGCCCTCCGTCGTCAGCTCATACTTCTTGTTGGGATGATTAATGATATTACCGTCCTTATCCGCCAGGAAAGCATAACCTTCTTCGGAATAACTGTCACTGAGGATCTTCGTCAGCTTATCCAGATAAAAGTCAATTCCAAATACCCCCAGGAAATTTCCCTCTGCATCATACACCCGCTCGGATAATGTGATACAGTAAAGCCCTGTCTGCAGGTCAAAGTAGGGACTGGATATGGAAAAGCCCCTCTCTGCCTCGGAATTCATGGTATCGATATACCACTGCCGCTCCTCCACATGAAAACTATCATCCGGCTGCCAGCCGTTGTTGGTGATCACGGTATGATTCTCCGCCGTATCCGTCATGTGGGTGGCAGAGATCTGCTTATACTGTACCGTCATCTTATCCAGCCACTTCACCGCTTCATCATAGTTATCCATGATGTCCGGGTTGGCGGATATATTGCTGGCAAACATATCCAGCAGGCTCTTTTGCTCCGCGATCCACACATCCAGCTCGTGAACATAGTTCTCCGCCTCTGCCTTCATGCGGTTGTTACCGCCTTCCATCATGGCCCGGGAGGAAATGAAGATGGACACGAACATGGTAATGATCAGGGTAATGAAGATCCCCACCACCAGAATGCGGCTCCGGTCATCCCGGAATTTTTCCACAAGGATCTCTTTCCTCTTTTTCTTCTCTTCCTTAAATCCCCGGTTGTCCAGATACCGTTCGATATCCTCCACACAATCATCCAGGGTAATGCCATAGCCCCGCAGCTTTCCCATGAATTCCCGGGGTTCTTCACTCTCCTTGAGCTTATCGTAATTGCTGTAGGAAAGGACACGCATGATCTTCTGACGCAGTTCGGCTGCCCTCTCCCGATGAAAGGCCGCATCTTTTTCCCTTTCCTTATGCTCCCGGCGCATACGGTCATAGCTATACATACAAAGAACCGCCATCACCAGAAGCAGGACGCCGGTAAGCCCGGCAAATATATAGGACCAGAGATATCCGCTCCGGTTATGAGTCACATTTCCGGAAAAGGAAAGAATATACCAGCCGTTCTCCGTAGAACTGTAAAAAACCCGCACAGTCTTCCTGCCGATCTTTGTATCGAAGGACATATTGTCATTTCCGGAAGAAATGATGCGCTGAAAGGCATTGGCATACTGGGGCAGCACCTCTGTGATATTCTTCCCCACCAGGGACTCGTCCGCATATCCCACCACCTGGCCGTCTTCACTGACGATCAGGGTATCGCCCCCCATTTCATTGCTGACTTCTTTAATGCATTGCTGTACGGGATGCAGATGATAATCCAGCCCCACCACACTGGTACCGTCTTCCAGTACCGTGGATACGGTAAAACACATATCCCCCGAAGCCGCATCGATATAGGGAGAAGAAATATAGGCTTTGCCATAGCCCACCTTCATGGCTCCCTGATACCACACCCGCTCCTGCACATCAAAATCCAGCCCCCCGTCGAATCCGGGGATCACATGCCATCCCTCGCCACCTACATATACATTAAAGCAAGCCTCACTTTCCAGGGCGATCTTCTGATTAACGCAATAGCGCATGAGGGCATTTTCGCCTGCTTTATTCTTAAGAAGGCGCTCCATGCCTCCCACCACATGCCACATATCGATCTCGGCATCGGCCAGTACTTTCTGCAGGTCCCCGGATACGATCTCCAACTGCTCCCGGCCGATGATCTGCTCCTGTTTCTTCGTCAGATCCCGAAACTGCCACATCATCATGCCCAGCATGCATACCACTGCCAGCACCAGGGTTGCTATGAAGCTGTAATGCAACCAGGATCTTTTCTTTTTCTTCTCCCCCATAAATTCCTTCTTTCCTACTGCATGACTCCCTGTATCACCGTCGATCTTCTATAACACATACCGCCGCATAAAAGGCACCTTCCTCAATAACCGGGTTACCGCTCCGGCCCCCAAAAGAGCCGCCATATAGATGAGTACTCCCCACAATAAGAGCAGATGCCCTCCTCCCGGCACCATTCCTCCCTTAAAGATGATATTTAAAAATACCGGATGGATCAGATACACTCCAAAGCACAGTTCCGAAAGTCCCCGGAGTTTCTCCCCCCGATGATCTTTGAAACACTGCCTTACCCCTATAAAGATAAGCAATGTAACGATCACAACGGGAGGGTAAGCATAATCCCTCCATAAAAGCCTGTGACAGATCAGCAGGCGGCTCCCCCCCACCATCAGGAGGATCACTGCGGCTGCCATAAGCATTCTCTTACCGGAATCTCCCGGCTTACCGGTGGGTTTCTCCTGCAGATTTTCCTTTCCGGACGTCCTGCCTTCACCGGCAGTTTCTTTCTTTCCGCTTCTCCCATGGGGCAAGTGAAAAAAGTACCCGCTGCAATAATAAAACAGATAGATTCCCCACAGGATCCGTCCGTACTCCTCCAACGAGGTAAACAGCAGGATGATGTAGGGTATGATACTGCAGCAGATCACTATCGCTCCCATGATACCATA